>JBOHKB010000305.1:0-14049 GCA_050728815.1 Propylenella sp.
GTTGTCGAGCTTCGCCGCCGGGCCGTTCTCCTTGCCAAGCCATTCCGAGGGGTCCACCTCCGGATTGAGCCGTGGGCCGCAGCCGCCGTAGACCTGCTGGGCCTCATCGGCGGCTTGCATACGGGCCATGGTGACGTCCATCTCGCCGGCGAGCCGGTCCATTGCCTCCTGCGGGGTGAAGGCGCCGGAGTTCACGTCGCCAATCTGCTGCCACCAGATCTGCGCGAGCTTCGGATAGTCGGGGACGTTGACGCCCGTCGGAGTCCACAGAACGCGGTCGGGCGAGCGATAGAACTCGACCAGGCCGCCAAGCTGCCGCGCACGCTCGGTGAACGATTCGTGGTTGATCGTGGAGTCGCGGATGATCGTCAGGCCGACATGGCTCTTCTTCACGTCCAACGTCTTCGACACGACGAACTGCGCGTAGAGCCAGGCGGCCTTGCGGCGATCGACCGGGGTCGACTTGAACAGCGTCCACGAGCCGGCGTCCTGGTAGCCGAGCTTCATGCCCTCTTTCCAGTACGGCCCATGCGGCGATGGAGCCATGCGCCAGAGCACGTTGCCCTGATCGTCGACCGTGTTGTTGCCGTCGGCCTTCGACTTCACCATGTCCGGGACGAAGGCGGTGTACCAGAAGATCTGCTGCGCGACGTTGCCCGTCGAGAGCGCCGGCAGCGACTGATAGAAGTCGAGGTCGGCCGCCCCGGGAGGTGCCAGGTTGCGCAGCCACTCGTCCCATTTGGCAATGGCGTAGATGGAGGCCGGAGCGTTGGCGCCGCCGCCGCGCGTAACGGAAGCCCCCTGCGGATTGCAGGTCCCTTCCTCCATGCGGATGCCCCATTCGTCGATCGGGCGTCCGTTCGGGAGGCCCGGCGAGGTGGAGCCGGCCATCGAAAGCCAGGCGTCGGTCATGCGCCAGCCGAGGTCCGGAGCGCGCTTGCCGTAGTCCATGTGGCCGTAGACGCGGACGCCGTCGATTTCCTTCACGTCGTTGGTGAAGAAGTTTGCGATGTCCTCGTAGGCCGACCAGTTGACCGGCACGCCGAGGTCGTAGCCGTACTTCTCCTTGAATTGCGCCTTCAGATCCTCGCGGTCGAACCAGTCCTTGCGGAACCAGTAGAGGTTGGCGAATTGCTGGTCGGGCAGCTGCCAGATCTTGCCGTCCGGCCCGGTGGTGAAGGAGATGCCGATGAAGTCGTCGGTGTCGAGGTTCGGATTGGTGACGTCCTTGCCTTCGCCTTCCATCCACTCGGTCAGGTTCACCGCGCTCTGCAGGCGCGAATGCGTGCCGATCAGATCGGAATCGTTGATGTAGGCGTCATAGAGATTGCGGTTCGTCTGCATCTGCGTCTGGACCGCCTGGACGACCTCGCCCTCGCCGAGCAGCTGGTGATTGACCTTGATGCCGGTGATTTCCTCAAAAGCCTTGGTGAGGGTCTGGGATTCGTAGGTGTGCGTCGGAATCGTCTCCGACAGCACGTTGATCTCCATGCCGACGAACGGCTGCGCCGCGTTGACGAACCATTCCATCTCGGCAACTTGCTCGTCCCGCGTGAGCACGGAAGGCTGGAACTCCTCGTCGATCCATTTCTCCGCTTCCGCCATGCCGGCATTGGCCGGGCCGGACAGGCAGAGGATGGCGGCGACCGCTGTCGCGGCCAATAGTCTGCTCCTCATGGAATGTTCCTCCCTGGTGAGACCGCAGCTGGACTATCAAGCGAAAGAAAGTGAAGGTCAATACGAAAGTTAATGTTGCCTTGAGAGTTGCGGTATCGGAAGATATGACGCGCGCGGGTCGAGGTTTTTTGCAGTGCGAAATAAAACGAAAAAGGAGGCGACGTGGAGCCGATAACGCCGAGGCAGTTCGACATCCTCGGCCTGGCGAGGCAGACCGGCCACGTCGAGGTGGAAAGCCTCGCCGGCGATTTTCGGGTGACGCCGCAGACCATCCGCAAGGACCTGAACGAGCTTTGCGACCGTGGCCTTCTGCAGCGTATTCACGGCGGCGCCACCTATCCCTCCGGGGTCACGAACTACGCCTACGACGCCCGCCGTGTGCTCGCCGCCGACGCCAAGCGCCGCATGGGCGTCCGCGCCGCGTCGCTCGTCCCCGACAACAGCTCTATCGTCCTCAACATTGGCACGACCACCGAGCAGGTGGCGCTGGCGCTCCGCCGCCATCAGGGCATCCTGGCGATCACCAACAACATCAACGTCGCGCACATCCTGCGCGATTCTCCGGCCGTTGAGGTCGTCATCGCCGGCGGGCTCGTTCGCAAGTCCGACGGCGGCATCGTGGGCGAGGCGGCGGTGGAGTTCATCCGCCAGTTCAAGGTGGACTACGCCGTCATTGGCGCGTCGGCGATCGACGAGGACGGCAGCATCCTCGACTACGACTATCGCGAGGTGAGCGTGTCGCGCGAGATCATCCGCCTGTCGCGGCAGACGATCCTCGTCGCCGACGCCATGAAGTTCGAGCGGACCGCGCCGGTCCGCATCGCGCATCTGCGCGACATCCAGATCTTTGTGACCGACCGGCCGCCGCCGGAGCCAATCCGTGGCATCTGCGAGGAGCACGGCGTCCGGCTTGAGATCACCGGGGAGGAAGAGAGGCAGGCGGATTGAACAAGGCGGACCATCGCGGCGTCTACGATCTCCTGGTGATCGGGGGCGGCGTCAACGGCTGCGGAATTGCGCGCGACGCCGCAGGGCGCGGCTACTCGGTGTTCCTGGCGGAGATGAACGATCTCGCGAGCGGCACGTCGTCGGGCTCCACCAAGCTCGTGCATGGCGGGCTGCGTTATCTCGAATATTATGAGTTCCGCCTGGTGCGCGAGGCGCTGATGGAGCGCGAGGTGCTCTGGGCGAACGCTCCGCACATCATCCGGCCGCTCCGATTCGTGCTGCCGCACCATTCGGGCCTGAGGCCCGCCTGGCTGCTTCGGCTGGGCCTCTTCCTCTACGACCACATGGGCGGCCGCAAGCTTCTCCCGCCGACAAAGACGCTCGACCTCCGCCGCGACGCCGCGGGCGGACCGCTCAAGCCGCTCTTTGTCAAGGCGTTCGAATATTCCGATTGCTGGGTGGACGATGCGCGGCTGGTCGCGCTGAACGCCCGCGACGCGGCCGACCGCGGTGCGGTCGTTCGGACGCGCACCGAGGTCATGGGCATGCGGTGCAGCGGCGGCGTCTGGGATATCGAGCTGCGCGACACGAGCCGGAATGAAACGGCCAGCGTCCGCGCCCGCCTCGTCGTCAACGCCGCTGGGCCATGGGTCGACGGGGTGCTGTCGCGGGTTTCAGCACGGGAAGGCGGGAGGAACGTCCGTCTCGTCAAAGGCAGCCACATCGTGGTGCCGAAGCTCTTCGATCACGGCCGCTGCTACATCTTTCAGAACGCCGACGGCCGCATCATTTTCGCCATACCCTACGAGGGCGATTACACGCTGATCGGCACCACCGACGAGGATTTTGAAGGCGATCCGGGCGCCGTCGCGATCACCCCGAAGGAGACGGCCTATCTTTGCGCCGCCGCGAGCGAGTACTTCGCGCGGCCGGTGTCCCCGGGGAATGTGGTCTGGAGCTATTCCGCAGTCCGCCCGCTCTATGACGACGACGCCTCGAAGGCGCAGGAGGCGACGCGCGACTATGTGCTGAAGCAGGCGGGCACGCCCGAGAACGGCGCGCTCCTCAATGTCTTTGGCGGCAAGATCACCACCTATCGACGGCTGGCGGAGGCGGCGCTGGTCGAGATCGAGGGCCTCATCGGCCGCCGCGGCAAGAGCTGGACGAAACGCGCGCCGCTGCCCGGCGGCGATTTCCCTGTCGGCAGCTTCGAAGACCTCGTGCGCGATCTCGGCCGCGAGTTCCCGTTCCTCGCGCCGGCGCACGTCCGCCGCCTGGCGCGCCTCTACGGCACTTCGGCGCAGCAGGTTCTCGCCGGCGCGCGCAGCGCCGCCGATCTCGGGCGCCGTTTCGGCTCCGACCTCTATGAATCGGAAGTGCGCTACCTGATGGATCGCGAGTGGGCGATGAGCGCCGAGGACGTGTTGTGGCGGCGCACGAAATGCGGCCTGAGATTCGCCCCGCCCGAGGCCGAGGCGCTGGAAGCCTACCTTGCCGCTAAGCAGCGGGCGACAATGGCTGCGGAATAGTTCGAGGCTCCGTCCGCCTCATCCTGGGGTGCATGCGCACCGAGCCTCGAAGGAGCGGACGGAGCGCCTCAGCCAGCATGAGGAAAGAAGAATGAGCGGCCACATCGTTGCGATCGACCAGGGCACGACCTCGACGCGCGCCATCGTCTTCGACGCCGGGCAGCGCATCGTAGGCGTCGCGCAGCGGGAGTTTCCCCAGCACTTTCCAAAACCCGGCTGGGTGGAGCATGACCCGGAAGACCTTTTGCGAAGCACCGTGGAAACGGTGCGGCTGGCGCTGTCGCAGGCGGGCCTCCGCGCCGCCGACATCGCCGCCCTCGGCATCACAAACCAGCGCGAGACGACCCTCGTCTGGAACCGGAAGACCGGCGAGCCGGTCCACCGCGCCATCGTCTGGCAGGACCGCCGCACAGCCGACCTCTGCGCGCGCCTGAAGGCGGCAGGCCACGAGTCGGCGATCAGCGCCGCGACCGGCCTCCTTCTCGATCCCTATTTCTCCGCCACCAAAGTCGCGTGGATTCTCGATAACGTGGAGGGCGCGCGCGCCGCAGCCGAAGCCGGCGAGCTTGTCTTCGGCACGGTCGATGCCTGGCTCATCTGGAACCTGACGGGCGGGCGGAGCCACATCACCGACGCGACCAACGCGTCGCGCACGCTCCTCTACAACATCCACAGGAACGCATGGGACGACGACATCCTCGGCCTCCTCGGCGTGCCGCGAAAAATGCTTCCGGAGGTGCTCGACTGCGCCGCCGATTTCGGCGTCACGCTGCCCGAGCTGTTCGGCGCATCGCTTCCCATTTTCGGCGTGGCCGGCGACCAGCAGGCGGCGACGCTCGGCCAGGCCTGTTTTCAGCTGGGCATGCTGAAATCGACCTACGGCACAGGCTGCTTCGCGCTGCTCAACACCGGCGATGCCGCAGTCGCCTCGAAGAACCGGCTGCTCACCACCATCGCCTATCGCCTCGGCGGCAGGACGACCTACGCCCTCGAAGGCGCGATCTTCATTGCTGGCGCGGCGGTGCAATGGCTGCGCGACGGGTTGCGAATCCTGGAGCGTGCCGATCAGTCCGGCCCGATGGCGGCGGAGGCCGATCCGGAGCAGGCGGTCTACCTCGTGCCGGCCTTCGTCGGCCTCGGCACGCCCTATTGGGACCCGGATGCGCGCGGCGCGATCTTCGGGCTGACCCGCGCCACCGGCCCGAAGGAGCTCGCCCGCGCGGCGCTCGAATCGGTTTGCTACCAGACCCACGATCTGATCGGGGCGATGCACGACGACTGGTCTGGCCCAGCGAAGACGGTGCTCCGCGTGGACGGCGGCATGGTCGCGAGCGACTGGACCATGCAGCGCCTTGCCGACATTCTCGATGCGCCTGTCGACCGGCCAAGAATCCTGGAAACCACAGCGCTCGGCGCCGCCTGGCTCGCCGGACAGAAGGCCGGCGTGTGGCCGGGCCCTGAGGGTTTTGCCAAGGCCTGGAAGCTCGACCGCCGCTTCGAGCCGGCGATGGCGGACGATCTCCGGCAGGCGAAGCTTGCCGGCTGGCGAGACGCGGTCTCGCGAACGCTCAGCCGGCGCTGAGGCCGATCCGCCTCCTCTGAACCGCGGCTCGACGGAACCGGCCGATCCGTGCCAATCGTCGGAAGGTCGCGAAGGAGAGAGGGCGTGCTCGCAGGAGAGATATCGGCAAGGATCGATCGCGATGCGATCGCCGAGACCGGCCGGCTGGTCCGGCCGCATGTGCGCGTCACGCCGGTGCTGACGGTCGACGCTGCGGAGTTCGGGCTTGCGCCGGCGCGACTCGTGCTGAAGCTCGAACTGCTGCAGCACACCGGCTCCTTCAAGCCGCGCGGCGCGTTCGCAAATCTCTTGTCGCGCGCCGTGCCGGCGGCCGGCGTGGTGGCAGCGTCCGGCGGCAATCATGGCGCGGCGGTCGCCTATGCGGCGCAAAAGCTTGGTGCGAAGGCGACGATCTTCGTGCCGGAGGTGGCGTCGCCGACGAAGATCGAACGCATCAAGAGCTACGGGGCGGCGCTCGTCGTGGGCGGTGCGCGCTACTCAGATGCGCTCGCGGCGAGCGAGGAGTTTCGCGCCAAGAGCGGCGCGATCGCGGTGCATGCCTACGACCAGCCTGAGACGCTGCTCGGGCAGGGCACGCTCGCGATGGAGCTTGAGGAGCAGGCGCCGGAACTCGACACGCTGCTCATCGCGGTCGGCGGCGGTGGGCTGATCGGCGGCATCGCGAGCTGGTACGGAAGCGCCGTGCGGATCGTAGCCGTTGAGCCTGAAACGGCGCCGACGCTTCATATGGCGCTCGAGGCCGGCCGCCCCGTCGATGCACCGGCCGGCGGCATCGCGGCGGATTCACTCGCGCCGCGGCAGGTCGGCAAGCTCATGTTCCCGATTGCGCAGAAATATGTCGGGCAATCGCTGCTGGTTGAAGACGCGGCGATCGCCGCGGCGCAGCGGCTGTTGTGGGATCGGCTCAGAATCGCGGCGGAGCCGGGCGGTGCGACGACGCTCGCCGCGCTTCTCTCCCGCCGCTACATCCCCGCCACGGACGAGCGTGTCGGCGTGCTCGTCTGCGGCGGCAACACCGACGCCGTGGATTTCTCGCGATGAAGGCCAATGTGGCAGGGAAAGCTGTTTCGGAGTTGAAGCGGCGCGCTGGAACACGGTAGCCTCCCTCCCTCGGCCCCGTTGAGCCGATGCGGATGTCGCAGGGCGAGGCTGCGGTGAAGGCAATCGGCGCATTGTTCCGGGGCGTCGTCCTTTTTGTCTATCGGCTCGCCTTGATCGGCTTCGGGGCGCTCGTCCTTTATGCCGCCTATCTCACCGAGCGGCTGGACGTGTCGCGCTCCGCGCTCGCCGCGCGGGCACGGAGCGTCGAGGCGAGCGTCATCCCGAGCGCCGTCGCCGGGCCGGGAGGACGCTATTTCGACGCCGCGCTTGAGCTTCCCCTAAGCCTGCCCGCCGGTCGCATCCCGGATTTCGTCGGCAACGCCTTCATCACCCGCGAGGATCAGCAGTTCCGCGAGTTTTGGCACTTCGGCGTCAACCCGGTCACCATCGCCCGCGCCGCGTGGACCAACATCGAGCGGAAGGGTAGCGGGCAGCGGAAGCTGGTCGGCGGCTCCACTATCACCATGCAGCTCGTCAAGAATCTGCTCCTCACCCAGCAACAGACGTTCGACCGGAAGTTCAGAGAGGTCGTCCTCGCCGTCCTCGTCGAGATCATGTTCTCCAAGGACGAGATTTTGGCGATGTACCTGAACACCGCCTATTTCGGCGACGGTGTCTACGGCATCGAAGCGGCGGCGCGAAAATTCTTTGGCCGCAGCGTCGGCTACGAGCCGAAGGTCAACATGCTCGAAGCGGCGATGCTCGCCAATTCGGTGCAGCGCCCGAGCCGGCTCAATCCGGCCTCTGGCAGGCCGCTGCTCGAGAAGCAGGCGAACGCGCTCATTTTGGCGATGGCGGCGGAAGGCTACGACACCGATGCGGGCCAGGACACGCGTGACAGGGGCGAGCGCACCTGGAATCTGAACCCCTATCTCTTCCGCGACATGGCCATGCGCTTCATGGTTCCGCGCGAACTGAGAGACAGCGGAGACAATTTGGTCGTCGGTTTCACGATCGACACGGAGGCGCAGCTCTACGCAGAGATGGCCGCGACCAATCTCCTGAACCTCGGCCGCGAAGCGGGCTACGACAGCTCCGCGATCATCGTGATGGAGCCGGACGGGGCGGTCGCCGCGCTCGCCATCGGCCATGACTATGACGGTGTGGATGTCGTCCGGAACGGCCGCGTCTCTCCGGGCTCGACGCTGAAGCCCTTCATGTATCTCTGCGCGCTGGAGCAGGGCATGCATCCGGAAGACAGCGTGGACGACCGGGCGCGCGCATGGCCGAGCAACTTCTCCGGCGCGAATTACGGCGCGGTCACGCTGGAATTCGCGCTGATCAACTCGTTGAACACGATCGCGGTCCAGCTCTACGAGCGCTTCGGAGCCGCGTGCTTTGCCGACGCATTGGGGCGCGCCGGCATCACGCTCGACGATCCCCGCCAGCCGACATCGGTTCTCGGCAGCGAGCACGTGTCGCTGCTTTCGCTCGCCAGCGCCTATGCGGCGCTCGCGAACGGCGGATACGCGGTCGAACCGTATGCATTCCGATATGCGAGGGCTCAGACCGGCCGAATGGTATTTGGGCACCATCGGTCGCTCGACGCGCTGCCTATTACCGGCAGGCGCGCCTACTGCGATCTGATGCGGATGCTCCGGAACGTCACCTCGTCGAAGGGGACCGGCAGGGCGGCGGCGCTCGACCGCCCGGTCTGGGGGAAGACCGGAACAAGCGCCGGGCATCGCGACGCTCTGTTCGCCGGCTTCACGGGCCGTTACGTCGCCGTCGTGTGGCTCGGCCGGCAGGCGCGCGGCGACGTGGGGCGGATCACCGGCGGCGAGCTTCCGGCCGAGACGTTTCGATGGCTGATCGCCACGCTCGAGGCGGGCAAGGAGCCGATCCCGCTCGACTGCAAAGGGGCGGTGAAGATGACCGCGCGCGCGGGCCCGCCGGGATAACGAAACTTTCCGTCGCAGCGCGCCGCTCAGCCCGCGAGATGCGCCTCGGCGAAGCGGACGATGCTTGAAGCGGGCATGGCGCCGCTCTGCCGCGCTACTTCCTGTCCCCGATGGAAGAGGATCATGGTCGGGATCGCCTGCACGCCGTAGCGCGCTCCGAGCGCCGGCGTGGCCTCGGTGTTGACCTTGGCGAGGCGGACTCTCGGTTCAAGCCGCTCCGCCGCCTTCTCGAATTCCGGCGCCATCATCCGGCACGGCCCGCACCACGGCGCCCAGAAATCAACGAGCACAGGTGCGTCGCTCCGTTGAACATGCCGTTCAAAGCGCTGGGAATCGTCGAGCGCCACCGGATGGCCGGTGAAGAGCCGTTTGCCGCACTTGCCGCAGATCGGACTTTCTCCGCGCGCCACCCGCTCGGAGGGGACGCGGTTCACCGCCCCGCAGTCGGGGCAGACGATGCTGAGTTGGGCCATTCCGCACCTCTTTCCGAGGCCTAGATAGGTCGGCGCGTCAGCCGCGCAATTGATCTGGATCAGTCGCGAAAAATTGCGCGAGCCCTCGCGCCGGCCACAATTGTTCACCCCCTCAGGGGCGGCGCGGGCTTGCCTAACCCGCCGGCCCGCTGCGGTTTTGCCGATTGTCCACCAGGCTATCCACCACCGTCGGATCGGCGAGAGTCGAGGTGTCGCCGAGATTGGAGAAATCGTCCTCCGCGATTTTTCTGAGAATCCGCCGCATGATCTTCCCGGACCGAGTCTTCGGCAGGCCCGGAGCGAACTGGATCAGGTCCGGCGAGGCGATCGGCCCGATCTCGGTCCGCACCCAATCGCGCAACTCCTTCTTCAGCGCCTCGTTCGGCTCCTCACCCGCCATCAGCGTGACGTAGCAGTAGATGCCCTGACCCTTGATGTCGTGCGGGTAGCCGACGACCGCCGCCTCCGAGACCTTCGGGTGCGCGACCAGCGCGGACTCTACCTCCGCCGTCCCCATACGGTGGCCGGCGACGTTCAACACGTCGTCGACGCGCCCGGTGATCCAGTAATAGCCGTCCTCGTCGCGCCGGCAGCCGTCGCCGATGAAATATTTGCCCTTGTAGGTGGCGAAATAGGTGTCGGCGAAGCGCTTGTGGTCGCCGTAGACGGTGCGCATCATCCCCGGCCACGCGTCGAGGATGCAGAGATTGCCGCTCGACGCGCCTTCGAGCAGGTTGCCGTCGTTGTCGACCACCGCCGGCCTGACGCCGAAGAAGGGAAGGGTGGCCGAGCCGGGCTTCTGGTCGATCGCGCCCGGCAGCGGCGTGATCAGGATGCCGCCGGTTTCCGTTTGCCACCAGGTGTCGACGACCGGGCAGCGGCCGTCGCCCACCACGCGCCAATACCACTCCCACGCTTCCGGATTGATTGGCTCGCCGACCGTCCCGAGCAGCTTCAGCGATTTCCGCGAGGTCTTTTTCACCGGCTCGTCGCCGGCGCCCATCAGCGCGCGGATCGCGGTCGGCGCGGTGTAGAAGATGTTGACGCCGTGCTTGTCGACGACCTCCCAGAAGCGCGAGACGCTCGGGTAGTTCGGCACGCCCTCGAACATCAGCGTCGTGGCGCCGTTCGCGAGCGGCCCGTAAACGATGTAGGAGTGGCCGGTCACCCAGCCGACGTCGGCCGTGCACCAGTAGATGTCGCCGTCGTGGTAATCGAAGACGTATTGGTGCGACATCGAGGTGTAGACCGCGTAGCCGCCGGTCGTGTGGAGCACGCCCTTCGGCTTGCCGGTCGAGCCCGACGTGTAGAGGATGAAGAGCGGGTCCTCCGCGCTCATTTCCTCGGGCGCGCAATCGGTGGAGACTTTTGCGACTTCCTCGTCGTACCAGAGGTCGCGTCCCTTTTGCATGTCGACCTTGCCGCCCGTGTGGCGAATGACAAGGACGTTCCGCACCGAAGCGCCGTCCTTCTCCGCCCGCTCGATCGCTTTGTCGGTATTGGCCTTCAGCGGAATCGGCTTGCCGCCGCGCACGCCCTCATCGGCGGTGATGACGAAGTCGGAGCGGCAGTCCTCGATGCGGTTCGCAAGCGAATCGGGCGAGAAGCCGCCGAACACAACAGAATGGATAGCGCCGATCCGCGCGCAGGCGAGCATCGCATAAGCCGTCTCCGGGATCATCGGCGTGTAGATCGTCACCCGGTCCCCCTTCTTGACGCCGCGGGCTTTCAGCACATTGGCGAAGCGGCAGACGTGCCCGTGCAGCTCGCGATAGGTGATCTTCTTGCTTTCGGCCGGATTGTCGCCCTCCCACAAGATCGCTACCTGGTCGGCGCGGCTCTCGAGGTGCCGGTCGATGCAATTGGCCGAGAGGTTGAGCGTGCCGTCCTCGAACCATTTGATGGAGATGTCGGGATAGGCGAAGCTCGTGTTCTTCACTTTGGTGAAGGGCTTGATCCAGTCGATGCGTTTCGCCTGCTCGCGCCAGAAGCCGTCCGGGTCGTCCATGCTCTGCCGGTACATCTCGCGATATTTTTCCGCGTCGATAAACGCGCGGCTCGCCCATTCCTTGGAGATGCGATGGAGCTTCGCTTCCGACATGCATTTCCTCCCATGCATGGTTCCGGCGGGCATGGCCCCGCGTGCGCCATTATGCGAAGCGGAACCGCCCGCGTCCATGCGGCGGGCCCCATATGCTCCGCGCCGCGGGCAAGCACAATGCCGCGAGGGCGGCCTCTTTTGCTTGACTTGACCCAGCCTTGGACAAAGCATCGCCGGAGTTCCCGCTGCATCCGGTGGAGGCCAGCATGTCGAAAGCGTCAATGGCGCCGCTGACTGGCGCATTTCTCTTCGCCCTCATCCCGTTCGCCGCCGAGGCTCAGTACGGCTCGGTGGCGCTGCCCGACGGCGACGGCAAGGAGCTGGTCGAGGCCGTCTGCACGGCCTGCCACCAGACCGCGCAGATCGCCCGCAGCTCCGGCTACACCAGCGAGGGGTGGACGGAGCTCACCGGCACGATGATCGACCTCTCCGGCAGCCCGGAGGAACGCGAAAGGATCATCGCCTACCTCGCGACGCACATTCCGCCGAACGACAAGCGCGCGCCGACGCTGGTGCCGGGCGACGCCGAGATTGCCTTCACCGAATGGGTTGTCCCGACGCTCGGTCAGCGGGCGCGCGATCCGGTGGAGGCGCCCGACGGTTCGATCTGGTGGGCCGGGCAGTCCGCCAATCTTGTCGGGCGCATCGACCCAACGACCGGCGAGATGCAGGAGTATGCGCTTCCACAAAACGCCGATCCGCATTCCGTCAATGTCGATGAAGCGGGCATCGTCTGGTACACCGGCAACCACAATGGCACGATCGGCAGGCTCGATCCGGCGATCGGCGAGATCGCCGAGTTCAAGATGCCGGACCCGGCGGCGCGCGATCCGCACACGGCGGAGTTCGACCGGAACGGCATCCTCTGGTTCACGCTGCAGCAGAGCAACATGGTGGGGCGGCTCGACCCGGCGACGGGCGACATAAAGCTCGTCACCGCGAAGACGCCGGACGCGCGGCCTTACGGCATCAAGATCGACGCGGACGGCGTTCCCTGGGTCGCCTGCAACGGCTCGAACTGCCTGGTGAAGGTCGATCCGAAGACGATGGAGCTGACCGAGGTCAAGCTTCCCGACCAGGAGACCACGGTCCGCCGCCTCGACATCGCGGACGACGGCAAGATTTGGTTCGTGAATTCGTCGCAGGGACGGATCGGCCGCCTCGATCCGAAGACCAGCGAGATCAAGGAATGGCCCTCGCCGAGCGGCCCGCGGTCGCACCCCTACGGGCTCGCGGTCGTCGACGGCATCGTCTGGTACAACGAATCAGGTATGCGGCCTGACGCGCTCGTGCGCTTCGACCCGGCGACGGAGACTTTTCAGAGCTGGCCCATTCCGTCGGGCGGCGTCCACGCCGGCATCGTCAGGCACATGCGACCGACGCGCGACGGCAACCTCCTGATCCACCAGTCGAGCACGAACCGCATCATCCTGGTCACAATCAAGCGGCCTTCCGCGACGCAATAGCGGGTGTCGTCCCGCGCGGGGGAGGGCGAGAGTGCGCAGACGCTCTCCGGGGCGCGCGTCCGCTCGGGTCAGGCGCCGATCAGCCCGATGACCAGCCCCATCAGCAGGAGAGCCCCCAGCCAGTGGCCGCCGTCGATCAGGGTCAGGTTCCAGCTAAAGCCCTGAAAGCGGTGGTTCACGATCATCGTGCCGAGCACGAACGGGAGCCAGACGAAGAACGCGGTGATGAGGCCGCGCGCGACAGTGACATCGCCCAGATGCGCGATCAGCCCGGCGAGGAAGTAGGCGATGACGAGCTGCACGGCGAAGGCGATGACGAAGGGGGCGGGCGCCGGCTTGGGCGGCTCCGAAAAGCCGGTCGCCGCCTGCCACGGCTCTGCCAGCGACATGTACCAGGCTCCGCCGAAGATGTAGGCGACGACCGCCGCCGCGATCACGGCGAGGTAGTTGATGCCGGTGAAGATCATGGCCCCCGCGATTCTCCTGCGGGCAACCTGATAGCACGGTCGATACATTTGCGCCTGCTCAGAGCCGCCAGACGCTCGTCCGCTTGATTTCCGAGTCCTCGAGCGCCCGCGTTACCGGAACTTCATAGGTGGCGAGGCGCGTCAGCTTTTCGCGCGGCAGGTAGGTGCGGCCGGGGTCTCCAATCAGCACCGTCGCGCCGCAGCGGGCGAGCGCCTGAAGCCAGGGGAGGAGGCGCTCGGCGAGTGGCTTTTCGTAGAAGGCGTCACCGACCAGCACGACCTCCCAGCCGGCATCGAGTCCGATCAGGTCGGCCGACGACACTGCGACCCGCACGCCGTTCACCGCGACATTGGCGGCGAGCGCGGCAAGCGCGAAGCCATCGATCTCGCTTGCCGTCGCCGAGCGTGCGCCGGCTTTCATGGCGGCGATCGCGACAAGGCCTGAGCCGGAGGCGAAGTCGAGCGCGTGCTTGCCTGCCACGAGTTCCGGGTGATCGAGCACATGGCGTGCAAGCGCCTGCCCGCCGGCCCAGGCGAAAGCCCAGAACGGCGGCGGCAGGCCAAGCTCGCCCAGTTCCTCCTCGGTCTTCTCCCACAGCGGCATCGCCTCGTGGGCGAGATGGAGCGTCACCTCCGGCACAAGCGGAGGCGAGAGGAGGACGGTCTCTTGGCGGACGAAGGCTGTGTGGTCCATCGAGTGCGCTCATCGGAACGCGCGATCGACAGCATACAGCCGTCAGCGGGCAAGCCGGTGCTCCAAACGAAATCGGCGGCGCACAGGCCGCCGAAGGAAATGATTGGCGG
>JBOHKB010000306.1:0-23126 GCA_050728815.1 Propylenella sp.
CCGCGCGATTTCGCCGCGATTGGCGATCAGGAGCGATTTCACCATCGCCCCCTTCTAGGGCCTGACCTTCGGCCGCGAAACGGCTAGAAGCGAGGAATGCCGACGCGAATCCTACTCGCCAGCGCAATCCTGCACGCCGGACAAGCAGGCCGCTCCGATCCAGCCGGCCGTTCAGAGCGGACAGATGTCAGTCGATAGCGTCACGGCGACGCCGCTCTTGCTCGGCGGCCATCTTCAGCGCCTCCGCATCGCCTCGGGCCTCATTCTCTTCACCTTCGCCTTCTTTCACTTCTTCAACCATTCGCTCGGCATCTGGAGCGTCGAGGCGATGGAGACGTTCCAAGACTGGCGCACGGCGGTGACCCGCTCGCTCGCCGGAACAACCATCATTTTTGGCGCCTTCTTCACCCATATCGGGCTCAACCTCTACAAAATCGCGAGCCGTTCGACCTGGCGGATGCCGCTCTGGGAGGCGGTGCAGATCCTGCTTGGCTTGAGCATCCTGCCGCTCCTCATGTACCACGCCGCCCATGTCGCCGCGGCGAACCGGATGGAGGGCGCGGCCACGGTCTATTCCGACATGCTACCAGCGCTCTGGAACGACCTCGCGCTGCAGCAGTCGAGCCTTCTCCTCATTGTGTGGACGCATGGCTGCATCGGCCTGCATTTCTGGCTCAGGCTGGCGCGCTCATATCGCCGCATCGCCCCCCTCCTGCTCGCGGTTGCCGTGCTTCTGCCAGCAATGGCGCTGGCCGGCTTCCTTGTCGCGGGGCGCGACGCAGCGGCCAAGGCCGCAGCCGCCGCGCCGGCCGCCGCTGCGACCGGCGACGCGTACGACGCCTACAGCGATGACTACGGGGGATATGGCAGCGAGCCGGCCGCCGCCGGCGGCTACGACGATTCCTATGGCGGCGGCTATGACGACTCCTACGGCGGAGGGAGCTACGACGACTACGGCTCAGCGGCCCCGGCCGGCCGGACGCTCACAGCCGTGGACGTGCGCGATATCGCGTTCTGGTCGGCCTTGGCGGCGATCGCGGCGCTGCCGCTGATCCTCGGTTTCCGCTGGCTCCTGCGGCTGCGGCGACGCCGCGTGCAGATCGGCTACGTGGCCGGGCCTTCGGTGAACACGCCGATCGGGCCGACGCTTCTGGAAATCAGCCGCAGCCACGGCATTCCGCATACTTCCGTCTGCGGCGGACGGGCGCGCTGCTCGACCTGCCGCGTGCGGATTGAGGACGGCGCGGAGAGCCAGCCGCCGCCTTCAGCGCGCGAATCCGCGACCCTCGCCCGCATCCAGGCTCCGCCCGGCGTTAGGCTCGCCTGCCAGCTCAGGCCGCGCGGCGATTTGAAGGTGGTGCGCCTCGTGCGTCCGCCCGATGCGCGACGCTCGATGTTTGCCGCCGCTGCGGACGAAGCCGGCGTGGAACAGACGCTGGCCGTGCTCTTTCTCGACATTCGCGGCTTCACAACTCTCAGCGAATCGCGGCTCCCCTACGACACGGTCTTTCTGCTCAACCGCTTCTTCGGCGAAGTGGGAGACGTGCTGAATGCGTCAGGCGGGTGGATCGACAAATACCTCGGCGACGGGTTGCTCGCCCTGTTCGGGCTGAACCAACCGGTCGAGACCGCCTGCCTTTCGGCGCTCACCGCCGCAATGAAGATCGACGCCGCCCTCGAACGGCTCAACCGCGAGCTGGCAGGCGAGCTGCCTGCGCCGCTCAAGATCGGGATCGGCCTCAATGTCGGTCCGCTGGTGTTGGGGAGGATCGGCCACAGCGCCTCTGCCGAGACGACCGTCATCGGCCCGGTCGTCAACGCGACCAGCCGCCTGGAGAGCCTCACGAAGGAACTGGGCGTGCAGATCGTCGCGGCCGCCGCGCTTTGCCGGGATGCCGGCCTGCCGCCGGGAGCGTTTCCCGAAACGACGGTGACGGTCCGCGGCACGACAGAGCCGATCGCGGTGCTGCTCATCCGCAAGGGAAGCGAACTAGTACCCTTCCTCGAGGCAACACAAAGCCGTTCGGCCGCCTAGCTTATCGGCGAGGCGCCGGACTTGGCGCGACGACGCACCGCGCTATGACCGGACGAGGTTGTGAACCGGGAAGAACTGCGGGGGCGTTTCAGGGAACTTCGCCTCCTGCAGAATCGGCATGAGCGTCTTGCCGAAGTCGGCAAAGGCCTTCTCGGATTCCCACACGTCGACGACACGCCAGCCGTTGTCGGTCGGGCCGGCGACATGGAAAAGTATGCCTGGCACCGGCCAGTCCGCCAGCCGCTTCAAGCCTTTGCCCTTGGTCAGGCGATCGATGACCTTGTCGTATTGGGCCTGCGTCACTCCGCGAAACTCAAAGAGAACGCCAATCGGCATGGTCCCCTCCCCGCGCTTTGCCGCGTGATGCCCTAGTATACCAGAGGCAGGCGGTGACGATAGTCGGGCGGAGTGGGGCACCCGACGGTCAGCAGGCGACCACGTTCACCGCGAGCCCTCCCTTCGAGGTTTCCTTGTATTTCTCGCTCATGTCGAGGCCGGTCTGGCGCATCGTCTCGATGCAATCGTCGAGCGGCACGAAGTGCGATCCGTCGCCGCGGAGCGCGAGGGACGCCGCGCTCACCGCCTTCACCGCGCCGAGCGCGTTCCGCTCGATGCACGGCACCTGCACCAAGCCTCCGATCGGATCGCAGGTCATGCCGAGATGGTGCTCGAGCGCGATCTCGGCGGCGTTCTCCACCTGCGCATTAGTCGCGCCGAGCGCCGCCGCCAATCCCGCCGCCGCCATCGCCGAGGCCGAGCCGACCTCGCCCTGGCAGCCGACCTCGGCGCCCGAGATCGAGGCGTTGTGCTTGATGATGCCGCCAATCGCGGCGGCGACGAGCAGAAACGTCCTGACGCCGGCCTGATCAGCTCCGACACAGTGTTCCTCGTAGTAGCGGATGACCGCCGGGATGACGCCGGCCGCGCCGTTGGTGGGAGCAGTGACCACGCGCCCGCCGGCCGCGTTCTCTTCGTTGACAGCCATGGCGTAGATGCCGAGCCAGTCCATGACGCGGTGCGGCTGGAGACTGTTCGCCCCGTGCTCCGCCAGGACCTTCTGGTGGATGTCGCGGGCGCGGCGCCTGACTTTGAGGCCGCCCGGCAGCGTGCCGGCCTCGGCAAGGCCGCGGTCAATCGACGAGCGCATCGCCAACCAGACGCGGTCGAGCGCGGCGTCGAGATGGAGCGACGGAGCCCGCGCCTGCTCGTTTGCCCGCTTCATAGCAGCAATCGAAAGGCCCGATGCTTCGCCCATCGCAAGCATCTCCGCTGCCGAGCCGAAGGGATAGGGAACGCTCTCCGTGTTGGCTGCTTCGGCCGCCGCTACGCCTTCCCCGCCGGCTTTCGCCAACTCCGCGTCGGTCGCGACGAACCCGCCGCCGACGGAATAGAAGATGCGCTCTGCGACGACCGCGCCGTCGGCGCCCAGCGCACGGAAGACCATGCCGTTCGGATGCCCGGGCAGTGGAGGCCCATAGTCGAAGACGAGATCGGCGGCCGGGTCGAATGCCACCTGCGGAAGGCCGGCGGTGGCCAGGCTCTTCACATCCGCCAGCGCAGCGAGAATGTTGGGTACGCGATCGGGCTCGACCGTGTCGGGCGCTTCTCCCGAAAGCCCGAGGCCGATTGCACGGTCGGTGCCGTGGCCTTTGCCGGTGAAGGCAAGCGAACCGCGCAGTTCGACGCTGAGTCTGCGGGCCGCGTCGCCGGCCGGCCTAAGCTCCTCCTCGACGAACCGGCGCGCCGCGACCATCGGCCCGACGGTGTGTGAACTCGACGGCCCTATTCCAATCTTAAAAATGTCGAAAATGCTGAGGAACATGCGGTTGTCCGGGAGGGCGGCGTGCGCTTGGGCAGAGCGGAGCCGGCCGTTAAAGTAAACTCTTAGAGTAAATGCTTAGAATCGTCCCCAATAATTGTGGAATACCGCTATCGAACAGTTCAGGCGCGTTGCCGGATCGCGCCCGATCGCCAACAAGATTCCAGAAACCGGGAGGGCGGAGATGGAGCGGCAAACCCCAGAATGGCAGATCGGCCAGACGCGGCTCGCTCCAAAGGCGCCCATCCTTCAATTCGCGATTGCCTGCTGCGCCTTCACGATGGCGATCGTCCTCGCCGTCGCGATGATGGGACCCCAGTAGTCCGATGAACTCCTACCCGGTCGTGTTCTCTTCGGCCGGTTGGAAGACCAGCGCCAGGCCGTTGATGCAGTGACGTTTCTTCGTCGGCGGCGGACCGTCGTCGAAGACATGGCCGAGATGCCCGCCGCAGCGGCGGCAATGTTCCTCCGTACGCGCCATCCACAAAGTCCGGTCTTCCTTGTAGGCGACGTTGCCCTCGATCTCCGCCCAAAAGCTCGGCCAGCCGGTAC
The DNA here is from genome assembly GCA_050728815.1 of Propylenella sp. Lineage (GTDB taxonomy): Bacteria > Pseudomonadota > Alphaproteobacteria > Rhizobiales > Afifellaceae > DASWJZ01. The sequence continues at coordinate 4,407 of JBOHKB010000306.1, forward strand.
CGCTGTCGAACTTGGTCTCCGAAGCAAAGAGCGGCAGATCGCAGCCGGCGCAGGCAAAGTTGCCTTTGCGCTTCTCCTCAAGCAGCTCGCTTGTCCAGGGGCGCTCGGTCGCCTCCTCGCGAAGCACCGCGTACTGCTCGGGCGTCAGAATGGCGCGCCACTCCTCTTCCGTCTTGGTCACCTCGAAAACCTCGGCGGTTGCTTCGCTCCGCGCGCCCCGGAAGGCGAAGGCGCTAGCGATCGCGGTCAGGCCCGCGAATGACGCTCCGGACAGCAGAAACTTGCGCTTGCTCATCATTTTCCCAACTCCGTCGGCTTGGCCGGCCGCACGGACGAACTGCGGCTCAACGGCGGCGCCTGTCACCTGCACATCTAGCCATTACGGGGCGGGAAACCCAAGGGTTTCGCGTCACACCCCTTCAATCCACAGTGAAAGGCAGGCAGCCGGCGCGCCGCGGGGTCGTGAGCGGAGCGTGATCGGCCGGCGCTGCCCGGTCTCAGGCGCTGGCGCGCGATCGCGGCGCCGCCGCCTCGGGTTCCAGCCGCTCCGAAGAATCCTCCAGCCCGGCGGGCGCGGCGCCGAGCAGCTTCGACACTTCGGCATACGGCAGCGGACGGCTGAGCAGGTAGCCTTGCGCCTCGTCGCAGCCCTGACTCTTCAGCAGCCTCAGCTGCTCGGCGGTCTCCACCCCCTCGGCGGTCACCGACATGCCGAGCGTCTTTCCGAGGCCCACCACCGCCGAGATGATGGCGCTCCCGTCTGGGCTCAACGTCGAATCCTGCACAAAGGATCGGTCGATCTTGATCTTGTCGAAGGGGAAGGCGCGCAAATAGCTCAGCGAGGAATAGCCGGTTCCAAAATCGTCCATGCAGATCCTGACGCCCAGGTCACGCAGCTGGTGCAGCGTTTTCAGCACGCCCTCGATATGGAACAGCAGCACCGATTCGGTGATTTCTAGCTCGAGCCGCTGCGGCTTGATCCCGGAAGCCGCCAGCGCCGAAACGACCGTCTCGGTCAGGCGATGGCCCGGCTTGAACTGCACCGCCGACAGGTTGACGGCGATGCGGACATCCTCCGGCCAGGCGGAAGCGGCGACGCAGGCCTGCCGCAGCACCCATTCGCCGATCCGCCCGATCATGCCTGTATCCTCGGCGACCGAGATGAACTCGTCGGGCGGGATCGGGCCTTGCTCGGGATGGTTCCAGCGGAGCAGAGCTTCGACGCCCGAGACCTTGCTGGTGCGCAGGTCGAAGAGCGGCTGGTAGTTGAGCGTGAGCTGGTCGCTGGAAATCGCGTTTCTCAGTCCCAGCTCCAGCTGACGCCGCTTGCGCACCGCCGCGTCCATGCTCTTTTCGAAGAAGTGGAAAGTACCGCGTCCGCCGTGCTTGGCGCGATAGCAGGCGAGGTCGGCCGCCTTCAGCAGCGCCTCCGCCTCGCACCCGTCGTATGGCGCGACCGCAATGCCGACGCTGGCGCCGATCACCACCTGGTGCTCCTGCACGCTGAACGGCTCGGACAGCACCTCGACGATCCGGGCGGCGAGCGCCGAGGCTTCCTGGGGACGCTCTAGCGGGCCGTGCAATATCGCGAATTCGTCCCCGCCGAGACGGGCGCAGATGTCGGTCTCCCGCACATTGCTGCTCAGGCGCGACGCCACCTCCCTCAGCACGTCGTCGCCGATGGCGTGCCCAAGCGTGTCGTTGACGATCTTGAAGTGGTCGAGGTCGACACAGAGCACCGCCATGATCTCGCCGCGCTCCGCCTGCGCCTCGAGATCCTCCATCTGCTCGCGCAGGAGGATGCGGTTGGGCAGGTCGGTCAGCGGATCGTGACGGGCGAGGTGATGAATGCGCTCCTGGTTTCGCCGCTCCTCGGTGATTTCCCAATGCGTTGCCACCCAGCCGCCGCCTTTCAGCGGCTGATGCAGGATCGAGATCGCACGCCCGTCCTCGAGCTCCACGACGAAAGCGGCAGGCTTGTCCTCGCCAGCCAGCGCAATGCGCTTCGTGATAAAAACCTCGTTGCCGCCGACCGCGATGTTGCCCGCCGCAGCCCGCTCCTTCAGGACTTCGTCGAGCGTCATCCCCGGTTCGATCCGTTCACGGGGGATGTTGTACATGTCCGCATATTTGTGGTTCGAGAAGACCAGCCGCTTCTCGGCGTCGTACATGCACATGCCCTGGCGCATGTTGCTGACGGCAAAGTCGAAGGTGGCATTCTGGAGCATGATCTCTTCTTCGCGCTGACGCAGCGCGTCGATGTAGCGCTTCACTTCGCTCACATCTTCGTGGGAGATGACCCAGGCGCCGCCACGGATCGGCGTGCTGGTGACCCGGAGCGTGCGTCCGTCGGCGGTGACGCGCTCATAGAATCTCGCCCGGCGGCGCGGCCCGCTCGCTGCGCGCCGGCGAAAATCCGCCTCGACCTCGGCCAGCGTGCGGCCCGGGTGATTACCGATGGAGACGCTGTAGGCAAGAATCTGGGCGACAGGCGCTCCGATATGCGCCACCTCCGGCGGCAGCCGGTACATTTCGAGATATTTCTTGTTGCGGGCGACGACCCGAAGGTTGCGATCGAGGACGACCACGCCGTGCGGCATGCTGTCCAACGCAGCGCGCACCACGGCATTGTCCGTGGTCTTCCTGGCCGTTTTTCGGCGTGGCGGCATCGGCGTGTCCTCGACTCTGAGGCCGTGAGACAAAAGCGGCCGCGCGTCTCCAACTCGACCGGATTCTTGTTAACGAGATCATTTTAGCGAAGCGCTAATAAATCATTGCGCGAAGACGAATTGGCTCACAGCAATTCTAACTAAGTCGCGGCTAAGTAACTGTTTTGGGATCGCACGCCCCAGTCCACGCCGCGGCCCCCCGCCGGCAAGTGTCTGTCGCTGCCCACTTTTTCGCCGAGGTAGACCTAGCGATGCGGCCGAGCGGCGCTATGATAAAATTGACAAAAGCGCGCGAAAGGACGGTCCGATGCGGGGGTTCATCATCCGGGTGCTGATCGTGGCGGCCGGTCTCTGGGTCGCCTCCAAGCTCATTCCGGGCGTCCGAATCGACGACGGCTGGTCGCTGCTCCTTGCCGCGCTCGTCCTCGGCGTCATCAACGCCATCGTGCGCCCGGTGGTGATCCTGCTCACGCTTCCGCTCACCATCCTGACGCTCGGGCTGTTCCTGCTCGTCATCAACGCGGCGATGCTTTCGCTTACCGCTTGGCTGCTCGACGGCATGACGGTCGAGGGTTTTTGGGCCGCGTTCTTCGGCTCGATCGTCGTTTCGATCGTCGGCTGGATCGCGACGTGGTTCATCGGAGACAGGGGGCGGGTGGAGGTGATCACGGTCGAGCGGATCTGAGCCCTATCGCTTCGACTGGATGGCCGCGATGCGCGGATCGGACGCGAAGACTTCCCTCAGCAGCTCCCACCGCAGTTCGGGAAACTCGCAGAGCGCCTGCACGCCCGCTGAACTGAAACGGAGGCGCCACGTCTGCCTCGCGCCCGGTTCCGTCGCGGCGAACGCGAGGCAGGTGAGGAGCGCGACGTTCGCCCTTGCCCCCGGATCGCGAACCGATTCTGAACGGATCGCCTGGATGCCGGCGGCGCGCGCATTCTCGGCGAGCGCCTGGCAGGCGGAATAGTCGACCGGATCAGTCCACGCGGCGCGCTCGCTGACGAGCGGCGGCTTCGTCAGATCGAGCGCGCAAGCCGCCGCGTAGACTACGCTGAAGGCGGTGAACTCCGCCGCATTCTCGGGCCAAGGCGTAGCGGGCGACTCTGCGAAGAACATCAGACGGTGGAAGGCGACTTCGGCGACGGCAGTCTCAACGTGCTCGGAGGCATAGTAGACGCCGGGCGTATGGCCGGCGCGACGAAAGCGCGAGCCCCGCGGATACGGCGCATAGCGAAACGGTGTGGCGAGCAGATAGTGAAGGCGTCCGCAATCCGGCGGGACCGGCGGCTTTGTCTCTTCCAAGAGGTTCTCGATCAGGGCCTGCTCGGCCAACGTATCCACGAGCTTCAGTGTTGAAACGCGGTGCTGCGCCTCGACCAAGCGCCAGCACTCGCCTTTCAGCGGCCGCGCCTCAGACGAGAGCGCGTCGGGCGTCCAGGTAGGCAAGGACGTTCACGAGGCCGGGCACGGTCTCGATGAGTTTCAGCGGCTTTCCGCCGAGCGCGTTGTTTTCATTGCGCAGCCAGGCGCGAGCGACCGCCTCGTCACCGCCGACGATGGCGTCAAGCGAGCGGAAAAGCCGGATGAAGAGCAGACCGAGCTCGAAGGCCTTGTCGTCACGGCGGAGTGTAAAAGCGCCCTTACCCATGCGCGACACGCTTGCTTCCGAGAGCCCGACGACGCGGCCGAGCGCACGGTTCGAGAGGCCGAGCCGCTCTGCAGCCTTAAGGAGCGCCTTGGCGACGACCGCAGCCTCGGCAAGGGGCGCCGGCGGGACGACAAATCGTGCGCTTTCCTCTCTCATGCAAGAAATATAAAACTATCTTTCACAGGATGCAAGCTATGGGAGGCCTGTTTTCCATCGTCACATCCTAAACACGCCGAACTGCGTCTCCTCCACCGGCACCTGGGCGCAGACGGCGAGCGCGAGCCCGAGGGCATCGCGCGTCTCCGACGGAAGCAGAATGCCGTCGTCCCATAGCCGCGCGGTGGCGTAATAGGGATTGCCCTCCGCCTCGTAGCGCTCGCGCACAGGCGCCTTGAAGGCCTCCTCTTCGTCCTCGGACCAACTCTTCCCTTCCGCCTCGACGTTGTCACGGCGGATGGTGGCGAGGACGGCGGCGGCCTGCTCGCCGCCCATGACGGAGATGCGCGCGTTCGGCCAAGTGAAGAGGAAGCGCGGGCCGAAAGCGCGGCCGCACATGCCGTAATTGCCGGCGCCGTAGGAGCCGCCAACGATGAGCGTGATCTTTGGGACCTCCGCGCAGGCGACGGCGGTGACGAGCTTCGCGCCATCCTTGGCGATGCCGCCTGCCTCGTATTGGCTGCCGACCATGAAACCGGTGATGTTCTGCAGGAAGAGCAGCGGGATTCTTCGCTGGCAACAGAGCTCGACAAAATGCGCGCCTTTCAGCGCCGACTCCGAGAACAGGATGCCGTTGTTGGCCAGGATGCCAACACGCATGCCGTGGATCGAGGCGAAGCCAGTGACCAACGTGTCGCCATAGAGCGCCTTGAACTCGGAGAAATCGGAGCCGTCCACCAGCCGCGCTATGATTGCGCGGACGTCATAAGCGCGGCGAAGGTCTACCGGCACGATTCTTTCGAGGTCCGCCTGTGGGTAAAGCGGTTCGGCGGCGTCGCTGAGCGCAATCGAAGGCGCAGGCGGCGGGCCGAGGTCGGCGACGACGCGGCGGACGATTGCGACCGCATGGCTGTCGTCGAGCGCGAGGTGATCGGCGACGCCGGAGCGCCGCACATGCACTTCCGCGCCGCCAAGCTCCTCGGCGCTGACCACTTCGCCGGTCGCGGCCTTCACCAGCGGCGGGCCGCCCAAGAATATCGTCCCCTGCCCTCTCACGATCACCACCTCATCGGACATCGCCGGCACGTAGGCGCCGCCCGCCGTGCACGAGCCCATGACGCAGGCAATCTGCGGGATCGCCTCCGCCGACATCCGCGCTTGGTTGAAGAAGATGCGCCCAAAGTGCTCGCGGTCGGGAAACACCTCGGTCTGGTGCGGCAGGTTGGCGCCGCCGGAATCGACCAGGTAAATGCAGGGCAGCCGGTTCTCGCGCGCGATCTCCTGAGCGCGAAGATGCTTCTTCACTGTTATCGGATAGTAGGTGCCGCCCTTCACCGTTGCGTCGTTGCAGACGACCATGACAAGCCGGCCGGACGCGCGGCCGATTCCTGTAATCAGGCCAGCCCCGTTTATCGGCTCGCCGTAAATGCCGTGCGCGGCGAGCGGCGAAAGCTCCAGGAACGGCGCCCCGGGATCGAGGAGTCCGGCTACGCGGTCGCGTGGCAGGAGCTTGCCGCGGGCGACGTGCCGCCCGCGCGCACGCTCCGGTCCGCCCTCCGCCGCCTCGGCGCGAAGCGCGCGGTATTCGGCCACGAGCCGCGCCCATTCTGCTGCGTTGTCCGGCGGCAAATTCGCGTCAAGCGCCTCGGCCTTCAGAACCGCCATGGCCCCCTCCCGATCTGCCGCAACAACTACCCGGCAGCCCCATTCACCGCAAATCGCATGAATCGAACCGCGAGCATTTGAAGGTCTCGACAACTTAGTCTTTAGCCGATCCGCGGCCTGCGATTTTTGGATCAAACTCCGGGCCCCGCCTTTGCGGAACCGTCAGAAATCTGCGTCAGGCTCGCTCGCGATCGGAGGCATCTCGATCGAGGAGAGGGGGAACGTTACCTTGGGCACGGCAACGGGGGCGCCGGTTGCCATCCCGAGATCCCGCGCAGCAGACGAGGGCCCCTTGGCTCAAGGCGACCCGGCGCCCCGATCATCTCCCGGTTCCAGGCGTACCGGAACGGGCTTCTCGACTAGGATTTGCCGGTGCGGGAACGGAATCCCGATACCGGCGGCCTTGAACGCGTCCCAGCAGGCAAGCAGCACCGCGCCACGCACATTGGTCACCCCGTTTTGCGGATCCGCGACCCAGAAACGCAGGATGAAGTCGAGCGACGACTCGCCAAAGGCCGTTAAATGGCACACCGGCTGCGGACGCTCCTGAACCCGCTCGATACCCTTCGCCGCGTCCACCGCCAGCCTTCGCACCTCGTGCGGGTCGCTGTCGTAGGCGACGCCGAACGTCACATCGATCCGCACCAGCGTGTCGGTGAACGACCAGTTCTCCACGCGTTGTGTGACGAAGTCCTCGTTGGGGATCAGGTACTCGCGCCCGTCGCGGGTGATGACGGAGACGAAGCGCGCCTGCAGCGAGCGCACCCAACCGAAGGTTTCTCCGATTGCGATCGTGTCGCCTGGTTTTATCGACCGGTCGAGCAGGATGATAATGCCGGAGACGAAGTTCGACACCACTTTCTGCAGGCCGAAGCCGAGGCCGAGGCCCAGCGCGCCGCCGAAGAAAGCGAGCGCAGTGATGTCGATTCCGAGGAGGTTGAGGGCCACGCCGCCGGCCACCACGAGCAGCACGATCCTGACGAGCTTGCCGATGAGCACGCGGAGACTTGGCGTGAGGTCGGGATTCCGGGCGATCTGCCTTTCGGCGAAACTCCCGATGACGACCGCGAGCCAGAGCATGACGGCGATCAGCACGACCGCCTGCAGCACGAACCAGAATGAGACGCGCACCGTGCCGACGGTCAGGGCAATCGCATCGAGCGATACCGCCACCGCGTCGAATGCGCCGACGATCTTCAACGCCACGAATATCCAGCCGGTCCAGGCGACGAGGCGCGCCAGGGCACGATTGCGGATCAGGCGCGACATGACGGAGATCGCCACCCACGCGGCGACGAGCGCAAAGGCCGCCCCGACGATCGCATTGCGGTCGGCCAGCGTCAGCGCATCGAGCGTCACTGCGGCAATGCCAAGTGCCAGCGCCGCGACGATCCAACGGGTGCGCCTCAGGGCGAGGGCAAGGAACCTGAGGAGACCCGGCCTGCCGTGCACTTCGCGCACGCGCGGCTCGAGCGCTGCCTCGATCTTTGCGCCGACGAAATAAGCGGCGGCGAGACAGGCGAGGATAACCGCGACCTGGGTCAGCACCCACGGGTCGAGCAGCGATTGAAAGAACGCCGCAAGACTTCGTTCGGCTTCGCCGAGCCGCTGGGATAGGTCAGCCGCGACAATCTCCTGCAAGCCGCACTCCCGACTCCTCACATGGAACGTGGCAGATGCCGCCAGGAGAGCCAAGCGCAGACCGCGCAGAAAATGCCGAGCGTCACGAACACGCCGCCCAGGCCGGTGAAGCCGAGGATGACCGAATAGACAAGCGGCGGCAGCAATTCCGAGAGATCGAGATTGGTGCGGTGCACCGCGGTCATCTGCGGCCGTTCATAGGCGTGCACGGCGCGCAGGAAGGGCACGTTGCCGACAGCGTCGAGCGCCACGGCGAAATTGACGCCGGCGAGTAAGAGAAGCGCGGTGAGCCAAGGATGCGCCTCTCCCGAAAGCCCGGCGAGCAGCGCCGCCGCCGCTGTCGACGCGAATGAGAGCACGACGACAGCACGGACGCCGATCCGCGCGCCAAGCCTTCCCCAGCCCAGCGAGAAGATGAGAAGCGCGCTTGCCGCCGAGACGATGAGGCCGCCGGCGAGCCGCCCCTCCCCGGTCGCCACCATCATGACCGGCGCGTATATGTAAAATGTCATCCAGTAACAGGAGCGGCCGAAGGCGATCAGCCAGGCGAGCCTGAGCCGCGGCTGCGCGACGAAACGGCGGATATTGGCGATCGGATTGACGGGGCGGAGTTTTCCTGGCCGGATCGCCGGGTTCCCTGACAGCCGAAGTGACCAGAAAAGCACGATCAGTATGAGGGCCCACGAGGCGCTCCAAAGATAGGGCGCAACGACGCCGAAGCGCACATAGAGCCACACACCGATGCTCGGGCCGAATGTCCACGCGAAGGTCCCCAGCGTGAGACGGATCGACTCGCTTCTGACCAGTCCGTGCTTCGGAATGTACTCCATGATGTAGAGGTTGAGCGTGATCGCGAGCGTGCTTGCCGCCAGAGTGCGGAGGAAGAGCCCGCCCGCCTGGCCGAACAGCGTGTTAGTCGCAAAGAGCGCGCCCGCCGCGACAAGCAGGAGCGCGCCAGCCGTATAGACGTAGCGGCGGGGAAAGCGCTGGAAGAAGATTGGGGCACAGAGCGTCGCGCAGAGGCCGAACGCGCCGACGACGAAATAGAAGATGCTGAGCCGCTGCTTGTCGCCAATCAGGTCGTAAGCCTGGATCGGGACCACGCTGATGATCGAGGCGCGGCTCATCGATTCGACGGAAAAAAGCAGCGCGAATGCGAAAGCGCCCGGCTGCGCGGCGGCAATCAGGCCAGAATGATGGGCGTGGGAGGTCAGGCAGCGACTCGGGAACGCGCGACGCGGAAGGGAGCCTTGGCGCAGGCATGGGGCGACCGCAAGCGACGCGGCGACACACCGCGTCGCGAACCGATCAGGCGGCGAGCCGCTTGCGCATCAGCGGTCGCGTCGGCGAGCGCCGCGCCACCTCCTCGAAGCCGGCTGAGCGGAAGACCGAAGCAATGCCGTGATAGCCCTCGCCCCAGACGAGCTTGCGGTTCGGTTCTATCGGGCAGGCCTCGACGAACCGCGCGCCCTCGCCCGCGGCGAAGCGAAGCGCCCCGTCGAGGAGGCCGCGCATCATGCCTTCGCCGCGGTGACCGGCGCGGACATAGAAACAGTTGACGGCCCAGACCCCTTCGACAACGTCAAACGGCGCGGCGACCCGCGACCGGTTCATCTGCGGCAGGGTTGCGCGCGGACCGATGGCGCACCAGCCAACCGCCAGATTGCCCCTGTAGGCGAGCACGCCCGGCGGCGGGCCGGCGTCGACGATGGCGTGAAAGCGGTCGCGCTTCTCGTTGCGCGGGACAGTTCTCCATTCGGCGCGCGGCATCCGCCACCACATGCACCAGCAGCCTGAGCTTGCGCCGCACTCGGGGCCGAAGAGGTCGACGAGATCGTCCCAACGGTCGGGTGTAAGGGGGTTGATTGCAAGGTTGGGCATCTCGACGCGCTTCGCCCCGTCAATGCCGCTCTCGCTTCAGGAGGACATAAGCAGCGAGCGGAATGGACGGGTAGAGGAACCATGGATTCGACAAGCCGCTCGTGACCAGGTTGATGCCGAACAAGATCAGGATCGCCATCACGGCGCGCCGCACGCCGCCCGGCTGCGCCTTGAACCAGTCCGCCATCCCCTGCAATCGCGCGGCGAGCCGCGAACCGCTCGACGCGCTCGCCGCGGCGTCCCGATCGGCACCCGCCGTCGACGCTGGTGGTCGGCCGGTTCGTTGCGGCCGGCCATGCGGACGCGATAGCTCGGCACCGGTTCGTCGAGGTTCTTGACCTCCTGGTTGCCGACGAAATCGAAGGCGAGCGCAAGCTGCTTGTGGGCGAGTCCATAGACGGTGCCCGAAACCACGATCCCACCCGGTTCCGCCAAACCCTGCAGCCGCGCCGCGACGTTGACGCCGTCGCCATAGAGGTCGCTTCCGTCGACGATGACGTCGCCGAGATTGATGCCGATGCGGAACCGCATCTGCTGGGTCTTGGGGAGATGGCTGTTCTCGCCGCTCAGCGAATCCTGGATCTCGACGGCGCAGCGCACCGCCTCCACCACGCTCGCGAACTCGGCGATGACCGCGTCGCCCCAAGTGTTCACCTGGCGACCCTCATGCCGCTCGAAGAGGCCCGCCATGATCGACCGGTAGCGCCGGAGCCGCTCGAGCGTCGCCACCTCGTCGGCCGCCATCAGCGCGCTGTAGCGCTCTGCGTCGGCGACCAGGATCGTGGTGAGCTTGCGCTTCAAGCGAACGGCCCCTGCATTCGGCAGCGAGGCGTATGGAGGAAATCCGGCGAAAACCCAAGCGGAGAAGGCCAGCGGGCGATGAGGACGCGGGTCGTCGGCGCTCGAACCGCCTATCGCATGAGCTTGACCGCTATGCCTACGTCGAGCCCTGCCCAGGCACGGTCGGCGGTAACAGCGATGGCGTTCAGGGACTCGGCCGTGGCGAGACAGATGCGGTCGCCAAGCGACAGGCCGCGAGCTCGCTTAGCGTCACTTTCTCTCTCTTTCGTACCGCGCGCGGGTCTCCGCGTCAGGCGGGTAGAGTCCGCGAAGCGGCACGCCTTTTTCGACCTCGCCCGTGATCCAGCCCTCCAGCGCCTCCTGCTCCGTGGCGGCGGCAGCGACCTCCGAGACGAGAGCTTGCGGGATGACCACCGCGCCGTCGCCATCGGCGACGACAACGTCGTCCGGAAAAACGGCGACGCCGCCGCATCCGATCGGTTCTTGCCACCCGACGAAGGTAAGCCCGGCGACAGAAGGGGGAGCTGCGGCGCCCGCGCACCAGACCGGCAGGCCGCTCCCCTCGACGCCGGCGAGGTCGCGGACGACGCCGTCGGTGACCAGCGCGGCAACGCCGCGCTTCGCCATGCGGGCGCACAGAATGTCGCCGAAAATGCCGGCCTCGGTCACGCCGAGCGCGTCGACCACCGCGACGACGCCCGCCGGCATCGCCTCGATGGCGGCTCGTGTCGATTTTGGCGACGACCACGATTCCGGCGTGGCGAGGTCCTCACGCGCCGGCACGAAGCGGAGCGTGAATGCAGGGCCGACGACGCGCTTGCCGGACGCGGTTGCGAGCGGGCTCGGGCCGCGCATCCAGGCGCGGCGGATCCCCTTCTTCAGGAGCACGGTCGTGATGGTGGCGGTGGAGGCGCGCGCGAGCGCCGCCGCAACAGCCGTGTCGAGCGCCATGGTAGCGAAGCCCCCTCTCTGACGGCCGCCGCTCTAGCGGATTCCCCGCGCGCCCGCCATTAACAGACTGTCAAGCATAGCGATTTATCCGTTCTCGAAGCGTGGCGTTAGCGGAGGTTCGTATGCGTGGCGTTGGCGGTTTGAGCGAGTCCCGACGGTTCATGACGTCGGATACAGGTATTGGCGTTGTACTTGCCACGATCGGCCTCGTCACCTGGATAGGCCTGTCGGTTTGGGGCGGGCTCGCTGCCTCCGAACTCGGCTTCCGGCTCCGCGAAGCCTGGGACATCCCCACCTATTTCTATGTCGGCCTGCCTGTCATGGCTGCGGCCGTCGCGATCGCGGCGTTTGTCAGCCCGGAGCGCCTCTGGCGATGGCCGCTTTGGCTCGTGGGCGGACACCAGCTCGGCGTGATGCTGGTCGGGCTCGGCATGCAGTCGACGCCCAGTCTTCTGATGCTGACGATCATCCTCGCCATCCTGCTAGCCGCTTTCTTCGCGATTCCTGCGATGCTCGGCGCGATGGCAGCGCGAGCGCTCGCGCAGCGGGCATACTGAGACGCCATTCAGCGCGTGATAGGCCTCTATTGCGCGACCTCTCGCGATCGAAGCAACCGGACTTCCACATCGAGCGGCAACTCAACCCAGCGCTGGTCGGTCGTCAGCACCGGAAGCCGTTCTCGCTCGGCCAATGCCAAGCAGCAGCGATCTCCGAGCGACAGACCGCGTGGTCTGAGATCACGCCATAGCATGCCTGCGCGACGGGCGAGTCCGGCGTCCAGATCGATACGCCGGTAAGGGAGGTTGAGCACCAAATTCAAAGCGCCCTCGGGCGTGCTCCCGTAGCGGATCAGAACGCCAATAACCTCGGCTTCATTCACGACGCTTACGAGCGCCTGCGGCATCGCTTCGGCGGCTGCCTCCACTCCGCGCTCCGCGCGAATGACGGCCATGATCGCCGAGGAATCGAGGACGGCCTCAGCCATCCTCCATTTCCTTGGCTGCTTCCCAGCGTCGCTCTTCGATCAGCGCATCCACCAGATCGACGTCGGCGGGGATTGTTTCCCGCACGATCCTCTGTGCGCGCTTGATCCCCATCTTAGGCGTGATCAGGCGCAACTCGCCGTCGACGACGCTCGCCATGAGGCGGTCGCCCTCCTTTACCTGCATCGCCTTTCGAAACACGGCGGGTATGACCACGCGGCCACCCGGCCCGAGCTGGAGGTCAAGCCGCTCGGGCAGCGTAAGATTCCATTCCGCCGGCGCCTCTGCGAAGCCGCCGGCTTTCGCCTTCGAGCGGGCCATGGGGGATACACTCCTGTTCCACTTCTGGGAGCAAATGGCATTTCCTATAAGAAATGTCAATTTCTATTGAAGCAGCCATCAGCGGGCTAACTTGTCTTTTCGAATATCTCCCGGCCGATCAGCATGCGCCGGATTTCGCTGGTGCCGGCGCCGATTTCGTAAAGCTTGGCGTCGCGGAGCAAGCGCCCCGTCGGGTAGTCGTTGATGTAGCCGTTGCCGCCAAGGCATTGGATGGCGTCGAGGCAGACGGCGGTCGCCTTCTCCGCCGCGAAGAGGATAGCCCCAGCGGAATCCTCGCGCGTGGTCTCGCCGCGGTCGCATGCCTTGGCCACGGCGTAGACGTAGGCGCGCGCTGCGTTCAGCGTCACGTACATGTCGGCGAGTTTCCCCTGCATGAGTTGAAACTCGCCGATCGGCCGGCCGAACTGCTTTCGATCGTGCACGTAGGGAAGAACCACGTCGAGCGCCGCCTGCATCAGGCCGAGCGGCCCGGCGGCAAGGACGGTGCGCTCGTAGTCGAGGCCGGACATGAGTACGCCGACGCCCTCCCCGACCTTGCCGAGCACATTCTCCTCCGGCACCTCGCAATCCTGGAAGACCAGTTCGCCGGTCTCGGATCCGCGCATGCCTAGTTTGTCGAGTTTCTGGGCAACGGAGAAACCGGCGAAGCTTTTTTCAACGATAAAGGCGGTGATGCCGCGTGCGCCGGCGTTTGGATCGGTCTTGGCATAGACTACAAGCGTGTCGGCTTGCGGCCCGTTGGTGATCCAGAATTTCGAGCCGTTCAGAACGTAGCGATCGCCGCGCTTGTCGGCGCGGAGCTTCATCGCGACCACGTCGGAGCCGGCGTCCGCCTCCGACATCGCGAGCGCGCCGAGATGCTCGCCGGAAATCAGTTTTCGCAGGTAGCGCGCCTTCTGCTCAGGCCGGCCCCAACGAAAAACCTGGTTCACGCAGAGATTGGAGTGCGCGCCGTAGGAAAGCCCGACGGAGCCGGAGGCGCGTGAAACTTCCTCCATCGCCACGCAGTGCTCGAGGTAGCCGAGGCCCGCCCCGCCGTCCTCCTCGGCGACCGTGATGCCGTGGAGGCCGAGCGCCCCCATCTCCGGCCAGAGATCCCGCGGGAAGAAGTCCTCGCGGTCGATCTTTTCCGCCAGCGGGGCTATCCGGTCGGCGGCAAAGCTCGCGACGCTGTCGCGCAGCATGTCGGCGGTCTCGCCAAGGCCGAAGTTAAAGGCCGCGGGGCTATTGCGAAGCATCTTCCCTCAAGAGTAGCGTTCTCTGCGATCAACGGTGACAATCGGAGCGCCGCGTCCGCGGCATTGTGCATTCGTCGCCGGCCGCATCACCAGGGGGCATCAATGAACTTCCGCCGTTTTCGACTCGTTTTCGCGTGCCTGATGTTCGGCGCGTCGGCGCCGGCATCGTATGCTCAGCCCAACTGTCTTGCGACTCCGCAAGTCTCGCCCGGGACGACACTCGCCCAACTGGCCGAGTTCTACTACGGCGACATCGACTACCAATATGCGATCATGCTTGCGACGAACGCCCGCGCTGCAGCGGGATTTCGTTTCGTCGGCGATCCGTTCCAGCTGCCACAAGGGGCGTTGCTTTGTGTTCCGCAGTTGGCAGAGGCGGAGACACTGCGCAACCGCTACGACACCTATCTGAAGGCCATTACCGATATGGCGGTCGCCGTTCCCGCCGACGTCTCGCACGCACTCGACCCGATCCCGCCCGGCCAGCCCGTGACGGTCGCCACCTGGATCCGGGCCGATCAACTCGCCCGATACAAGGCGCAGAGCGGCTGGGTTTCAACGCTCCCCAGCGACACGTGGGTCACCGCGGAACCGCATCTCCAATTGTTCTGCGCCGGCTTCACCACGGACAATGGCAATGACCCTGATCTGCTCACGCTCCGCCTCGAGCAGCGGCTCGGCCTCGCCCCGCACAGCGCGAAGACAATGTTTTTGAGCTTTACGATCGCCGATCCGGACCCCGCCAAGAACATTTTTCGGCCGTGCGCCTCGGGCGCCATCGACACCCCGACCTGCAAGATCCGCAACCCGCAAGACGACGATTGCGGCTCACCGCAGGCGAAGAGCTGCACCGCCCGCGATATCTTCTTCTACAAGCAGTATTACGGCTCCTACGGAGCGGCCCGACCGACCGGATTCCCGTGGACTTCACTCGGGTACACCTTCGACTGGGCGCTCGGGCCCGCCGACGCCAATGGCCACGCCGATTTCATCCGCTTCGGCGAGAGCGAATATGTCGTGCCGCAGGGCACGTCGATCACCGTCGTCGGCGCAGTAACGACATCGCAGTATTGCACCGCGAATTGATTTGTGGGAGTTCTCAATAGTTCGGCCAGAGGCCGGGCGTCGCCATCTCGACGACGTTGCCATCGGGATCGTCGAAATAGAGGCTCTTACCGCCCGGAGACCAAGCAACCTCGCTCCGGATCGCGATACCGGCCGCGGTCAGATGCGCCTTCCACACCTCGTAGTCCTCCGCGCCGATGGCAAAAGCGAAGTGCGCGGGCCCTTCTGAATGATGGCCCGGAACCATGCCGCCAGCGCTTTTGCTGTCCTCTTTCGTCATGCCGCGCTTGAAAACGAGCAGCACCTGTCCCGGCGTGACGGCGTAGGTGAGCATGCGCGGCGTATTGAGCACACGCTCAAGCCCAAGCACGCCGCCGTAGAACGCGTGGGCGCGGTGTAGGTCGTCGACATAGATGGCGGTCTCCAGCACGCCGCGGATCGGCGGTGCAGTCTTTCCGCTCATCGCTGGTATTTGACGAACGGAGTTAGCCGGCCAACCCCGTCGTAGAGCCGCCGCGCGGTCGTATTGTCGTGCGCGGTGAGCCAATAGACCTGATCGGCGCCCGCCTCGTCGGCGGCGCGGTAGACCGCTTCGATCAGCGCCCGCCCTGCGCTGGTCCCGCGCACATCGGCGCTGACGAAGAGATCCTCCAGATAACAGCGATCGGAGGCTGACCAGGTGACCGCATGGAATAGGTAGTGCACGAACCCGACGAGCCGGCCGGTCGCGTCGAAAGCGCCGAGGCCATGGATCGGTCCGACCGGGTCGGCGATCCGTCGCCAAGTCTCTCCGGTCACGTCGTCGGGAACGGAAGTCTCGTAGAAGTCGAGGTAGCCCTGCCAGAGCGGGAGCCAAGCTTCGCGGTCGTCCGGTTCGAGTCGACGGATGGAAACCGGCATCGCGGGTCACCGACGCTGCGTTCGCCGCTACATCGCCACGTCAGCGTAGCCTTCAATCCGGTCTGCAATCCCGCGATACGTCTCCCGAGCCGCATCAAGATCACGCGCCGCCCGTTGAATTTCCTCGTCCGGCCGCCTTTCCATCATGGCGATGTGGTAGCGCCGTTCGGCCTCAACCAGATGTTGGAGAGCCTCATTCCACGCCGCGTACAAAGGATGATTTTCGACCGCCATTGCTATTTCTTCTTCCGTGATTTCGTCAGGCGCATGGGAGCCGAGGGCGAGACGGGCACGGGCAGTTCTAAGAGAGGTCGTCGTCGGACGGCACAATGCGGGCGCTGACCGCGTCCGTACCCCCGACGCCGCGCCGACTGAGCCATTTCCGCCACTCGCTCTCCGAGCCATTGAAGACGTTTCGGTCGACGTTACCAGATATGCCGGGCACTCGCCCGGTCGCAGTGTACTGCCAGAACGTCCACGGTCGGTCGCGGTAGCGCTCGTGCGGCTCGGCCGCCACGCTCCGCAGCCAGAACTCGTAGCCTTTCAGCTCCCCTTCCAGAACGTCCCGATGGAAGTTGATGTCCGTGTATATTACAGGTCGCTTTCCGGTGTGGTACTCCATGATTTCCAGCATCTTGCGGATCTTCTCCAGCGCTATGTCGCGCGGAACCCTCTTCGGGCAAGTCGCGGATGCGTGATTCCATTCAAGGTCGAGCACCGGTGGAAGCTGCGTCGGATCGTGGGGCACGGCGTGCGAGAACCACACGGCCTGTTCCGCGGCCGTGCGACACCAGTACATGAAGTGGTAGACGCCACGGGCGACTCCGGCGCGTGAGGCCGCGGACCAGTTCCGGTAAAAGCTTTCGTCGACGTGGTCGCCGCCCTCCGACGCCTTCATGTAGGCAAAGCGGACGCCGGCACTGCGCACGCGATTCCAATCGATCTCGCCCTGGTAGCGGGAGATATCGATCCCCTGCACGGGCATCTGATAGGCACGGCTCACGCCGCCGTGGGGCTTGGCGTCGCCCTTGAAATCGCCACGCTGAACGGCGCCGCCGCTGCAGCCGGCTAGGACAAGCGCGAACAGCAACGCCACGGCGGCTTGCGCGGGAATCGGTCGGATCATGCGGGAAAGCATCGGACAGGTGAGCATCGACAAGTCATGACCCGTTATCGTTTCAGCCGTATTAAGGCGCAAGGTTAATCGGCCAGTGGCTTCCATTAGAGCAGCAGCCACGTCGCGAGTCCCAGGAAGGCGAAGAAGCCGGTCGCGTCCGTCATTGCCGTCACAAAGACGCTCGACGCCACGGCGGGGTCGACTCCGAGCCGGTCAAGCGCAAGCGGGATCACGATCCCGACCAGCGCGGCGACACTCTGGTTGGCAAGCATGCCGCCGGCGATCACCAGCCCGAGCTCCGGCCGGCCAAAAATCAGGGCGACGAGGATGCCTGTCACGCATCCGAGCACGATCCCGTTCGAGATGCCGACCAGCGCCTCGCGCCCGATGAGGCGCCAGACATTTCCGGCATCGAGTTTCCGGGTGGCCAGCGCCCTGACCGTCACGGTCAGGGTCTGCGTGCCGGCGTTCCCGCCCAGCCCCGCGACGATGGGAAAGAGCATCGCGAGGATCGCGATCCGCTCGATCGTCGACTCGAACAGGCTGATGACCGAAGCGGAAAGGAAGGCAGTGACGAGATTGACGAAGAGCCAGGAGCTTCTGAGCCGCACGACGCTGAAGACGCCCTCGGAAATCTCCTCGTCGCCGACGCCGGCGAGCCGCTTGATGTCCTCGTCCGCCTCCTCCTCGATGACGTCGACGATGTCATCGACGGTGATGACCCCGACCAGCCGATTCGTTTCGTCGACAACGCCCACGGAGAGAAGGTTGTAGCGCTCGAACAGGCGCGCGACGTCCTCCTGGTCGTCGGTCGCCTGCACCGTGTGCTTAGCCTCCGCAATGATCTCCTCGATCCTGGTCGGGCGCTTGGAGCGCAAAAGCTTGTCGAGCGGAACGTAGCCGAGAAACTGGAAACGCGGATCGACGACGTAGATCTCCGTGAACTCGTCGGGGAGCCGCCGATCCTCGCGCATGAAGTCGATGGTCTGCCCGACGGTCCAGAAGGGGGGCACGGCGATGAACTTCGTCGTCATCCGCCTGCCGGCGGAATCCTCCGGGTAGTCGAGGCTCCGCTCGAGCGCGATGCGCTCGGCGAAGGGCAGCTCGGCAAGCACCTCCTCGCGGTCCTCGTCCTCTAGATCCGAGATGATCTCGACGGCATCATCGGGATCGAGCTCGCGGACTAGCTCAGCGATCTGCTCGTTGGGGATTGACTCCAGGATTTCGGTGCGAACCGTGTCTTCGACCTCGGTCAGCGCCACCCAGTCGAAATGGGCGCCCATGAGGCGGACAAGCTGGCCGCGCTCATCCGGGTCGAGCGCGTGCAGAACGTCGCCGAGGTCGGATTCGTGGAGCTCGCCGACAAGCCCGCGGAGCGCCTCGCCGTCGTGGCTCTTGATAGCTCCAGAGACGCGCTCGACAAAATCAGGGTCGAGACCGCCCTCCTCGTCGCGGATGGCGAGGCCGGCCCGCGCCTCGTCCTTCACGGCCGTCTCAGTTTCCACCGACCACCCTCCGCCCACGTCGGCGACGCCTAGCTGTCGAATCCAAGAACATTGTTCAGCCTTGAGACGGGCGGGCGGCCTCCGAGGGCGGAGTGGGGTCGGCTGTGATTGTAGCTGCTGATCCAGGGCTGCATGGCTTGGGTTCTCTCGGCGGATG
>JBOHKB010000307.1:0-4562 GCA_050728815.1 Propylenella sp.
CGAGGTCCTTGTGGAAGACCATCTCGCCCGTCTCCGGGCATTTCACCCAGAGATTCTCCGCCGTCTCCCGCTTGGTCCAAAGCGAGCGGATCTTCGGGCGGACGACGTTTTGAATCCAGTTCGCCACGCAAAAGCCTTCCTATTCCGCCGCCATCAGGCGGGATGCGTGCACGCCTTGCGCCAGCGCCGATACCAGTTCCGCCACCGCCGCGACGGTGCGGTCGGTGGCGCGGTTTTCGGCGTCGAGCGTGCCTTCGACCGCCCTGACCAGCGCCGAGCCTACCACAACGCCGTCGGCGTTGCGGCCGATCGCAGCGGCCTGGTCCGGCTTCGTCACGCCGAAGCCGACCGCTACCGGTAGATCGGTATGCCGCTTGATGCGGTCAACCGCGTCCGCGACCTTCAGCCGATCCGGGGCCTTCGTGCCGGTGATCCCGGCGATCGACACGTAATAGACGAAGCCCGACGTGTTCTTCAGCACCGCCGGCAGCCGCCTGTCGTCGGTTGTCGGCGTGGCGAGGCGGATGAAATTGAGCCCCGTCTTCAGCGTCGGGATGCACAGCTCCTCGTCCTCCTCCGGCGGCAGGTCGACGATGATCAGCCCGTCCACGCCGGCGGCCTTGGCATCCTTCAGGAAGCGCTCGTTGCCGTAGATGTAGATCGGATTGTAGTAGCCCATCAGCACGAGCGGGGTCTCGTTGTCTGCCTCGCGGAAGGCGCGCACCATCCTGAGAGTCTTCACCATCGTCTGCCCGGCTCGGAGCGCGCGCAGTCCCGCCGCCTGGATGGCCGGCCCGTCGGCCATCGGGTCTGAGAAGGGCATGCCGATTTCGACGATGTCGGCGCCGGCGGCAGGCAGCTCCTTCAGGATTCTGAGCGAGGTGTCATAGTCCGGGTCGCCGGCGGTGACGAAGGTCACCATCGCCGGCAGCGCGGCCTTCCTCAGCTCGGCAAAACGTCGGTCGATGCGGGTCATCGGGTGTCGGTATCACACTCGGACGCAGGGCGAAAAGGCGCGTTTCTGCCTGGCCGCGATGGTTGTTAGCGGATAGCGCAGCATATGGTATGGCGCGCATATGATCCGCTCCGTAAAGGCTCTGCGACGCGTCAGTTCATCGAAGGAGGTAAGTCGAGGTTTCGCGGACTGGACGCGGCGCTGGCCCGGCAGCACCTGGCGGAATTGAATGCTGCGTCGTCTCTAACCGCGATCTCGCAGCTGCGGAGCGTGGGATTGCACAAACTGTTGGGCAATCGCGCTGGATTCTGGCCGATCAAAGTCAACGGACCCTGGCGAATTGTCTTTCGGTTTGAGAACGGAAATTCCTCTGAAGTCGAGATTGTCGGTTATCACTGAACGAGGAGATCGATGGCTCGGAATGCCGACATCTATGAGAGCCCCGCAGGTGGCTTTGCGCTTCCGCCGGTACATCCAGGTGCAACGCTCGCTGCCGAGCTGGCGGCTCGCGGCCTTACCGCGCATGCGCTTGCCCTGAAGCTACGCGTTCCCGCCAACCACATCTCCGAGATCGTTTCCGGCAAGCCAGGAATCTCCGCCGAAACGGCGTTGCGGCTCGGACGCTACTTTGGGACAGGCGCCCCGTTCTGGGCCAGCCTGCAAAGCCAGTACGACCTGGCTCTTGCCGAGCGGGAACTTGGTCGGCGGATCGCTGCTGAGGTCGAAGAGGCGGCGTGAAGACTTCAATCGCGGTTTGTCAAAAAGCAATGCGCCGAGTGATCGGTTTGACCGTCAAAGCTCCATCCCCAGAATCTTCCCCACCGTGAATACGTCCTTGTCGCCGCGGCCGCACATGTTCATGACGATGATCTCGTCCTTCCGCATCGTCGGCGCGAGCTTGATGACGTGCGCGAGCGCGTGCGCCGGTTCGAGCGCCGGGATGATGCCTTCGAGCTTGGTGCAGAGCTGAAAAGCGTCGAGCGCTTCCTTGTCGGTCGCCGGCACGTAAGTGACGCGGCCCGTGTCTTTCAGCCACGAATGTTCCGGTCCGACGCCTGGATAATCGAGCCCGGCGGAGATCGAGTGGCCCTCAAGAATCTGGCCGTCGGAATCCTGCAGCAGATAGGTGCGGTTCCCGTGGAGCACGCCCGGCGAGCCACCGCTCATCGAGGCGGCGTGGCCGTTCACCACGTCGAGCCCGTGACCGCCCGCTTCGACGCCGTAGATCGCAATGTCGCGGTCGTCGAGGAACGGGTGGAACAGGCCGATCGCGTTCGAGCCGCCGCCGATCGCCGCCACCAGCGCGTCGGGCAGCCGCCCCTCTGCCGCGAGAATCTGCTCGCGCACCTCGTTGCCGATGACAGACTGGAAGTCGCGCACCATCGCTGGGTAGGGATGCGGGCCGGCGGCGGTGCCGATGATGTAGTATGTGGTTTCGACGTTCGCGACCCAGTCGCGGAGCGCTTCGTTGAGCGCATCCTTCAGCGTTCCCGCGCCCGACGTGACGGGATGCACCTCCGCCCCGAGCAGCTTCATGCGAAAAACGTTCGGCTTCTGCCGCTCGACGTCGGTGGTACCCATGTAGACGACGCAGGGGTAGCCGAAGCGCGCGCAGACCGTGGCGGCGGCGACGCCGTGCTGCCCGGCGCCGGTCTCCGCGATGATGCGGGTCTTCCCCATGCGGCGGGCGAGAAGAATCTGTCCGAGGCAGTTGTTGATCTTGTGCGAACCGGTGTGGTTCAGCTCGTCGCGCTTGAAGTAGATTTTCGCGCCGCCGAGATGCGCGGTCAGCCGCTCGGCGAAATAGAGCGGGCTCGGGCGGCCGGTATAGTGGGTGCCGAGATCAGTCAGCTCGGCGTGGAATTCCGGGTCGATCTTCGCCGCTTCGTACGCCGCTTCGAGGTCTAGGATCAGCGGCATCAGCGTTTCGGCGACGAAGCGTCCGCCATAGAGGCCGAAGCGGCCTCGCTCGTCGGGGCCGGCGCGAAAAGTGTTGGGCTGCGGCGCGTTCATGCGGCGTATTCCTTGGCGGCTGCGGCCGCGCGGTCGAAGTCGCGCACGGCGCGGACGAAAGCGTCGATGCGCCCGAGGTCTTTCTTACCCGGCGCGCTTTCGACGCCGGAGGAGACGTCGACGCCCGGCGCCCGCGTCGCGCGCAGGGCGGTGGCTACGTTCTTCGGATCGAGCCCGCCGGAGAGGAACCACGGCACGGAAGGAGCGAAACCCGCGAGGATCGTCCAGTCGAAAGCGACGCCATGCCCGCCCGGACGGGTTGCGTCCTTGGGGGGCTTCGCGTCGAGCAGCAGGCGATCGGTCGAATAGTCGGCGTATGCGGAAAGATCGTTCCGCGTTGCAACACCGAAGACCTTCATCACGGATATTCCGAACGCGGCACGGATCGCGCTCACACGCTCGGGCGTCTCCTTGCCATGGAGCTGGAGGATGTCCGGTCGAAGCGTCTCGGCGATGCCGCGAAAGAGCGTGTCATCGCCGTCGACCGTCACCGCCACGATTTTCGCCCTGCCGCGGGCACGGGCGGCAAGCGCTGCCGCCCGCTCGAGCGACACGTTCCTGGGGCTCGGCGGAAAGAGCATGAATCCGACGAAATCGGCGCCCGCCTGAAGCGCGGCGTCGACGCTCTCCTCCTCGGAAAGCCCGCAGATTTTGACCTCTGTCGGCATGTGGCTCCCGTGCCACGAAACGACGGGAAAGTCGAATCCGGGAGGAACCGGATCGCTCCAGCATTGTTTCTTGCGCGAGCCTGCGAGGAAACACATGCGCGCCCGAACGAAACCAATTTCCCGACCGCGAGCCGCGCGCCGGAAACCTTTGGGCCTTACGCCGCTCCCTGTTCGAAATCGGGGGGACGCCGCCATGACCGGCCACTTCAGCCTCGCCAAGTACCTGGCCATCCGCACCGCGGCGTTCGTGGGCCTGACCGCCGCCTCGACCGCCGTGATGGCTCTGCCTTATCTCGGCTGAGCGGGCGAAACCAGCAAACTCCTCACATCTCCGGAAAAGTCCCGGCGCGCACGTCTCCGCCGGCGAACGGCGCCTCGTGCGCTTTCCTGAGATCGCTCTCGATCCTGATCCGCGCGTGCGCCTTGCCCGGCACGTGCAGGGTGCAGATGTGGGTGGAGCCGGCGACGCTGATCTTTTCCCAGGCGCGATGCTGGGTGAGGTTGCCGCCGATCCGGCGCGCGAAGTCGTCGGCCTCGTCGATATGGTCCGCCACGAGGGCGTTCCGCGCGCCGAAGTGGCAGAAGATGTAGACGCCGGGATGCGACTGGTACGGCCTGCCGATGTCGTTCAGCTCGAACTCGTAGACCTGGCCGCTCGCGCCCTTCCACTTCACGTAGATCGGCTCGGAAATGACCCAGCGGGCCGCGAGCCTGTTGATGGCGCTCATGCCGAAAGCCTCCATTGCGTTGTTGGGCACGGAGACGCTTCACGCTTTGACGCCGACACGAGGACGCGCGTGTAGTTGATTCTCCTCTCCGAAGGCGAGCGAAATTTCTGACAACGACCATTCCCCGAGGCGTCACTCGCGGCGCGCTTGTCACAGCGCGCCGCGGGCATGTTGCGAGGGAGCCCGTTAGGCTTGAAC
>JBOHKB010000308.1:0-14798 GCA_050728815.1 Propylenella sp.
ATCAATATGTCGCCGTCGGTTGCGTTGTTGAGGTCGGTGACATGCGGATCGGCGTCCGGCTCCCAGCGCCAGGCCGCGAGACCATCGTCGCGGACGAGCAGCTCCGTCTCGGTCCACGCCCAGAGGCGTCGGAACACCGCTTCGTCGCCGGCGAACGCGGCAAGCAGCATGCCGTAGCCCTGCCCTTCGCTATGGCTGATCGAGGAATTGGCGTCGTCGACGACGCGGCCTTCGGGCGTGATGAACCGGCCCGCGAAATTTTCCCAAAGCTTTTTCGGGAGAAGCGTATCGCCGTGCGCCGCTTGAGAGGCTTCCTCTTTCGGATCGGTGTTGCTGACGGCGGCGAATGCTGCGGCAACGGCTTCCGCCGCCGCCTGCTCCCCAAGAGTTGAGGCATCGCCAATCCGCACCGGCGGCATGGCGGCGGGCGTCCCCTCCTCCGTCCTGTCGGCGGCGCGCTGCGCGCCCATCACGGCAGCTGTCGCCAGCACCGCGATCGCCGCGGTCACCGTAACGATCAGAGCGATCTGCACGATCTTCGGCATCACTCGTCTCCGTGGCCGATCTCGCCTACGAAAAACCAGGTGGCGGTGCCGAGCAGCGCACAAGCGGCGAGAAGCGCCAAAACGTAGTAGCCGATGTTCAACGAGAACCAGCCCGCGGCGATCAGGCGGAAATTCCTGAGCGAAAAGCCTTGCGTCATGACGAAATAGCCGTTGCCGCCGGCGGCGGTGACGATCTCATCGTCGCTCGCGTTGAAGGCGATCGCCTGGTTGGCGAGGCGGTGCGCGAGCGCCGGCTCGGTGATGCCCGCAGCCGAGCGCGCGAGCGCCGCCGCGGTCGGCGCGGTCATCAGCGTCCACGTTGCATTGGCGACTGTTGGCGCCTCCGCCTGCGCCAGCACCAGTGTCGTCTCCGGCTTGACGCGAAGCGTGTCCGCTCCGGCGTAGAAACCAAGGTTCTGCCGCGACAGGCCACCCTGGTCGCGTACCCAGCGCCACGTCCGGCCGAAAAGCCCGCCGCCACCGCGGCGGCGGATTTCCTGCTGCCAGTCGTCGAGCGATACCTGCGAGCCGGCTGGGCTCTGCGGCAGCGCCGGGCCGCCGATGACCAGCCCCCCGGCCTGATCTTCCGTTGACCCGGTGGCGCGCGGCGCCAGGAACTGCGAGATCGTCATGCTCTGTGCGACCATCTGCGCGCGCCACGCCTGCTGCATGCTCTCTGCGTTGAGGCCGTACGCGGCAAGCATCGCGGGCGGCAAATCGCGTAGCGCCCCGACGACAAGCGCCGAGCCGGCATCCGCCGGCGGCGGCGAGAAAGAGACGGAGAGGTCGAGCGGCTTGCCGGCGGCGACAGCCATGTTCGCGGCAAGCGTCGCAGCGGCGGCGAGCGTCTCCCGGTCCGGATGCGGAATGAAAGCCACGGCGCGGCCGCCGTCGGCATAGGGGAAGCCAGCCCCGATCGTCGCCGCCAGATTCGGCATGCGGGCGAGGCGCGCGACCCGCGGCAGGACGAAAGCGGATTCGTCGATCATCACGAGGCGGCTCGGAGCGCTCATCGCGGCAAGCGCGTCGCAGCTTTCGTCTGCCGAGACGAACAGATGCGCCTCGAGCTCGATGCGGTTGGTGCCCGGATGAAAGAAGCGGAGCGGGATTGGGATCTCGCGCTCGCGCAGAATCTCGCCGCTCGAATAGGCGAGCGGAAACACCGACGCGGTCTCGCCATTCGCGCGGACGACGAGCTGGCTCTTGCGCCCAAGGCCGGGAGCGTAGCCGGCGGAGAGCCGGATCGCCGCCTTGGCGTAGTCGGCCGACAGAAAATCGTACGGCACGCGGATATCGAAGGCGGACCGGTAGACGCGGCCGTTGAATTCCTGCGAGCGAAGGCCGAGTTCCTCGAAGCGCACCTCCGAGCCCGGCTCGACCTTGCGTCCGCCCATATTGGCAAGAGCACGGAGGCCGGCCGCCGATCCCTCGCGCTTGATGGCCTTGATCTGCCGGTCGAGGCCCGCGAGCGCGCGGTCGAGCTCGGCTTCATTGCCGCCAACGACGAGCAGCGTGACGCGCCCGTGGAGGAGGTCCATGTCGTCGGGGAGGAGCAGCGATATCCCCGCGGCCGGCGTCTGGCCCGGTTTCAGGATGCCGAGCGCCGCCACCTCGTTCGGCGTTCCGACCGCGACGTCGATGCCCGCGCCTTCGGCGGGAGCCGCGTCAAGGTCGACGATCGTGTGGCGCGCCGCGGCGGCGATCGCCGCCTGCTCGACCAGGCGGAACATCCGGGTGGTGAGCGCGGAGGATACCGTCTCGCCGTTGCGAAGACGGACACGCACCGACCCGCTCGGATCGGGATTGACGGCCGCGATGTCGGCGAACGACTCGAAGCCGTTGGCGGCGGCGAGGAAGTGCAGCCCGGTCATGCCGGGATAGACCTGCGTCCATAGCTCGTAGGTGGCGGAGATCGAGCAATCGACGCGGTGGCGCTGCGAAACGCGGATGCCGATGGCGTTAAAACCCTGCTGCAGCACCCCCATCGGCACGTCGAGGCGCGCGCGCTCGGGCGACTGCGACGCGGCGATGGTGACCTCGCCGATGTCGACGTCGTTGACGCTGACGATCACGCGTGACGCCTCCGGCATCACGGAGACCGCGTTCAGGTAGCCAAGCTGAAACTGGGCCGGCGCGGCGGCCTGTACGGCGGTGAGATAGACCGGCCATTCGCGGCTGCCCGTCTCGCCCTCGAAGCGGAGCGCCTGCAGGCCGGCGGGAAGCCGCCTGAGACCGGGATCGACCTCGTCAAGCGCCGGCATCGTATCGGTCGCGACCGGGACCGCAACCTGCCGGGCCGGATCCTTGCCGACCGGCATCGGCTCGAGCGGCACGACGACTTGCGCCGCCGCGGGAAGCGCCGCCGCTGAAAGAAATGCGGCCAGGACGGCCGCGGCTGTCCGGAGGCTGCGCGCTTTCATGCCGGGGTCGCGATCGGCCCGAACCTGTTGCGGATCGGCGGCGGGCCAGCGTCCTCCGCCGATACCCTCGTTGCATGGGCGGGAGCAGCAAGAGCGGCCGCCGGTTCGCCGGATTTCTGCGCCGTATCCTTGCCGTCCGGCTTGTTGCGCTTCAGCGCGAGGAACGTGGCGCGGAGCGTGTAGCGCATGCTCCAGCCGAAGAAGCGCAGCGAGCCAAGGAGAATGCTCTGCGCGGTGCGGCGGCGCGCGCGGAACTGCTCGAACACCGACCAGTCGCGGTAGAGAAGGCTCGCGATCAGCTTGTATTGCGGCGGCGTCAGCTGGATGAACTCCATGCCGAGGAACGGCCCCTGCTCGTCGTGACCGTTGCGGCGAAGCACGAGCGCGATCGCCTCGTTGGTCTCGCCGCCGTCTTCCAGTTCGAGCCTGAGCATGGCGATGGTGGCGCCCGCTTTCATCTGCGGGATCGTCTCCTCGATCATGCGGAGGCGAAGGCCGCCGGTCGAAACGTCTTCGATCGAAACCGGCACCGTGCTGCCGCCGACGATCTCGAGAACGCCGCGGCGGAGGACCGTCAGGCGCTGCGCGCGCCGCCGCTCCGGCCGCTCGGAAACGACGCCAAGCGCCACCCCGGCGATGACGAGGTTCATGACGTTCCAGACGCCGACGATCATCAGGAGGTCGTTGCCCGCCGGCTCGGTGACGTAACGGTAGGCGGCGTAGACGGCGGCAACGGCAAGCACGCCGAAGATCGCGAAATAGGGTTTTGCCAGCGCGGAGAGATGGTCGCGGTCGACCGTCAGGCCCTTTGCAGTGACGTTGAAGGTGGGCTTGCGCGGATTCATGATGACGGAGAAGATTGCGCGGCCGAGGAACACCGCCTGCACGTACTCGTAGAGCTCCGACACCCAGGGCCAGCGCAGCGTGCCGTAGAGATAGCTCTGCAGCATGATGTTCACCGCCATGTAGGCGATGGTGTAGCCGACGAATTCCTGGAAATTCGCCACGTAGATCTGCAGTGAGAAGAAGATGTAGAGGAGCGGCGCCAGCGTGAAGGTGAGGCGCGGCAGCGGGAACATCCAGAAGAGCGACGACGAGAGATAGGCGATGCGCTGATGCGGCTTCAGCCCCTTCTTCAGTAGCGGGTTCTTCAGCATCAGGATTTGCACCATGCCGCGGCACCAGCGCGAGCGCTGGCCGATGAACGCGACGAAGTTCTCCGGCTGAAGTCCGGCGATCAGCGGCTTGTCGACGTAGCGGCTGTTCCAGCCGCGCGCATGCAGCTCGAGCGCCGTCTCGGCGTCCTCGGTGATGGAGACGCCCGAAAATCCGCCGGTTTCCTGCAGCGCCGCGCGGCGGAGCACCGCCGCCGAGCCGCAGAAAAACGCGGCGTTCCACTTGTCGAGCCCCTTCTGGATCATCGAGTAGAACATCTCGTTCTCCGACGGCATGCGGTCGAAGGTGGAGAGGTTCTTTTCGAGTGGGTCCGGGTTCAGGAAGAAGTGCGGCGTCTGCACGAGGAAGAGGCGCTTATCGTCGGCGAAGTGCCCGACCGTCTCGCGCAGAAAACTCCGCGCCGGGCCGTGGTCGGCGTCGAACACGGCGATGAGATCGCCGGTCGAATGCGCAAGCCCGTTATTGAGGTTGCCGGCCTTGGCGTGGACGTTCCGCGCGCGCGTCAGGTAATTGCAGCCGAGCTGCTGGCAGAGCCGCTGCAGGTCGGCGCGGCGGCGCTGCGCCGGCAGCGCGACGCGCGGATCGGGGTCGTTGACCTTCTGGTCGGTGCCGCCGTCATCAAGCAGCCAGACCGTGAATTTCTGGGCTGGGTAGTCCATGTTCATGGCGGCGGCGAGCGTGGTCGCCAGCAGGCCCTTGTCCTCGTTGTAGCTCGGCACGAAGACATCGACGGTGGGCAGCTCGTCGTCGGGAAGCTGGCGTGCGCGCTTCCGCTGCAGCGGATCGACGATGATGAAGAGGCTGATGAACAGCATCATCACCGAGAACATCTCCATGAGATAAAGGAGGAAGCCCGGGATGAAGTTGATCGGCTCGCTGATTGGGGGGAGCGTCGAGGTGGTGCGCCAGTAGACGTAGCGCAGCACGACCGCCGTTCCGAGCGCGAGAAAGACCTGCCGCCAGATGCCTTGCTTGCCGATCTTCCAGGTGGCGATCATCGCGGCGATGGCCGCGACGCCCATGACGAACTGCGCCTCGATGCTGATCGGCTGGCAGATCAGCAACATCGAGACGGCAGACGCCGTCACCCAAAACAGCGCAAGGGCCAATGTACGCGGCATTACTCACAACTCGTGTCGAACAGCCCTAACGTCCGCTAGGGAAATTGCTAAAATCATAATCAACTTGGCGGCTAAGGGGCCATTCGCCGGTGTGGTTGAGAGTGTCTTAAGAGCGATGCCGTGAACGGGGAAAAGACGGCTCGCCGGCGGCTTGCGGCGCTACCCGGGTTCACCGCCAGTGGGGCTGAGCAGGCGCGGCTGACGCGCCTCGAAGGGTTAACGAACTCTGTCTTCAAGGTGGAGACGGACGGAGAGGCCCTCTGCCTGCGGATTCCTGGTCACGGCACGGAAGCGATCGTCGATCGGCGGAGGGAGGAAGTTAACGCGCGCGCGGCGGCCGCGATTGGCGTGACGCCGGAGATCGTTCATTTCGGCGAGGACGGCGTCATGCTCACCCGTTTCGTCGCGGGAGCGCCGCTTACGCCGGAGCGCCTCAGCGAAAATCCGGGCGCCCTCGAACGGGCCGCGACGGCGCTGCGGACGCTCCATCAAAGCGCAGCGAGTTTCGCGGGTGTTTTCAAGGCCTTCGAGACCATCGATGCCTATGTCGCGCTGCTCGGCGAGCGCGGGGCGGCGCTGCCGGCCCGGCACCGCAAGGCGCTCGCATTCGCCGGTCCGGCCCGCTCCGCGCTTGGGACGCATCCTGCAAAACTCCGCCCCTGCCATTGCGATCCGACCGGCCGGAACCTCATCGACACCGGCGAGCGGGTCTGGCTGGTCGATTGGGAATACGCGGCGATGAACGACCCGGCGTGGGACCTCGCCTATTTTTCCCTGCTGTCCGGGCTTGACGAGACGGCGGACGGCGCGCTGCTCACGGCCTACTTTGGCCGGCGGCCGCGAGCCGCCGAGCGCGCCCGCGTGGCGGTGACGAAGGCGGCGTGCGAGCTTCTCGCCGCTACCTGGGCGCTGGTCCAGGAGGCGCAGGGCAACCGGGTCGCGGATTTTCGCGGTTACGCCGAGCGAGTTTTTGCGCAAGCGGCGGAACGCATGGCTGCGCCGGCGTTCGCGAAGAACCTCCAAGCGCTGCGGTGATGCCGACCTCGGCGGCACGGTAGTGGCCTCAATACAAGAGTCGCGCTACCCCTCCCAAGTCCCCTCCGCGCAAGCGGGAGGGGAGGAGACCAAGATGCCAAACCCTTCCCCGCGCGACCTGATGGACGCCGCGATCGAAATCACCGCCGCGGCCGAGCCCATCCCTCTCCGCTACTATCGCTCGGAAATCGCAGTGGAAGACAAGCCCGACGACAGCCCGGTGACCGTCGCCGACCGCGAGACGGAGCAGGAGATCAGGCGCGGGATCGCCACGCGCTTCCCCTCGCACGGCATATTCGGCGAGGAGTTCGGCCGGAGCGGCGCGGAATCGGAATTCACCTGGATCGTCGATCCGATCGACGGCACGCGCTCGTTCATCTCGGGCGTGCCCCTCTTCGGCATGCTCATCGGCGTGCTCCACCACGGCATCCCAGTAGCCGGCGTGATCCGCATGCCGGCCCTCGGCGAAGTTTTCGCCGGCTGCCGCAGCGGCGGCGCGACGCTGAACGGCGTCGAGGTGCGCTGCCGCCGACGAGCGCCCCGTGAGGCCCGCTTCATCATCAACGAGGCGAACCTCATGGTGGACCGCGAGCCGGAACGGCTCAGGCGGCTGATGCCCTTCGGCCGCGACTATCGCTTCTTCAACGATTGCTACGCTTTCGGGCTGCTCGCCGCGGGACGCATCGACGCCGTGATCGACATGGGCCTTCAGCCTTACGACTATCTGCCCGTCGCGCCGGTCATCGAAGCGGCCGGCGGAGTCATTACCGACTGGCAGGGCGCCCCACTCGGCCTCGGCTCGGACGGCACAATCATCGCCGCCGCAACAACCGAGATTCATGCCGAGTTGATGCGCTTGCTCCGGTAAGCGCTATTCCTCACGCGCACGGGCGCCGAAAGGACGGGAAGTCAGTGACGCTCCAGCAGAACACGGACGGCATCCGGACCACCCATATCGGCAGCCTTCCGCGGCCGCACGCGCTGCTCGACATCATGAAGAAGAAGTACAGCGGGGAGGACCACGACCCCTCAGAGTACCAGCGAATGCTTCGCGCCTCCGTCAAAGAGTCGGTCAGGAAGCAGGTCGCGTGCGGCATCGACGTGGTGACGGACGGAGAATTCTCGAAGCCCGGGTTCTTTACCTACATCCGCGAGAGGCTCGAGGGCTTCGAGGCCCGGCCCGATCAAAAGCTCGCGTCCTTCCAGAAAGAGACTGAGGCCTTTCCGGAGTACTACGCCGAGTACTTCAAGACTGCGATGATAGGAGGCGCGATCCTGCCGATCACGCCGGTCGTGTGCACCGGCCCCGTAAAGTATCGCGGCGACGCGCTTCTCAGAATCGACATCGACAACGTGAAGGCCGCTGCCGAAGCGGCTGGCGTCCCGCACGATCACGTCTTCCTCCCGGCGACGGCTCCGTCGGGAGTGGGCGTCAACGAATACTACAAGACCGACGAGGAGTACTTTCACGCGCTCGCGGCGGAGATGAACAAGGAATACAAGGCGATCGTCGATGCCGGCATTCTGGTACAGATCGACGACCCGTTCCTGACCGACATCTTCGTCGAGCCCGGCCTCGACAAGAAGCAGATGGCGCGCCGCGCCGAGATCTACGTCGAGGCCTGCAACGCGGCGCTGCAAGGCATTCCGGCCGAGCGCGTGCGTTACCACACCTGCTACGGCATCAACGAAGGTCCGCGCATCCATGAGGCGGCGCTGTCGGATGTCATCGGCTATGTCTTGAAGGTGAAGGCCGGCTCGTTCAGCTTCGAGGCCGCGAACCCGCGGCACGAGCACGAGTATCATCTGTTCGAGCGCGTGAAGCTGCCGGAGGGCGTCGTGATCTGCCCCGGCGTCATCACGCATGCGAGCAACATCGTCGAGCATCCCGAGTGGATAGCCGAGCGGCTCACGCGCTTCGCCAATCTCGTGGGGCGCGAGAACGTCATGGCCGCCGCCGACTGCGGATTCTCCTCCCAGGCGCTCTACAAGACCGAAGTCCACGAGACGGTCGTCTGGGAGAAGTTTAGGGCGATGCGGCAGGGGGCCGATCTCGCGACGAAGCGGCTCTGGCGATAGCCGGCGAAGCCCCACGGATCAGATGCCAGGCACAACCGGCCCGCCTACCGAGACCGAGGTGCTCATCGTCGGGGGTGGGCCTTTCGGCCTCATGCTTGCCATCGAGCTCGGTCGGCGCGGCATCGTCGTAGCGCTTTTCGACGCAAAGCAGTCGACCGCCTTCAATCCGCAGGCAAACGCCACGCAGGCGCGCACCATGGAGTACTACCGGCGTCTTGGATTCGCGGACGAGCTCCGCCGGCTCGGCCTGCCGCCGGACCATCCCACCGACATCGTCTACTTCACCCGCTACGCCCGCCGCGAGCTCGCCCGCTTCAAGTTGCCTGCGTCGCGCGACGCCGCTTCGCTGACGCAGCAGAACGTGGGCTCCTGGAACGCGGCGGAAGCGCCGCATCGGATATCGCAGAAGTTCGTCGAGCCGGTGCTGCGCGCCCACGCCGAGGCGTTGGCCGGCGTGTCGATCAACTTCGGCTGGCGCCTGACGCATTTCGAGGATCGCGGCGGCACGGTCGTCGGGTTTCTGGAGCGCAACGACGGGAAGGAGAAGCGCGAGGTCCGCGCCCGCTACCTCGTCGGCGGCGACGGCGCGCGCAGCACGGTCCGCCAGCAGCTCGGCATCGCATACGGTGGAGAAGCTGCAGTGAAGCGTCCCTTCTTCGGCGGACGCATGTATGCGGTCTATCTGCGCTGCCGCGCATTCTACGAGCGTGTTCCCCACACGGTCGGATGGATGAACTGCGTCTTCAATCCCGAGCGTCGGGCGTTCATGGCGGCGGTCGACGGCCGAGGCGAGTTTGCTTTCCATACGCAGCTCCGCGAAGAGGAGGACGAGGAGAGCATCACCGACGAAGACGCGCGCCGAATGTTCTGGGAGGCGGTCGGCGAGCCGCTGCCTTGCGAGATACTGGCGCGGACAGGGTGGACGGCGGGCCACTCCCTCGTGGCGGACAAGTACCGCCAGGGGCGCGTCTTCATCGGCGGGGACGCGGCTCATCTCTTCACGCCGGCGGGCGGCCTTGGTTACAACACCGCCGTCGAGGATGCCGTGAACCTCGGCTGGAAGCTGGCGGCGGCGATCAGGGGCAGCGGTGGAGCGACGCTGCTTGCCAGCTACGAGCTGGAGCGCCGCCCCGTCGCCGTCCGCAATACCGGCTTCGCGCGTGGCTTCGCCGACTCGATCGGGTGCTTCGTTCCTGCCGCAGAGATCGAGGACGACACGGCGGAGGGAGAAGCCGCCAGACGCTCGGCCAGCGCCTATCTCGACGCCCACGGCCGCAAGGAATTCAACATTCCCGGCATCACGTTCGGGGCCCGCTACGACGGCTCGCCGGTCATTGCCGGTGACGGCACACCGCCACCGGAGGACTCCATCAACGAATACCATCCCTCTGGCATCCCAGGCGGACGCCCGCCGCATTATTGGCTTGCGCCGGGACATTCCCTCTACGACGAGTTCGGCTTCGAGTGGACCCTGCTACGGCTCGGCCCGGACGCGCCGGGGAGCAGGCAGCTAGAGCTCGCTGCGGAGGCTAACGGGGCCGCGTTGTCGGTGGTTGAGATCGAGAGCAGCGATGTCAGTGCGCTCTACGAAGCGCCTCTGGCCCTGATACGTCCCGACCAGATTCTCGCATGGCGAGGGTCCGACGATCGGGACGCTGCCTCGATCTGGCGGACGCTGCTCGGCAGGGACGCTGCTCTTTAGGGGACGGCCGAACGCGTCCTTTCGTCACCCATCGACTGCTTTGAGCCAGCCGGCGGTCGCCTGCACCGCCGGCGCTGCTTCCGGCTCATCGGCGATCGAGTCCGTCCCCTTGGTCTTCAGAATCTCGATCGATTCGCTGTCCTCGCCGTATTCATCGATGTGGGCGAAGGCGTCGCGGATCGCTCCCGACCACGCCGCGGACAGTTTTCGGAAGTAGGGGTCGTTCTCGCCGATCCGACGTTGCTCGGCGACCTTCAGCTCATCCTTACGGTAGATCAGGAGATCGATCGGCATGCCCACGGATAGGTTCGAGCGTAGCGTCGAATCGAACGAGATGAGCACCAGCTTGGCGGCGACGCCCATGCGCATCTCGGGCTTCGCGACGCGGTCGAGGATCGGCTTGCCGTATTTGTGCTCGCCGATCTGGAAATAGAGCGTGTCCTTGGTCGCCTCGATGAAATTGCCTTCCTGGTAGACCTGGAACAGGCGATGCGGCTCTCCCACGATCTGCCCGCCGAGAATGAACGACGCGCTGAACAGCGACGGGTTCTGGTCGATCATCTCCTTTTCGTTGCGCCGGAGCTCACGGACCGTCTCGCCGACCAGACGCGCCGCCTGGAACATGGTGTTGACGGTCATCAGCGAGTGCTCGTCGGGGCCGAGGTCGATCCTTTCGTTCAAGAGGCTCACGATCGACTGCGTGAAGGCTAAGTTCCCCGCCGACATCAGCACGAGCACACGGTCCCCCGACCGCTCCCAGACGTGCATCTTCGAGAAGGTCGCGAGGTTGTCGACCCCGGCATTCGTCCGCGTGTCGGCGGCAAACACGATGCCCCGGTCGAGCCGCAAACCGACGCAATAGGTCATCGCGCGAATCTCCTGAACGACGCCGTCCGCGCTATTGCTGCTGCTGGCGGACCATTACGTCAACAGCGAGCGATTCGGCGCCGCCGCCGCGCCGGGTCCCGGTGATCGGAGCGGCCGAGGCGGCGTCGAAGCCGCAGGCGAGGCGCACATAGTGCTCCGTCGGGCAGACGTGGTTGGCGGGGTCGAACCCTATCCAGCCGAGATCGGGCACGAACGCCTCCGCCCAGGCGTGGTGGGCGACGGCGTGCTCCGTGCCCTGCATGACCAGATAGCCGGTCACGTAGCGCGCCGGCGTTCTGAGCCGCCGGGCCGCGGCAATGAAGATGTGCGCGTGATCCTGGCACACGCCCTGCCCGGCGGCGAAGGCCTCGGCCGCGGTGGTGCCTTGATGCGTCGCATCGGTGTCATAGACGACGTGCGCCGCGATCGCTTCGAGCAGGCGATGCATCCGGTCGAGCGCGCGATGGTTCGCCAGCCCGTCGGCGAGCGCGTCGATCGCGGGCGAGGATTCCGTCCGCGGCGTGGCGCGCAGAAAAACGAGCGGATTGGCCGCCTCGCCGAGATCGCCGACGATGCCGCCGCAATCTTCCGTCTCGACCTCGCCGGCGGCGGTGATGGTCAGCGCCTCGTAGGGCTTGCAGTGCGTGACGAGGTGAACGCGGTTGCCGAAGCCGTCGATGTAGAGGGCGGCGCCCTCCATGCCCTCCGCCTCGATCGCCCAACGGCGCACCTTCTGCGCCCGGTTATCGAACGGGGTCAGGCGCAGTCGGTGCACGGCGAATGACGTCGCCGCGTCGTAGCTGTAGCGCGTCGCATGGCGGATCGAGACGAGCATCCTGTCAGCCGAAATTGTAGTCAGCGGCGAGCGCGTCGGTGAGACGGCTGTTCCGCGCGATGAACGCGGTCAGGAATTCGTGCAGCCCCGCCTGGAAGATCGTCTCCATGCCCATCGTCATCAGCATGCCGCGGGTCTCGGCGATCAGATCGGCCGATGGCTTGCGCACAGTGTAAAGCGCCGAGAGCCCATCGGCCGCGATCTTCAGCCAGTCGTACGAAAAGCGGAGTGAACGCGGCATCTCCGGTCTCAGGATCAGGAAGTCCGCGACGTTCCATGGCCTGTAGTTCTCGTGGAACACGTGCCGGTAGGCGCGGTGCGCGGACACGGAGCGAAGGATCGTCTCCCACTGGTAGGTGTCGATCTCGCCGCCGATCGCCTGGTTGCTCGGAAGCAGGATGAAGTACTTCACGTCGAGGATGCGGGCCGTGTTGTCCGCGCGCTCGACGAATGCGCCGAGCTGGCTGAAGTAGTAGCCGTCGTCGCGCAGAATCGTGCCGAGCAGCGAGCCGCGGAAGAGCGACGTCCGCTGGCGGATCCAGTCGATCAGCTCCGGCAGCCGCGCGGTCGTCACCTCGGCCGGCCTGATCGCGGAGAACTCGATCCAGGTCGAGTTCATTGCCTCCCACATGTCGCGGGTGATCTTGGTGCGGACGGCGCGAGCGTTGGAGCGCGCGCTTTGAAGGCAGGAGCGGACGGACGACGGGTTGTCGTCGTCGAACAGGATGAACTTGATGGCGTTGTCGAAGGAGCCATCGCTGTATTTGCCGGTGAAGCGGTCGAGCACGCCGGCGCCGGCGAGCGTCGAGCGCCACTCCTCGCGATGCCCGTCGCCATCCGTGTCCGGCGTGAGCGAGATGCGAAAGCCCGCCTCGGCGAGCCGCGCCATGTTCTCGGCGCGCTCCATGTGGCGAGACATCCAGAACATCGTTTCGGCGGTGCGCGCGAGCATTCTCGGCTAATCCTGCAGCACCCAGGTGTCCTTGGTGCCGCCGCCCTGCGAAGAATTGACGACGAGCGACCCCTTCCGGAGCGCCACCCGCGTCAGCCCGCCGGGCACCAGGCGGATGCGGTCGCTGACGAGCACGTAGGGCCGAAGATCGACGTGCCGCGGCGCGACGCCGCTCTGCGTCAGCGACGGGCAGGCGGAGAGCGCGAGCGTCGGCTGCGCGATGTAGTTCGCCGGCCGGGCGCGAAGTTTCTTGCGAAACGCCTCGATCTCGCGGCGGCTGGCGGTCGGTCCGACCAGCATGCCGTAGCCGCCGGACCCGTGCACCTCCTTCACCACCAGCCCCGAAAGGTTGGCGAGGACGTACGAAAGTTCCTCAGGGATCGAGCAGCGCCACGTCGGCACGTTCTGCAGGATCGGCCGCTGGCCGGTGTAGAACTGGATGATGTCCGGCACGTAGGTGTAGACCGCCTTGTCGTCGGCGATGCCGCCGCCGGGTGCATTCACGATGGTCACCCGTCCGGCGCGGTAGAGGTCCATCAGCCCCGCGACGCCGAGCGTTGAATCCGGCCGGAACGTCAGCGGATCGAGGAAGGCGTCGTCGAGGCGGCGGTAGATGACGTCGAGCCGCTCGCGGCCCTGCGTGGTGCGCATATAGAGGAAGCCGTCCTCGACGTAGAGGTCGCGCCCCTCAACCAGCTCGACGCCCATCTGGTCGGCGAGGAACGAATGCTCGAAGAAGGCGGAATTGTAGATGCCGGGCGTGAGCACCGCGACCGTCGGTGCGCCGTCGCAGGCGGGCGGCGCCACCGCCTGCAGCGTGCGCAAGAGCATCTCCGGATATTGCCCGATCGGCGCCACCCGATGGCGGGCGAAAAGCTCCGGGAAGAGATGCATCATCGTCTCCCGGTTTTCGAGCATGTAGGAGACGCCGGAGGGCGTGCGGAGATTGTCTTCGAGCACGTAGAACTCGTTCTCGCCGACGCGCACGATATCGACGCCGATGATGTGGCTGTAGACGTTGAGCGGGGGGTCGTGCCCGATCATCTCGGGGAGATACGCTTCGTTGCCGAAGACAAGCTCGGCCGGGATGCGCCCGGCGCGCACGATCTCCTGCCGGTGGTAGATGTCGTGGAGGAAGGCGTTCAGCGCCCGGACGCGCTGCTCGATGCCGCGCTCGAGATGCCGCCACTCAGCCGCGGAGATGATGCGCGGCACGAGGTCGAACGGGATCAGCCGCTCGAGCGCGTCCTCGCTGCCGTAGACCGAGAAGGTGATGCCAAGCCGGCGGAAGAGCGTCTCGGCTTCCTGCTGCTTGCGCTTGAAACTGCTACGCGTGAGCCGGTCCAGCCAGTCGGCCACCAGCCGGTACGGCGGCCGGATCGCGCCGTCGGCGCCCAGCATCTCGTTGAACGCCGTTTCTTGAGGTTCCTGAACGGTCTGTTCGATCACAGCACCCAAGCCGCTCCACTGCTGAGCGTAAAGAACGCCGCGTTTGCGGTCACGCCCGAATCGCAGGCGCGATTGCCTATCCGTTAGGCAGGGTATGCGATCAGAGGCTCTGGACCTTCACCCACGCCCTCTCCTTCGCCGAGCGGAGCACCGCGGCGATCGTGCGCTGGATCTCGTAGGCCTCCCAAAAATCGGGACTTGCCGCCTCCTCGCCCGCGATGGCGGCGATCAGATGCGCGACCTCGATCGTCTTCAGGTCATTGAAGCCGAGCTGGTGGCCGGGCGCCGGGCAGAATTTTGCGTAGGGCGGCGTGTCCGGCCCGGCGAGGATGGTGCGGAAGCCGCCGCGGCCGGGGCGCTCGCCGGCGGCGTAGAGCTGAAGCTCGTTGAAGCGCTCCTGGCTGAAGGCGATGGTGCCGCGCGTGCCGGTCAGCTCGAATTCGAGCTGCATTTTTCGCCCAGGTGCGACCCAGCTCGCCGCAAGCGTGCCGAGCGCGCCGTTCTTGAACCGCGCGACGAAATAACCGTGGTCATCGACCTCGACCGGCCGCGGCCCGTCGGTGGCCGGGCGGCTCCTGTGCACCGTCCCGGTCGCAGCGGAGAGCTCCTCGATCGGC
>JBOHKB010000309.1:0-33507 GCA_050728815.1 Propylenella sp.
GAATGCAGAGAATCGCCGCCTTGGCTTTCGCGATAATCGCCGCGGCCGGAACGGCCGCCGCCGACCCCTTCTACGGGTTTTTCGACTACCAGAAGGCGGGCCCGCCGGTTGGCGGCGACTGCGCCGCGATTTCGGCCGCCATCGGGCGGGACGCGACCTGGTACGGAGAGTTTTCCGGCCGGCGCTGGGACAATTTCACCGACAAGTACTACCCGTTCGCCGCGTTCGGATGCTTCGACAGCGAGTTCGACTGCCGCGTCTGGCAGAACCAGGCGATCACCTATCTCGACCGCGGACCGATGAACTACTCGACCTGCCGCCAGGGCCGCTGACCGCGCCTATTGCGTTTCCGCTGGCTCCGGCGCGGCCGGAACGGCGTCGGGAAGCGGCGGCACTGCCTTGAGGTACGCGGCGATCGCCTGAAGGTCCTCCGCGGGCAGGTGCGACAGGCTCCACTGCACGAGCGACATGTTGCCGCCGAGCGTGTCGAATTCGGGCGTGAACCCGGTCGCGAACGTATCGACGATCTCCTTCTCCGACCATTTCAGGCCTTCGTCGTGCGGCGTGATGTTGGGGATCGACCCCTTGCCGTCGGGATTTGGCGCGCCGGCGAGCCACTGCGCCCGCTTCAAGCCTCCCATCGGATCGCGCGACGTGTGGCATTCGCCGCAATGGCCGGGGCCCTCGACCAGGTACTGGCCGCGCTGCACGGCCTCGGAAGGATTGTCGAGGACGAGCATCGGGTCGGCCGAGAAGTAGAGGAACTTCCAGACGCCCACCCCGCGCCGGATGCTGAAGGGAAAGCCGAGATCGTGGTCCGCCACCTGGTT
This sequence comes from Propylenella sp., assembly GCA_050728815.1. GTDB lineage: Bacteria > Pseudomonadota > Alphaproteobacteria > Rhizobiales > Afifellaceae > DASWJZ01. The sequence continues at coordinate 831 of JBOHKB010000309.1, forward strand.
CGACACCGGCGGGAGCGTGTCGAGGAACCCTTTGAGGTCGATCACGTCCTCGGCCTTCATGCGCACGTAGGAGCCGTAGGGGAAGGCCGGATAATAGTGCGCGCCGCGCCGAGTCACGCCGCGCATGACGGCGTTGACGAAATCGAGCGTCGACCACCCGCCGATGCCCGTCTCCGGGTCCGGAGAAATGTTCGGCACGCGAAAGATTCCGAACGGCGTGTTCAGCTCGCGCCCGCCGCCGAGCTTGAGCTTGTCGTCGCCCTGCGCATCGGGCGCGGCGTGGCAGGATGCGCATCCTCCGATGTAGAAGATGCGCTCTCCGTTGGCGACGTCGGGGTCGTGCGCGGGGAGCTGAGCCGCGGCGAGCGGCTCAGGCGCGGTCAGGAACCAGCCGAGGGCGGCGCCGATAATCGCCAGAATGACGATTGCGACAGCGGCCCTCCGCAGCATTAATTACTCTTCCGGTATGTCTCGTGGCAGCCGCCGCAGGCCTGGCCGATCGGGCCCATCGCCGCCTGCACGTCCTCGATGCTCTTCGGCTCGGTCGCCCGGGCCGCGTCGGAAGCCTCCTGGAGCTTGGCGAGAGCGGCCTCGAACCCGGCCATGTCTTCCCAGATCGCGGGAAGCGCGCGAGTTTCGCCCTGATCCGAGCCGGCCGGGAAATAGTCGCCGACCGAATAGGCGACGGCGTTGAACGTGCGGTACGCCGACTGCGCAACCGCTGCGTTGAACGGCAATTCCCCCTTGATCATCGCCTGCACGGCGCCCATCGCCCCGCCATTCGCCTGCATGAGCTTTTTGCGCGTGACGATTGGATCGTCAATAGCCGATGCGGCCGTCGTAACGATGCCGACGGCGACCACCAAACCTCCAAACAGCAACCGACGCATGTCGTCCCTCCATAATCCCACGGTAGAAACGGAGGCAATGCGTGAGCGCGGCCTCCGTTGCGCCATCCCGATAGCATGGCGCCGGCCACGCGCGGCGGCCGGCGAACGAGCGGGAAGCCACACGGGCGAACACAAATGCGCGAGGAATCGCGCCGCTTTCGAGCGCTGTCGGAACCGCCGCCGCGTCATCCTCGGGCGCGCTGAGCGCGACCCGAGGACCCAGAAGAAGGCGGCAGCGAGTCCGGCGCTACGCCCCGTAAAGCTCGGCCACGTAATCCCAGTTGATCAGGTTGTCGAACCAGGTTTCCAGGTATTTCGGCCGCGCGTTGCGGTAGTCGATGTAGTAGGAGTGCTCCCACACGTCGACGCCGAGCAGCGGCTTGCCGCCATGCACCAGCGGGTTCTCGCCGTTCGGCGTGTTCATAACGACGAGCTTGCCGTCCTTCAGCGCGAGCCACGCCCAGCCGGAGCCGAACTGGGTCTTGCCCGCGTCGATGAACTTCGTGCGGAACTCGTCGAACGACCCGAGGTCCTTCTTGATCTGGTCGGCGAGCTTGCCGGGCACGTTCTTGCCGCCGCCCTTCGGCTTCATCCACTTCCAGAAGTGGACGTGGTTGTAGTACTGCCCTGCCTGGTTGAAGAGCTTTGGGTTGTCCCGATGGCTCTTCTTGACGATCTCCTCGATCGGCATCGACGCAAAGGGCGTGCCCTCGATCATCGGCGTCATCGCGTCGAGATAGGCCTTGTGGTGCTTGTCGTGGTGAAATTCGAGCGTCTCCTTCGACATGTGCGGGGCGAGCGCATCGTAGGCGTAGGGGAGGTCAGGGAGCGTGAAGGCCATATTCGTCTCCTCGGTCGGGTGTGATCGTGAGAACGCTTGCCGCGGGGCGCCGTTCCTTAGCCCCACCTTCTAGCGCAGTTGCTTTGCCGGGCAACTGAAGAAAATTCGGCGGTGGTGCTACGCGGAAAGGAGCTTCTTTTCCGCCGCGATGGGGCTCGGGCCGAACCGGACGCTTCAGTTTCTGAACTAGAGCCCGCCTCCTCTCTTGTGCCATCTCCATGACGGTTGCGCCAACGGCGATCTGCCTGGCGCACGGCGTCTACTGCGTCGGCTGCCGTACACAGACACCGCAAGGAGAGGGAGCACGGGAAATGGCGGACCAATGGGTATTCAAGAGCGAAACCTACGATAACTGCAGTTGCGCGATGAATTGCGGTTGCCAGTTCAATCTGCCGAGCACGCACGGCTTTTGTCAGTCGGCCTTCATCGGCAATATCGTCGCAGGTCATTTCAACGAGACGCCGCTCACGGGTTTGAACTGGGCGGGGCTCTACAAATGGCCCGGAGAGATCAAGGATGGCAATGGCAGGCGTCAGATCGTCATCGACGAACGGGCGGACGGCGCGCAGCGGAGCGCCCTGGAAACGATAATCTCGGGCAAGGCCGGCGCGCCGTTGAGCAACCTGTTCTCTGTTTTCGCATCGACCTGTTCGGAGTTTTGCGAGACTTTGTTCTTGCCGATCGAGATCGCGGCCGACCTGGGGGCGCGCACCGCCAGTGTCGAGATACCAGGCCTGCTGAAGAGCAGGGCGGGCCCAAAGATCAACGAGTTCACAGGCGAGCCGTTTCATATTGCGATTGCGCGTCCGAACGGCAGTTTCGAGTTTTCCTACGCAGAAATCGGACTGGGCACGACCTCGGTCACGGGTGAAATGGAGATGGCGTTCGAAGATTCGTGGGCGCATTTCTGTGTTCACCACTTCAATCAGGATGGCGTGGTGCGAGAAAGATCGAGGCTGACGGCGTGGCTTGGGAGCATGAGTCCGCGTTCCCGTGAGTGACGGCGAGGGCCAAGCAGCGGACACTCTCGAACGACCGCCGAATCGGAAAGCACGGCTCCGCCGCATCGCTCTTGCCTCGAAGCGTGCTTCGCTAGAAATACATGGTAGGTGCGGTCGGCCCATCCGGGGCACGCGCGCTTCACCATCGCGGCATTGAAGGGCTCCGCTAGCCTGCGCGACTGAACGGCGGCGCAAATCTGTGACGCCAACGCTTTCATGCAGCGCGACGCGAAATCCCGGCCCATTCTGTTCAGCACTGGAAACCGGGATTGGTCCGCGCTCCATCCGGCTACGCTTGCTAATTCGTGTCGAGAATACACTTCGGCTCAGGTTTCGAGACGCGAAGTACTTCTTGGAGCCAGTCTCTGACTGCGCCGAGGTTGTCATCGGTTGTACCGGCAATCGTCAGGTCGCCATGCGCCTCATCGACGCCCGGGATAGGGGTGTAATGCACGTCGGTCTTGACGCCGCTCGCTTCACGGCGAATGCGCTCTACCTTTGCATACAACACACCGATGAATGGCTTCTTCCGTTCCTCACAATACCTGCGGCCCTCGGCCTCGAAGTCCTTCGTGAATGACAGGAGCCTGCCGGAGAGCTCGTGATCCCACGGGCACCCTGGAGCGCGCGGCGAGATGGCGCCCCCTGTGAAGGCGTTGCTGGTCGGCTTCCCGTCTGCACGGACATGCTTCTTGTCAGTGACGTTCCGCAGCCAGATATCATCCGCGTCTGCGGGCTCACCGTCCTTGGGCGGCATCGGCTACCCGCGAAGCAATGTCTCGAACAGCTTCTGAAGCTCTGGAATTGTACTGATGGTGACGCGCTTGCGCGCAATGGTGCCAGTCCTCCCGCTGGCCAGACGCCAATATGCTTTCCATGTTCTCCCCGGCCCGATATCGATAAAGAGCTTGCAGAGTGGTCCGTCGTCCTTCAGCCACTCGAACACGATCGATCCGTCAGCGCCCGGCGAACACACAGGATCACCGAACGTTTTCGGCAATGATTTCAGAATAGAACGCGCCGCACGCAGCGTATCCGGCGTGATCGGACGCGCGTCGTATCCATCCCAATCCTCGACGGCATACACCTCGTAGCCCTCCAGTGGGTCGGCCTCCGTGAGCTCGCCTGTAATGAGCATCACGTGGTGCGCGTACCGATCGTAGTCCGTTGTCCCGTGTATCTTCGGATACGTGAGGGCGCGCATTTCGAGGGAGCCCGCGAGGTTCTGCATTGCCGGAGCGAGCGCCGACCACCTGGACTTCATCTCTCCGTAGATGGTTACGCCTGTGCTGTTATCGACCGTGATGAAGTCGACGCCGCGGTCGGGGTACTCAGGCGGAATCACTAGCTGGAGGTCCCCAGCCCTGAGGGGGTCCGTCGGCGGCGGAGGCCGCGTGTCAACCGGTTGGTTGATATCGCCGGTCTCGTCCGTGTCCTCCCGGAAACGTATTCGGGCAGCCAAGCCGGTGTCAGTCTCGTCTCGGGTGTCTTCGACCTTATGGAGGAAATTCAGCACGGCACTTCACCTGTGGCCGCGTTCTCACGCGCTAACTCTATGAGCTCTGAATATATGGGAATCACCTTCTGTGGGTCAAAGGGGGTTCGATTCGCGTCATCCGTGTTGTGGTCTACTTCGAGCCGGACGGCATAGACTTCGTCGCCGCCGCTTCCAGTGGCGATCTCGCCTCCGATCTGGATCAGTCTCCGAATCATGCGCAAGGCGCTCCAAGTCGTGAGGCGGTTGATGATGAGACCCGCCTGGACGCTGCTTGTAACCCTCCAGTTCACTCGATACAGTAGGTCTCGCATCTTCTCTGGCTGAACGTCGAGCGACTTCAGCAAACCCTTCAAGTGCTGATACGCCGCGTCTCGCGTCTCGGTTCTGCACGTGAGGACAGTCCCGAATGCAGCTCGCACGACGTTCGGCTCATTCTCGTCGATCCACTTGCGCGTGGTTTCGAAGAATGTCTTCAGGGTCTCGTCGAGAGCTCCTACCGAGGGGATGGCGAGCTGTTCGTCTGCTTGGATCTCCACAGCCGACAGCACCACGTCGAAGCGTTGACCAGCTGCGCTGAGCTGGAGAGTACCGTTCGGAATGCGTCCGCTGAGCCGCTTCCCTCCGGGGATAGCCTGACGCGTCTCAGCCTCCTCCTGGCCCGTGATGATGAGCCAGTCCTTGTCCGAAACACTGTGAGGATCACGGAGAAAAAGCGTCAGGCGCACTACCTGAACACCCCATTCGAGGCTCATAAGAGTTCCCAGGGATCAGAACAGCGCTTAGCGTATCACGGAATTGGCAGACGCTGGAACAGGGGTCCGGGCGAGTGTCTCGTTCTGGTTTACGATGGCCTCGATTTTGCAGAGACGTCGTCCCGCGACACCGTGCGAATCCGCCGCGCCCACGCGTGATGCACCATCGCCGAGGGTGTACAGTGAGCGAGCGTCATTGTGACGAAATAGGTACGTGCTTTGGAGAACACATGCAACTTGTAAGCGATGAACAAATCACCTTCGGCCGACGCTTGGGGCTTGCTCTTGAAGGCATGTCCGTTTCGGAGGCTATGGCGATGATCCATGAGGCCATCGACCGTGATTTTCTTGGCCTATCAGACCTCGGTGAGGCCACACGGAAGCAGTTAGAATTCGCTGCCAAGTTTCAGCGCGACCTCTCCCACGTGAGTCGGCGCGTGGCTGATGCGGTTGTGGAAGACTTAATGACCGAACTGAACCTTGCGGCAATACAGCGTGAACAATTGGCTCCCGGGGTAAGAGTCAGGAACAAGCATGAAATCGCGCAACGGAAGCTCGTCATCTCATCCATCCAGCCCGACGGAACGGTCTACTTCAAAGGCGGAAATGGAGCCCGTGCGTGGGCCCGCAGCCTGGTTCGCGTCGGCCAATAGCGTTTACCTACGTGAGCCCCAACGGACTGCGGTGGCACGCAGTGTGATTTATGCGCGAACCACCGTAACGCACCACAGTGACTCAAATCAGTATCAAGCCGGTGGGTTTCGCGCCTTCGGGGCGCACCCACCCTACGCTACGCGCAAGCTGCTCACATCCGTTCGCTGCGCAATTCGCTCGCCGCTTCACCCAATCAGAGAAGTGAGCGTCGTGAAGGCATCAAGGCTGATAAACCAGCCCCCCGGCCTCAATGCACCGCCAAAGTTGATGATCACGCCGCCCGGCGGGGCTTCTCGTTGATCCTCCCCGTGACCTTCAGCGCGAACGCCAGCTCCGTCGCCTTCTCCTTCAGCGCGTCGAAGCGGCCGGCGGCGCCGGTGTGCCCGGCTTCCATGCTGGTGCGGAGCAGCAGCAGATTGTCGTCCGTCTTCATCGCCCGGAGCCGCGCCACCCATTTGGCCGGCTCCCAATAGGTGACGCGCGGGTCGGTCAGCCCGGCTAGCGCCAGGATCGGCGGATAGGCTTTCTTCCTGACGTTGTCGTAGGGCGAGTAGGACAGCACGGTCTGAAAATCTTCGGCGCTCGCGGCCGGATTGCCCCACTCGGGCCATTCCGGCGGCGTCAGCGGCAGCGTGTCGTCGAGCATGGTGTTGAGCACGTCGACGAACGGAACGTTCGCGATCAGCCCGGCGAAGAGGCCGTCGGTCATGTTGGCGACGGCGCCGATCAGCATGCCGCCGGCGGAGCCGCCCTCGGCGACGATTTTTCCGCGCGACGTGTAGCGCTCGCGGCAAAGATGCTCGGCGGCGGCGATGAAATCGCCAAATGTGTTCGGCTTCGCCTGCCGCTTGCCGGCCTCGTACCAGCGCTGGCCCTTGTCCTTGCCGCCGCGGACATGGGCGATCGCGTGGACGAAGCCGCGGTCGACGAGCGACAGGCGCGTGACGAAGAAGGCCGCGGGAATGGTGATGCCGTAAGCCCCGTATCCGTAGAGATAGCAGGGGGCGGAGCCGTCGAGCGGCGTGTCCTTGCGGTAGAGGATGGAGATCGGGATGGTTTCGCCGTCCGCCGCCGGCGCGAAAATGCGCTTCGTCACATAGAGCGACGGGTCGTGCCCGGACGGCACCTCCTGCTCTTTCCTGAGCAGGCGGGCGCGCGTCTCCATGCCGTAGTCGTACGTGCGCGCCGGGGTCGTCATCGACGAATAGGTGAAGCGGAGCGTGTCGGTGTCGAACTCGTAGCCGCCGGAAAGGCCGAGCGAATACGCGTCCTCGTCGAAGGCGATGACATGCTCCGCGCCGTCGGAAAGCCGCCGCACCACGATCCGTGGCAGGCCGTCGATGCGCTCGAGCCGCACGAGGTGGCGCTTGTAGGAGGTAAGCGAAAGAATGAGGCGCCCCGGCTCGTGCGGGACGAGGTCGGTCCAGTTCTCGCGGCCGGGCGCCTCGACCGGCGCCGTCACGATCCTGAAGTCGGTGGCGCCGTCGGCGTTGGTCAGGATGAAGTAGCGGCCGTCCGCCTCGTCGAGGCTGTATTCGACCGCAGTCTCGCGCGGCGCGATCCGCGCCGGCTCCGCCTCCGGATCGCCGGCCGGGATCACGCGCGTTTCGGCGGTCTCGTGGTCGTGCGCGTGAATGACGATGAAGCGGTCGGACTGCGTCTTGCGAATGCCGACGAAGAAGCCCGGATCGGGCTCCTCGTAGACGAGCACGTCGTTCTCCGGGCTTCCGCCGACCTGATGGCGGAAGACGCGTGAGGGGCGGTGGCTCTCGTCGAGCCGCACGTAGAAGAGATGCCGGCTGTCCGCCGACCAGACGCACGCGCCGGCGGTGTCGGGGATGGTGTCGGCGATGTCGTAGCCGCTTTCGAGGTCGCGGATCGACAGCGTGTAGAACTCCGAGCCCGCGTCGTCGTGCGACCAGGCGAGCCGCGCGTGATCGGGCGCGTGGAAGGCGCCGCCGAGCTTGAAATAGGCGTGGCCCTTGGCGAGCGCGTTGCCGTCGATCAGCACCTCCTCGCCGCCGCCCGCGCGCCGCTCGCGCACGAAGAGCGGGTGCTGGCCGCCTTCCACGTAGCGCGTCGCGTAGGCGTAGGGGCCGTCGGGGGCGGGGACGGTCGAATCGTCCTCCTTGATGCGCCCGCGCATCTCCCGGAAAAGCTCGTCCTGCAACTCCTCCGTGTCCGCCATCATCGCGCGGAAATAGGCGTTCTCGGCTTCGAGATAGGCGCGGATTTCCGGGGAAAGCGCCGAGGGGTCGCGCATCACCTCGCGCCAATTCTCCGCCCTCAGCCACGCGTACTCATCGACCATGTGGCGGCCATGATGGAGGGCCGTGCGCGGCCGCTTTTCCGCGGCGGGAGGTATGAGGAACTTCTGCATTCCCCCGTGGGTAGGGAGGTTTCCGGAGCGAGGCAAGCGGGGCGAGCGGGCCACAGTTCAGCCCGCCGCGGCCCTGTGCTATTCGCGCTCCGCTTCAAGATTCAGCGCTACCCCGTTGATGCAATAGCGGAGGCGCGTCGGCTTCGGCCCGTCGGGGAAGACGTGCCCGAGATGCGCGTCGCAGCGGGCGCAGCGCACCTCGACGCGCTTGACGAGGAAGAGCCAGCGGTCGGTGTGCTCGGTCACGGCATCTGCTGCGACAGAGCGAAAATAGCTCGGCCAGCCGGTACCGGAGTCGAACTTGTCCTGAGACGAGAAAAGCGCTGCGCCGCAGCAGACACAGCAGTACGTGCCTGCCGCCTTTTCCGCGTTGTACGGATGCATGAACGGCGGCTCGGTGCCGCGCCGTCGCGTGACGCGGTATTGCTCCGGCGTCAGCAGCGCCTTCCATTCCGCATTCGTCTTTTCAATCTTGTCCACGCCGGTTCAGAAGTAGGACAAGACGAGGAACATGGCGAGGAGGACGGTCGTCCAGAACGCCATGCTGCCTGTCGGCCAGGTGCGGGAGAGCGTGCCGTCCGGTCCGTGATGGCGGTGGATGCCCCGCACGAGACTCCGCCCCGCGCGGGCGACCCCCTCCGTCATCAACACCCACACGCGGTCCGTTGCACCGTCAAGCGCCTTGAAAACGGTCGGGCCAAGACCGCGCCAGAGCCAGTCGACATCGAGTGTTATCGTGAGCGTGCGCTTCAGCCAGCCCAGCATGAGGAAGAAAGCCAAGCCGGAGAACAAGAGGAGCTGGAGGTAGAAGATGACGTGGCTCGCCGTATACGGTACGAAATCAACCGGGTAGGGCAGCATCGCATAGAGCACGCCGGGCGCCACGCCGAGCCCTATGCAGAGGCCCGAAAGCACTGCCATGGCGAGCTTCATGTTCCATGGCGGCTCGTCGGGGCGCAGGCCTGAATCGCGGTGGAAAAACACGAACCACGGGAACTTGATGCCGGCATGCAGGAACACGCCAGCAGATGCCGCGGCGAGGAGATACCAGACGACCGTGAGGTGAAGGTCGGCGGCGCCCTGGGAGACCATGGACTTCGAGACGAAGCCCGACGTGAGCGGAAAGGAAGAGATCGAGAGCGCGCCGACGATTCCGCAAATACAGGTGAGCGGCATGGTGCGAAAGAGACCACCGAGGTCGGTACACTTGCGCTTTCCGGTCATGTAGAGCACCGAGCCGGCGGACATGAGCAGCAGCGCTTTGTAAATGATGTGCGTGAAAGCGTGCGAGGCGGCTCCGTTCAGCGTCATCTCCGTGCCGATGCCGACGCCCACCACCATGAACCCGACCTGGTTGACGATCGAGTAGGCGAGAATGCGCCGCATGTCGTTTTCCAGGATCGCGTAGACGATCCCGTAGAAAACCATGAAAAGCCCGACGTAAACGAGAAGCTCGACGCCGGGAAAGCCGCGGATGAGCGCATAGACCGCCGCCTTCGTGGTGAAGGCGGAGAGGAAAACCATGCCGCTCCACGAGCTCTCAGGATAGGCGTCGGGGAGCCAAGCGGAGAGCGGGAGAGCGCCGGCGTTTATCAGGAAACCGATGAGCATGAGCGCGCGCGGAGCGCTGTCGAGCGCCATGGCTTCAAAAGCGATCGAGCCGGTCGCCGAGATTTCTCCAACGATGCCAGCCATCAGCAGGACGCCGCCGAGGAAATGGATCGAAGCATAACGGAGGGCGGCACCGTTTGCTGACGGCCCGGCGCTGACAACGACGAGCGTCGAGGCGATCGCCATCAGCTCCCAGAAGATGAAGAGGCTGATTAGGTCGCCAGCGAAAACAACGCCGATGCCGGCCCCCGCGTAGCAATAGGCCGACGCGAGCTCGAGAGTGCGCGGCTGGTTGAGCGCGAAAACGCCTCCGGCGAGAGCCATACCAGCGAACACGGTGCCGAAGAGTCGCGAAAGGGCGTCGACCTTGGTGAGCGTAAGCTCATAGCCGAGGTACGCGACCCGAAGGTTCACCCCGTCAGGAGCCAGCCAGACGAGTGCCAGCGCGGTGACCGGGGCGAGAACGAGCAGGACGCCACGTGCGCCGCCGCGCGAGAATGGCAGCACCAGACCGGCGAGAATCAAGACCAAGAATGGCGGTATGCTAGCCGTCATAGTAGCTGTCGGGCCGCTTCAGGAAAAAGCCGAGAGCTTTGGCGATGAGGATCAGAGCGGCGCAGGCCAGAAAGCCGAACCAAGCGCCGAACCCGAACAAGGCTTCGACGGTGAAGTGCGCGTCGCTACGCAGAGGATCCACCGTGACGAGGCAAACAAGGACGACAACGAAGGCGATCCAAAGCCGCCGGATGGTTTTCGGGCGCGCGAGCCAATGGTCTTCCATCGTCAGGGTCCAATCATCATCTTCGACAAGGCGAGGGGGATGCCCGGAAGAAAAAACAGAGCGACGGCGCCTGTGGCGGTCGCGGTGAGCGCAAGCACGATCGGCCAGGGCGCTTCACCCGGGTTCGTCGCATATGCCGAGCTTTCCCCGGGCGGAGCGCGGAAGAAGGCGCGGACCACGATCGGCAGCAGGTAGCCGGCATTGAGCACCGTGCTGACGATCATCGCGACGACCGCGAACCAGTTGGCGGTTTCCATTGCGCCCATGAGCATGAACCATTTTCCCAGGAAGCCGGCCGTCGGCGGCAGGCCAATCATGCCGAGCGCGCCGATCGCAAAGGCGGTCATCGTCCACGGCATGCGCCTGCCGATCCCATCAAGCTGACTCACCTCGGTCAAGTGGGTGGAAACCGAGATCGAGCCGGCGGCGAAGAAAAGCGTGATTTTGCACCATGCGTGGGCGGCGATGTGCAGCGCTGCGCCGACAACGGAAATCGGCGTAAGGATGGCCGCTCCCAGGATGACGTACGAGAGTTGCGAGACCGTAGAATAGGCGAGCCGGCGTTTCAGATTGTCCTGCTTGAGCGCCACCAGCGAGGCAACGATCACTGTGGCGCCGGCAACAACCGTCAGCCAGCTTGATTGCCCGGTCTCGGCGAGCGCCTCAATGCCGAAGATCATCACGATCACTTTGACCACGGTGAAAACGCCAGCCTTCACGACCGCGACCGCATGCAGCAGCGCAGAGACGGGCGTCGGCGCGACCATCGCGGCGGGCAGCCAGAAATGCACCGGCATTACCGCCGCCTTTCCGATCCCGAAGATGAACAGCACGAGCAGGGCGCTCATCGTCCACCCCGCGACTGCACCGCCGAGGATTCCGCCGGGCGCGAAGTCGGTCGTTCCGGCCAGCGCATAAGTCGCGAAGATCGCCGGTAGGAAGAGCGCCATCGAGGTGCCGAGCAGAAGCAGGAGATATAGCCTGCCGGAGCGCATGGCCTCCGCGTCCCGCTTGTGCGTCACCAGCGGGTAGGTCGAGATCGTCAGCGCCTCGTAGAACAGGAACAGGGTGAAGAGGTTTTTGGCGAATGCGACGCCCATCGTGCTGCCGAGCGCCACCGCGAAGCACACATAATAGGTGGTCTGCCGCGGCTCGTCGTGGGCCCGCATGTAGCCGATCGAATAGATCGAATTCACGATCCACAGCGACGAGGCGACCAGCGCGAAGATCATGCCGAGCGGCTCGACCTTGAAGGCGAAGGCGACGCCACGGAAAACCTCGATCCCGGTGGCCTCGGGCCGCGCACCATCGAGCACGGGCCCGGCGATCCCGGCGACGGCGAGGAAGAGCAGCACCGCGGTTGCAAGCGTGACGGTTTCTCGGACATTCGGCTGGTTTCGGAAGATCGGGATGAGGCAGGCGCCGACAAAAGGGACGACCAGCGCAGCCACAAGCAGAGCCTCCGGCGAGACGACGGCCGTCAACGCAGGCCCCCGATCAGCATTTCGGCGGCCATTCCAGCGACCCCGGCTGTCAGGCGCGTGTCAACGCCGAAATAGACGACGGCTGCCGCCAGGACGACGAGCGGCGCAAGCATGGAAAGCGGCGGGTCGGAGGCGGCGATCGCCGCCTCTGTCGTCGGCTCACGGAACCACACGGCCTCCACGACTCGGCCGATGTAGACGACGGAAATGAGCGAGCTCACGACGATGAGGAAGACCAGGAGCCACGAGTCGCCGTCGAGCGCGCCGAGCGCCAGGTACCATTTGGAGATGAAACCGGCGGTTCCGGGCGCGCCGATCAAGCCGAGCCCGGCGATGGTGAAGGCCGCCATGGTGACCGGCATGCGGCGGCCGAGCCCGGCGATATCATCGAGCGACACCGAGCCGATCCGAAAGAACACGCAACCGAGCGCGATGAAGAGCGCGCCCTTGATCATGGCGTGGTTGAAGAGATGGGCGATGCTGCCGGTCAGGCCGGCCTGGTTGGCGAGACCGATGCCGAGCGTGATGTAGCCGATCTGCGCCACCGACGAGTAGGCGAGCATGCGCTTCAGGTTGGTTTCGAAGACTGCGACCGCGGAGGCGATGAACATGGCGGCGATCGAGAGGAGCAGGACGATCTCGCTGACCGGCAAGGCGGCGTAGTCGATGGCGCTGCCAAACACTGAAAAATAGAGGCGGATCAGCAGGTACACGGCCACCTTTGTGGCAGTCGCCGCAAGGAAGGCGGTCGCGAAGGACGGCGCGTAGGCGTAGGCGTTCGGCAGCCAGGCGTGCAGCGGAAAGAGCGCGAGTTTCAGGCCGACGCCGACGCTGATGAAGGCGAGGGCGGCGACGATCGCGTTGAACTGGCCCGGGTCCAACGCCGCAAGACGGCCGGCGATGTCGACAAAGTTCAGGCTGCCGGTGAGGAGATAGAGGAAGCCGACGCCGATGACGTAGAACGTCGCACCGATCGTTCCCATCACCAGGTACTGGAAGGCGGCGAGCAGCGCCCGCCGGTCAAGCCCGTTGGCGATCAGCACATATGTCGAAAGCGAGGAGATTTCGAGAAAGACGAAGGCGTTGAACGCGTCGCCTGTCGCCGCTATGCCGAGCAGCCCTGTCAGGCAGAGCAGGTACATGCAGTAGAACCAGGCTTCGCGCTCTTCGTCTATCTCGAGCGTCACGCTCTGCCGCGCGAAGGGCATGATGACGGCGCCGACGGAGGAGACGAGCACCAGCACGAAGGCGTTGAGCAGGTCGACGCGGTATTCGATGCCCCAGGGCGGGGCCCAGCTTCCCATCGCATAGGATATCGGGCCGGACGACAGGACCTGCCACAGCATGGTCCCCGCAATCACCGGCATGAGCCAGGTGACAGCGAGCGCTAGTAGAAAAGCGGTAGTCCCGCGCCGCATGAAGGCCGCCAGCAGCGCGCCGAACAAAGGGATTACCACTTGGAGCGCCGGGAGGTGCGGCAGGACCGCCTTCATTCCCCACCGCCTGCGCGGAAAATCTCATCTTCCTCAATCGTGCCGAAGGCTTCGTTGATGCGCACAGCAAGGGCGAGGCCGAGCGCGAGCGTGGCGACGCCGACGACAATCGCGGTCAGGATAAGGACGTGGGGAAGCGGATTGGAATAGACGGTGAAGTCCGGATCGAGGATCGGCGCGGTTCCACCGACGATCTTCCCCGGCTCGATGAAGAGAAGATAGACGGAGGTCTGGAAGATCGCCAGGCCGACGAGCTTCTTGACCATGTTGCCGCGCGCAATGACGATATAGAGGCCGGCGACCATGAGGAAGATGGTGGCTGCGTAGTTGTAGTGCCCGGCAAGCTCCACGATCGTCTGCATCACCGCCCTCGCTCGACGAAGGCGTAGAACAGCGAGACCATCGTCCCCGAAACGGTGATCAGGACGCCGAACTCGACGAGGAATATGCCCCATTCGTGCCCGTGCACGGGGTCGTGGGCGAGCCTCGCATAGTCAAGGAAGTTTCCCCCAAGCAGCAGCCCCGCGACGCCGGTGCCGGCGAAGATCAGCACGCCGAGCGGCACCATGCGCTCGACGAGCGCGCGCGGCGCGATGCGCTGCGCGGCCCTGAGGCCGAAGGTGATGCCGAAGAGGATCACCATTCCCGCCGAGATGACGCCTGCCTGGAAGCCGCCGCCCGGGCCGTAGTCCCCGTGAAACTGCACATAGAGCGCGAAGAGCAGGATGAACGGCAGAACCAGCTTCGTGCCGACGCGTAGAATAAGGTCGAGGCTCACCGACGGCCCTCCACGCGGTTGTCGTCGCGCCGGCGGAAGCCGCGCAGGAGCAGCATCACACCTATCCCGGCCGTGAAGATCACGGTTGCCTCGCCGAGCGTGTCATATCCGCGGTAGTCGGCCAGAACCGCAGTGACTACGTTGGGAACGCCGGTCTCCCTCACCGATTGGCTCAGATAGCGCGGCGCCACGTGGGCGTGGATCGGGGACTCGGCGGTCCCGAACGGCGGAAGCGCAAGCGTTCCCCAGACGATCAGCCCTCCCACCACGAGCGACAGGAGGAGCGGGATCAGCCGGCGCCGCACTGGTCGCATCTCGATCGTCCTGGTGAGGTGCAAGGTGGCGAGGAGCACCACGGTCGAAATGCCGGCGCCGACCGATGCCTCGGTCAAGGCGACGTCGACGGCGTCGAGCACGAGCAGCACGCTCGCCATCAGGAAGCTGTAGATGCCGGAGAGGACAACTACCCCGAACAGGCTGCGCTGGCGGATGACGCCGACCGTGACGATGGCAAGGAGCGTCAGCAGCGCCGCGTTGATGAAGGACTCTATTGCTACCTCCTGGTGGCGTCGGCAACGCGGCGCTTGCGCCTGTCTTCGGTGAGGAGCGGCTCGATCTCTTCGTGCAGCGCGGCCTGCGCGAGGGCATGCGTCACGACGGGAGCGGTGAAGACGAAGAGAAGGAGGATGAAGCCGAGCTTCAGCGTCACGAGGCCGAACTCCGTCTGCAGCATCAGGCCGAGGATCAGCAGGCCGGCGCCGAGCGTGTCGGACACGCTCGCGGCGTGCATGCGCGTGAACAGCTCGGGCATGCGGATGAGGCCGACCGCGCCGACGACAATGAAGAACGAGCCGGCGACGATGAGCGCCCAGCTCGCCAGCGCAAGTAAGGTGGCAATCACGCTCCACCTCCCTCCTCGACGTCGTAGGCGAGGTCGCCGTGGCGGAAGAATTTCAGCACCGCGAGAGTGCCGATCAGGTTGAGCAGGCCGTAGGTGAGGCCGATGTCAAGAAACTCAGGGCGGCCAGTCAGGAAGCCGACGACCGCGAGGAGCAGGATTGCGAGCGTCCCGACGGTGTTTCCCGCGAGGACGCGGTCGAACACGGTGGGACCCTTGATCGCGCGCGTGACGGCAAGCGCCAGCGCGGCGAGAATGGCGATTGCGGCGGCCGCAAACATCAGGCGCCGCCCTCGAAACTCCGCACGCGCGCGTCCATCGCGCCGGCCTCCAGGTCGTTCGCGCCTTCGGCGACGAGCGCATGCACTGTGAGTTGGTCGCCGTTGACTCCGACGGTGATCGTGCCGGGGGTCAGCGTGATGGAGTTGGCGTAGGTGGCGATGCCGGCGGCGGTGCGCTGGCTTGCCCTCACCACGGTCATGGTGGGCGAAATCGGCAGGCGGGGACTGAGGATAACTTTCGTGACGCCCCATGCCGACTTCGCTACCTCCCAGGCGAGCCACGGATGGTAGGCGGGCGTGCGTAGTGCGAGCTCGATCGGATGACCCTCGCGGTCGGCCACATCCATGCGATACGCGGCGAAGGCGGTCGCTAGAGCGCTGAGGATGCCCATTCCTACGAGCCAAGGTGTGTAGTGGCCGGAAAGCGCCAGCCAGAACACAAACAGGAGACCCGCCAAGCTCGCCAGCCGCATGCCCATTCCTCCGCCTGCAGTGATGTTTAGCGGAATCGTCGCCCAGATTCCAACCCGTGCGCTGCGGCTATTGGCCGTTCTGCGTGCTGAAATCGGCGCTCGCGTTCCGCCCGGCGTGGTGCAGTCAAGGCATGGGGACAACTGCGCTGTTCGACAAATCGACTTGCCAGCGCTGAATCTTTTGCAGCAGGGCGCATTTTTTGAGCAATGCGGCTGCTGCAATTGTTCCATTTGCAAACGCTCTAGATTGTCACTATAGCTCGGTCGTGCGCGGCAGCCCGCCCGCCGGGCGGGCGAGGAGGCAAGTCGTAGGGGCCATGCAACAGGATCAGCTCATCGAACTCACGGCGGAGATCATTTCCGCGTATGTGAGCACCAACAATGTCGCTTCCGACAGTCTGACGACCCTCATCCACGACGTTCACAAGGCGCTGCACCGCACGGCGACCGGCGCGATCGAGGCGAAGGCCGAGCCGCCGACGCCCGCAGTGGCGGCGAAGAAGTCGGTCACGGCGGACTACATCGTCTGCCTCGAGGACGGGAAGAAGTTCAAGTCGCTGAAGCGGCACTTGCGCACGCATTACGATCTGTCGCCCGAGGAATACCGCCAGAAATGGGGCCTCCCGCCCGACTATCCGATGGTCGCCCCGAACTACGCGCGAGCGCGTTCGGCGCTCGCCAAGAAGATGGGCCTCGGCAGGAAGCGCGCCGCCTGACGCAAGCGACACTTTCCCCTCAGTGATCGGCCTTCAGCGTCGTCAGACGCTCGCGTTCGGCGCGATGTGCTTGAAGGAGCGCGATATGGCGGTTGAGGTCGTAGGTCCAGTGGCCTGAGCGCGCCCGGTTGCGCTCGGCTCTGAGAGCGCTTTCCAGGCGCGCCACGATCGCCTCCACATCCACGATCGCCTCGGCCTCCCCGGCCTGGAGCTGGAGGCGGATCAGGCCGGGCAGGTCGCGCCTCCGGTCATAGGCATTTGCGCCTGCTCTCACCGTTACATCGATGGCGGCCTCGGCGCGTCTCCGAAGCAACAGTCCTTGTGTTTGTCCTTCCGCATTTCGCTTGGTGCCGTTTGCCATGACTCGCCTCGCGGGTTTGCGCGCGCGGCATGCTGACCGGCGTTAGAGGGGCGGGGATTTCTTTTTTTTGCCTCCAGCTCGGACGCGACGTGCGAGGACTTATCCCCGCCCCGCCTCTGTGTCGTATAGAACAGGAAAACAATCCCAATATTATCCTTGCCATACCCAGCCGGAATTGCTATATGAGGGGTAAGGAGAACGACCATGCAGAAATCCACCTTATCCGCCAAGCGGTTCCACGATGAGCAAGCGGCCTATGACTGGGTCGAATCCCGCCTTTGGCCGAAGGGTCCAGTCTGCCCGCACTGCGGCGGCACCGATCGCATCTCAAAGATGCAGGGCAAGAGCACCCGGTTTGGCCTCTATAAGTGCTACCGGTGCCGCAAGCCGTTTCGGGTGACCGTCGGGACTATCTTTGAGGCCAGCCACATCCCGCTGCACATCTGGTTGCAAGGCATCGCGCTGCTTTCCTCGTCAAAGAAGGGCATTTCGAGCAACCAGCTTCACCGGACCTTGGGCATCGGGCTTAAGGCGGCCTGGTTCATGTCACACCGGATCAGGGAAGCGATGCGGGATGGCGCTCTTGCGCCTCTAGGCGGCTCTGGCGGCCCCGTGGAAGCCGACGAAACCTATCTGTGGAAAAAGGCCCCGGAGAAGATACTAACCCGCACTACCCGTGGCCGTCCGTTCACCAAGAGCGGCAAGCCCGGCCCCGCGAACAAGCGGGCGATCCTGTCGCTTGTCGAGCGGGGCGGCTCCGTCCGCTCCTTTCATGTCGAGAACGCCGACAAATCGACCGTCAGCATCATCGTTGACGAGAACGTGGCGCGCGAAGCCCGGATGCACACCGACGAAAGCCGCATCTACAGCGACGTGATCGGGATGGTGGCGGATCACCAGACCGTGCGGCACTCCGCCGGCGAATACGTCCGCTGGCAGGACGGCGAGGCCATCCACACCAACTCGGCGGAAGGCTTCTTTTCGATCTTCAAGCGCGGCATGAAGGGCATCTACCAGCATTGCGCGGAGAAGCACCTACATCGCTATCTTGCCGAGTTCGATTTCCGCTATAACAACCGCGTCGCCGTAGGCGTTGACGATGCAGCCCGCGCCGACGCGGCGCTCCGGGGCTTTGTTGGCAAGCGCCTGACCTATCGAACGATTAACTGAGGATGGCCCCAGATGGCTGCTAAGCCCAAAGCTGGCGGCTCTAAGAAGCCGCCAGCCAAAGCGCCGAAAAAGATGACGCGAGCCGAACAGTCCCGGGCGTTTATCAGAACCGCCCGGGAGATTGGCGTTGATGAAACTGGCGCAGAGTTTGAGCGGCTATTTCGAAGAATTGTGCAGTCTCCGAAGGGTCGATCGTCGGGACGGCCTTAGCGAATGCCATCAAGCTGGCTTTGTCGAAATATCTTGAGTTCCGGCGCGCGCCGCTGGGGTTGATCGCTTGCCAAGCGCGGCGCTCCCTACCCTTCGGATTACGAAACCGCTTGTTGGCTTCGTATGCCAAGATATCTGCCGCTTGAAGCGGAGTGTAACTCTGTTTTGAGCCAAACGAGATCGACATTATCCGGCGATAGCCGTCAAGTTTTCTTACAAAGTCAAAGCACTCCAGTGCTTCAGACCTGAACTCATTCACTTCATGGAAGATCGCAACCTTCTGCGTGTCATTGTATGCGTTCAAATACATCAGAATGTCTTGGACGACCCATTGAAAGCAAGCGGTATACGGCGTCTTGATGATCCTCGCGACATGTGGGTATACCGCGCAGACCTCTCTAAAGTCATTCATACGTATCCCAGAAACAAATGCTGCGATTTGATGATCTGCGATAGTTGGCAGAAGCTTAGCAACAAAACTATCGCGGTGCTTTTTGTCCCATCCCTCAAACTCACCCCATAAGTTTGCGCAATCATTCGCGTGGAATACTTTGATTGGGTGCTTCCTTTTATTCCATGCTTTAGTCCAGTCTCTCCATACACGCGGTACGCCTACGTAGGCCCCGACAGTCACGACCGGCGAGTCGTTATGGATGCCCGACTCGTCCATGTAGGCTTGGAGCACCACTATTGATCCCTCTGCCTCACCCAGGATGGTGCGACTGAGATCGTAGACATCTCGCGCAGAGGTCACGACTCACCCGCCCGCCCGCGCATACCACTTGGGTATGCGAAGGACAATATCGGGAAAACAATCCTAGGGCGCAGGAGGCGCGGAATGTTTATCCAAGGTTGTATCGGTTGTATCGAGCCGGGCGAACGTGCCGATCGGGACGGTTGCGAGAGCGCCTGCCGCTTCATCGAGACTTTGGTAGCGGCGGCGCTGGGGATCGGGCTTGCGGAGCTGCGGGCGCATAGCCGCGGGCGCGCCGCCGTGGCCTTCGCCCGGCAGACCGCGATGTACCTGGCGCATGTGCATTTGGGCATCAGCCTTTCTCAGGTGGGGCGGACGTTCGGCCGGGATCGAACGACCGTCGCGCATGCATGCGCGTGCGTCGAGGATCGCCGCGACGACCCGAAATTCGAGCGCGTCCTGGATTTCCTGGAATCGGCGCTGGACGGGTGGCGGCGAAGTTTTCTCTCCGGGCGGGCGCCGTCTTGATCCGCCGGGCGGAAGAGGAGGTCGGGGCCCTTCTGCGGGAGCTTTGCGAAAATCCCGCGGCCCGACTGTTCGCGACAAAGAATGGACCCTACTCGGTTTCATCGACCGGCGCGGGCCGCCGCCGCGAGTTTTCGAGCCGGCAGGCGCGTGAACTTGTCGCGCGCGGGCTTTTGACCGAGACGGAGGGCGGGGGCCTCAGGGCCACCTCCGCGGCCGAGGCTTGGCTCAGACGCCGGGCGAATGGCGATTTGCCCTTCCGTGCTCAGCACGACGAGATCACCCGTATCCGCGTTGAACCTGGGGGCGGCCGCGAGGTCCTCGCCAGTCTCGACGAGAGCCCCGTGGCGACGCTGGCGCGCCGGACCTGCCGATCAGGGGAGCCGTGGCTCCCGGCACATGCAGCGACCGCCGCGGAGCGAATGCGACGGGATTTCGAGATCGGCCGCCTGCAGCCGCGGGTGACCGCCAACTGGTCCGCAAGCGTCAGCGACGGCCGCCGCAGCGGCGACACGGGACTGACCGATCTGACCGACATGGCGCTCGCCGCGCGGCAGCGCTTCGATCGGGCCGTCCGCGCCGTCGGACCTGAGCTTTCCGGCGTGCTCATCGACATCTGCTGCTTCCTGAAAGGGCTCGAAACCGTCGAGCGCGAGCGGCAATGGCCGGCGCGATCGGCGAAGCTGGTCCTGCGCCTCGCCCTGGAACGGCTCGCGCGCCACTACGGCCTGATGCCCATAGCCATTGGCAGACGAAGGTCACACGGGACGCACCACTGGGGGGCGGACGACTACCGGCCGGAGATCACTTGACCAGAAGTCAGTGGTGCGCCCCGGAAATGGCTTCGTCGGCGTAGGCGCGGATGCGCGCCACCATCGAGGTAAGCCCGTTGGAGCGCTGCGAGGTAAGGTGTTCGCGGAGCCCGATGCTGGCGAACACGGCTTCCGCATCCGCCTCCAGAATCTCGCGAGCGGTGCGGCCGGAATAAAGCGCGAAGAGGATCGCGATCAGCCCGCGCACGATATGCGCATCGCTGTCGCCGCGGAACTTGAGCCGCGGTTCGCCGTTGCCGGAAACCTCACGCACCAGCCACACCTGGCTTGCACAGCCGCGGACCTTGTTGGCGTCGACGCGTTCGCGCTCGGGTAGGTCCGGCAAAGTCTTCCCCAACTCGATCACGAAGCGATAGCGGTCCTCCCAGTCGTCCAGGAAGCCGAAATCCTCAACGAGGCTGTCGATTGTCGCGGTTTCTGCGTTCATGGCCCACACATAGCATAGGTGGGGCCGCAACCGCGCGGCGCAATGCGTTGCGACGATTCAGCGACTGATTTCCGCAGCCGTCCAGGCAGGTTCGATGTCGGCGGTGGTCAGCGTGCCGCGATCTGCGCCGGGATCGGAGAAGGCCTGGCCCGCAGCGATGCCAGCGGAAACGATCTCGGCGCCGGTTTCGAGCTTCCGCGTGAGCAGCACGAGCGCTTCGCGGCTCGTCTCGCACGCTTCGGGATGGCGTTCGCACACGCCAGTCACGTCCTGAAGGAGCACGCGCGCCGCATAGGCGGTATGCAGTAGGCTGACGCGCGGCGCGACCTCGTGGCTCTCTTGCGAGAGCGGCAGCAGCAGCACCACCGTCGTCAACCAGAAAAGCGAACGCAGAACAAACATGACGATCCCTGTGTCGTCTTTTTCTTAGTGGCGGCATTGAGGCAGTTCGGAATGAAGAGCCGGTTGCCAAACACCGACGCGCTACGCAGGATTCCGCAAACGCACTTAATGCTTTCTAATCAGCGCGACGCGCGCTGCAAATCACGAAAGCATCCCTTAACCCTGACGCAATGTTTCGGCCTGTGAGCGCGGGCTTTCCACGCCCTCGCGGCGCATGCTTCAACCTTCCTTAAAATCGGCTCTCGAATGTGCCAGGCGAAGTTTACGCCAAGCGAAGGCTGGCTGATGGCGCGTACTGCCGTGCAGATGCCACACCGTCTCCCCGTGCTCGAGTTCGGAGCGCTCCTCCACGCTGCGTTTCCGTCATTGCGGGCGGCGGTCTCTCTCGAAGACGGCGCGTTTCAAAGCGAGCGCGTCACTGCGCGCGCCCTTGCTTGCTCTGGACTTGTGGCGTTGCTCGGCCTGCCGCTTCTCATGCTCGCTTCTGTGGCGCTCGGCGCGCCGCTCGCGCCGCCTGCCGCGATCGCGCTTGGCTATCTCGCGATAGCCTATGCGCTTTCGTCGCGTCGCCCGCGCAGCGCCGCTGCGCTCAACGCGCTCGTTCTTGCCGGCCTTGTCGCTTGGCCGCTGAGTCTCGTGCTCAGCGGGGAGGAAATCTCGCGCGCGGGGCTCGCAGCGGCGCTGCTTGCGCCGTTCTTTGCGGCTGCCCCCGCGGTCGCGCATCTTGCGATCGCCCCACGCGGCGATCCGCGCGCTAGCGCGGCCCTGCGGAACGCGGCGTGCCTCGATCGGCTCGCTCCCGCGGAAGCCGTGCTTCTGGTGCGGCCGGACGGGGCGCTGCTCGCCGCAACGCGCGCGGCCCGGGCGCGCCTGCGCCTGCCGGCCGGTGCGGCAGACAGCGACGTCGGCCGCTGCTTCGCCCTGGTAGACCGGCCCAAGCTCGCCGATGCCATCGCGCGATGCGGCGCAAGTCCGATTGAGCTTGCCTTGCAGCCTATGCCCGGTCGGGACAGCGACCAGCCAGGATGCACCGCCGAGATATCGGATACGGGGGACGGTGCGGTTTCCGTCCGCCTTCGGTCGGTTGCCATAGAGGCGCCGGTCTTGTTTGCCGGCGCGGCCGTCCAGTGTGCAAGCGCGCCCAGCGGAGGCGGTGCGGTGTCGGATGTCGGCCAGGTGGTCGCCTTTGGCGTGCGCCATGTCGAGTCGAAGCTGTCGGCGAAACAAGTCCTGCTGGCGTCGGCGGTCGAGGAGGACGTATTCCTTCGTTGCGAGGAGAGGCTCGGACGCCGGATCGTCGTTCTGATGATCGAAAGCGCCATCAAGCTGAGCGGCACTGGCGACGTCCTGCATCTGACGGCGCGCGCGCTGAAGAGCGTCGTGCTCCTGCGCATCGCCAACACCAGGGGTAACGCCCAGGCGGGCTGCGAGCCAAGCGCCGAGACACGTGCGGCTCTTGCCGCGTTGCGTCAGGCGGTGGAAGACGCGAGCGGAACGCTGCTTGCGGAAGACACGCCGGCTGAAATGCGCCTCAGCATCCGGCTCGACCGGGCGGTTCCTGCCACGGACGGGCCGGCGAAGATCAAGGGTACTCGGCTTCAGTAGCATGCATTTCCTGCGTCTCGCTTCGCCGTTGCGCCGACCGCCCGTGTTGTTCGCCGGGTCGCTCTTGGCCGTGGCGGCTGCAATCGCCGCCAACGCGCTCTTCCTGCAGCAGCGGCCGCATCCGGCTCCGCTCGTGGCGACGCGCGAGGCGGCAGTCGAGCTGTCCGTGCAGCGCTCCGACGACCTGGTGCTTGCCGTGCAATCGACGCTCCGCCGGATCGGCTACTATTCCGGCCCGCTCGACGGAGTGGCGGGACCGCAAACGGAGGCGGCGATTTTGGCGTTCGAGGCGGCCGCCGGCCGGAGGCAGACGGGCGAAGCGAGCCTCGAGATCCTTAAGGCTCTGCGGGCAGCCAGCGCGAGCGATGCGACTTCACTTGTCGAGCTCGCGGAAGGAGGCGAGGCCGAGGCGCCCGCGCCCGACGCTCGCGTCGCCGCGGTCCAGCGGGCGCTGTCGATCGCTGCTTACGGTCCCTTGCTGGCAGACGGCGTCTTTGGACCGCAGACCCGGGATGCGATCGTCCGCTTCCAGCAGGACCGCGGCCTGCCCCCGACTGGCGAGATCAGCGATGCTCTGATCGTCGAGATGCGCGCAGCGGGCGCGCTGCAAGAAGAATAGTGTTCATTCGCCTGCGCACGGATTTCTGGGTCGCAGCGCTCAGGCGCCGCGCCGAGCGGGCGGGCGCCTACGTTTCGATCGCGCGGCGCGGCGCGGAGGAGGCGGGCGCGGTTTTTGTCCTGGTGGATCGGCTCGATGGTCGCGTCGATCTCTACGGACCTGCTCCGCAGAGCGTCTTTGCGGAAGACGGTCCGACCGAGCGTCTCTTTTCTTTGATTGCCGCAGAAGCCACGACCGATGCGGCTCAATCTCGAATGGAGCAGGAAATCCGCTTCGATCCCGACCTGTGGCTTGTTGGAATCGAAGATAGGGAGGGCCGCGCCTTCGTGGATCTTGCGCCGAGCGCCGCCGACCTGCGGTTCACCTCGCGTTAACCATGATGCGCCCAGATCAGCGTTGCTGGACGGAGACGGTGGCGATGGCCGAAATATTGCCGTTTGCGAAGGGCCGGGCAGAACGGAAGCGGGACGCGCGCAAGGCCGCCGGAGAGATCGTGATTTTCCCGGGCGTTCGCGTCGAATATCACGACTCCTCGAATGAACCGCCGGGTAAACCGCGTCCGCGCCGCTCGCGGCGGAACTCTCCCGAGGATGTGCTCTCAGCCTGACTCGGCGGCGGGGATAACGGACGGCGCGGGCAGGCACTCGGACTGCCCAAGTATGCGACGCGCATCCTCGCGCGCGGCGGCCGTCGGGGCGAAAAGCCGCAGGATAGCGATCAGGTCGTCCGACGGGCTTTCAGCAACAATCGTCAGCTCGATCTCCACGGTCGGCGCTTCGCGCAGCCGCGCGTTCTGCGTCGGATTGACTACGATCATGTCGAGTCGACCCTGCGCCGCCGTCCGGTCGTTCAAGCTGAAAACGATCGCGCCCTGTGGGTCGAAGAGCGCCACCGACCAGAAGCGGTCGAGAGCGTCGAAGGTGATGCCCGCCGGGGCGTCAGCGAGACTTAACCGGCAAGCGCCATTGACGAACAGCGGATCGAGCCCCGGCGCCCCGCCCTCCGCCGGTCCGGTGGCGGGGATTTCGGCAAACCTGTTCTTCCCCGCGTAGGGAGCAAGCCGCGACCACCCGTCGTCCTTGGCGAGATAGGGAACCATGAGAATGACGACGATGTGGATTGCGCCCGCGAGCAAAGCGGTGCCGATCGCAAAGGTCGCCGTCATCCCGAGCCGCAGACGCTCCCAGTCCCAGTGTTGCGGAATGCTGAGCCCGATCATGCGCATCGGTCGCGAAGAATGCGAGGCATGAACAGCGTCGTCAGCGCCGTGCCGGTGCGAGCCGACGTATCGTAGAGGCGGATCACGATGCGAAAACGCTCGACCGCGCCGTCCGTCGCGATCCAGTTGCCGGTCTGCGGCTTCGGCGAGAGCGCGATCTCGAACGAGCCGTCAGGCGCGCGCAACAGCGTGTCACTGCCGAGGGCGGCGGTGCCGTTCGACCCCCGCACCGGCTCGCCGTTCAAGCTTTCGAGGACAACGGTCCAGAGGCGCGCCGGCGGCGTTTGCCCGGCGATGCGGTACTCGCACGCGGCGCGAAGGGGGTCGCCCCTGTCGTCGCTCTGTGCAAGCAGCATCAGTCCTTCGCCCGAGCCGAGCGGAATCTCCCCGACCCGCGCCTGCCGCGCCCGCGAATATGGGTCGGCATCCACGGTCCCCGCGTTCGGCCACGCCTGCCAGGCGCCGAGGCTGATCGTGTCGATGGGGGTGGGCGAGCGCACGGCGAGCCACGCGCTCCATAGGCCCAGCGTCAGAGCCGCAGCGACCGCGAGGAGCAAAGTAAGCGTGGAGCGCAACGCTATTGCGCGGCTGCCCCGCCCGGCTTGAGCGCGGCCTGACGGAGCGGGGCATCGACGTTGGCCTCGCGGAAACGATCCTGCAGCCGGCCGAGCGCGTCGGAGGTCTGCGGCGCGAGCCTGCCCGACGCTCCCGGGTCGAGGAGGCCGGGCTCGCCTTCGGCTTCGGCCACGATCGATTCCTCCGAGGCATCGGGGGGCGGCAGGCCGGGGAGGGGCTTCGGCACGTCGTAGGCCATAGCTACGCGCATGAACTTCGCCCAGGTCGCGGCCGGCAGGATGCCGCCGGTGAGCTTGTTGGTGGACGCGTAGTTGTCGTTACCGAGCCAGATCGCCGTCGTGTAATTGCCGGTGAAGCCGACGAACCAAGCGTCGCGGTAGGCGTTCGTCGTCCCGGTCTTGCCGGCGACTTGGATCCCCGGCAGGCGGGCGCGTCGGCCGGTCCCGGATTCGGTAACCGCGTGCAGCATGTCGACCATGCCGGCGACAGTACGTTCGCTCAGCACGCGCTGCAGCGGCCGCGGATTCGCATTCGCGTCGTAGAGAACTCTTCCGGCGGAGTTGCGGATTTCGATAATGCCCCGCGGCTCTACCCGGTAGCCGCCGTTTGCGAAGACCGAATAGCCGGTCGCTTGGTCCAGCACGGTGAGTTCCGAGCTGCCGAGCGCCAGCGCTCGGGTGACCCGGATCGGCGAGATGACGCCCATGCGAGCGGCGAGGTCGGCAATCGGTTGCCGGCCGGTCGCGATCGACAGGCGGACGGCCACAGTGTTCAGCGATTGAGCAAGCGCGTTTCTGAGCGGCAGCTGGCCCTTGTAGGAGCGGCCATAGTTCTGCGGGGCCCAGTTGCCGATGGAGACCGGCGCGTCGACGATCATTGTATCGGGCGTGTATTCGCCGGACTCCAGCGCGGTGGCGTAGACATAGGGCTTGAAGGACGAGCCCGGCTGGCGAAGAGCGTTGACTGCGCGGTTGAAGGTGGAGACGCCGTAATCGCGCCCTCCGACCATCGCGCGGATCGTGCCGTCCGGTTCCATCGAGACGAGCGCGCCCTGGTGGACGTTGTAGGCTTCGCCCGATTCACGCAGCGTCGATTCGATCGCCGCCTCGGCGGCCTTCTGCATGCGCATGTCGAGCGTCGTGCGCGCGAGGAGCACCTTGTCGCGCCCGTCGACGTGCTGTCTCACTTGCGCGAACGCCCAGTCGAGGAAGTAGTCCGCGGAGGCGGTTTGCGAGCGCTCCACGGAGGCCGCCGGATGGCGGCGCGCGCCGACCACCTGGCCCTCCGTCATGAAGCCCGCCTCGACCATGTTGGTCAGCACCTGGTTGGCGCGCGCGCGCGCGGCGGGAAGGTTGATGTGCGGGGCGTAGCGCGTCGGCGCCTTGAAGAGCCCGGCAAGCAACGCGGATTCGGCGAGATCGATATCCGTCACCTTCTTGCCGAAATAGAAGTCGGACGCGGCGCTCACCCCGGTCGCGCCGCCGCCCATATAGGCGCGGTCGAGATAGAGCTTGAAGATTTCGCGCTTCGAGAGGTTCGCCTCCAGCCACAGCGCGAGATAGGCCTCCTTGATTTTTCGCTGCAGCGTGCGCTCGTTCGACAGAAAGAGGTTCTTGGCGAGCTGCTGCGTGATGGAGGAGCCGCCCTGCACGACGCCGCCGGCGCGCGCGTTCTCGATCAGCGCGCGGACGGTGCCCATCACGTCGATGCCGAAATGCTGGAAGAAGCGGCGGTCCTCGGTGGCGAGCACGGCCTTGACCAGATGGTCCGGCAGGTCCTCGAGCTCGACCGTGTCGTCCTGCAGCACGCCGCGCTTGCCGATGACGTTGCCGTAGCGGTCGAGGAAGGTGACGGAAAATTCCGCCTGCGTGCGCCAGTCGCGGCCGATCTCGTCGAAGGCGGGGACGGCGAGCGCGAGCATGACGAGCGCGCCGGCGACGCCGAGCGTGTAGCCCTCGGAGCTGAATTCGGCCATGCCGCGCCAGACGCCCTCCGCCTGGAAGCGGCGCATGAAGGCGATGAAGCTGTCCCACCAGTCGCCGAAGCCGCGGCTCGCCTCGTGCAGGGTGGAATCGATCCACCCGTCGAGCGCGAGGAGCCTGAGCCGCCACTTGCCGCGGCGTTCGCTCTGGAACGGATCCCTCATCCAGGCCACCTTTGGCCCTCCCCTTTGGCGCAAGCGTAGATTCCGTCAATCTTTTTCGCCGCGCAAGGGCGCGGAGGACGGCGATTCACCGAGAAGTGTGGCGGATGGGTGATAAAGGGGGGGTGAATCCGCCTTCGCCAAGGCTTCGGCGGACGAGAGGGGGAGGTGGGCTCTAGTAGATTTCCAGGAACGTGGCGTCGGCGTCCGTTTCGAAAGCGAAGATGGTGTCCGCGTGGTCGCGCAGTATCGACTCCACCACCGAGGTCGGTCGGTTCCCGCAACGCAACCAAATGAGCTTCGGTGGCGCGCCGAGCAGCGTTGCCATTTCGGCAAAGTCGGAGTCCTGCGAAACGAGCACGAATCCGTGGGCCTTGGCATAGTCCCAGAGGTCGCGATCGTCGGCCTCTGCGAGCCCCGCGTCACGAACGCCCCGTGACTCGGGGAAGAGGTCAGCCAGCTGCCGACAAAGCTTGAAACTGAGGTTCTGGTCAAACAGCAGCTTCATGCTGCTGAGGTCGTCGCCCGGCGCTCCCGATCAGCCGCGTAGGCGAGGCTCGCGCGAATATCGTCCTCGGTCAGTTCCGGATAGTCGGCGAGGATCTCGTCGTGCGACATCCCGGCCGCCAACCAGCCGAGGATGTCGGCGACTGCGATCCGCATGCCCCGAATGCAGGGACGCCCGCCACGCTTTCCCGGTTCGATGGTGATGATGTCGCGGTAGTTCATGCCATGAGGATAGCATATCGCGACTGAGGATCGAAAAAGGTGACGCTCCCGCCCGATTCCGCCTAAAAGCCTCGCATGACGCCGACCGAATTCATCCGAAAGTGGCAGCACGTCGCCTTGACCGAACGCGCGTCGGCGCAGACGCATTTCAACGACCTCTGCGCCGTGCTTGGACACGAAGACCCGATCAAGGCCGACCCGACGGGCGAATGGTTCACGTTCGAGAAGGGCGTCACGAAGACGGGCGGCGACGAAGGCTTTGCCGACGTCTGGAAGCGGAATTTCTTCGCGTGGGAGTACAAGCGAAAGAAGCGCGACCTCAATCAGGCGCTCGATCAGCTCGTGCGCTACGCGTCGGCGCTGGAGAACCCGCCGCTGCAGGTTGCCTGCGATACCGACAAGTTCCTGATCCGCACGGCATGGACGAACGCCGTTCCGGAAACTTACGAGGTCGCGCTCGAAGAGCTGACCGAGCCGAAGAAGCTGGACATCCTCCGCTCCGTCTTCTTCGATCCGGAGAAGCTCAGGCCGAAGCAGACGCGGGCCGCGCTGACCAAGGAAGCGGCGGACAAGTTCTCGACGATCGCGCTTCGGCTCCAGGGACGCGGCACGCCCGAAGAGATCGCGCACTTCGTCAATCAGCTCGTCTTCTGCTTCTTCGCGAGCAGCGTGAAGCTGCTTACCGACGGCTTCTTCCCAAAGCTGCTTCGGCTCGCCGGCGAGACGCCGGATCAGTCCAAGCAGATTTTCGACGACCTTTTCGCCGCGATGGAGAAGGGCGGGCGCTTCGGCATCGACAAGATCGCCTGGTTCAACGGCGGTCTCTTCGACGGACGGCGCGCACTGCCGCTCGATTCCGGCGGAATCGGGCTGCTTCAGGCGGCGGCGAGCCTCGACTGGAGCCAGATCGACCCGAGCATTTTCGGCACGTTGTTCGAGCAATTCCTCGATCCGCAGAAGCGCAAGCAGATCGGCGCGCACTACACCGACGCCGAGAAGATCATGATGATCGTGGAGCCGGTCATCCTGCGTCCGCTGCGCCAGGAATGGACGGCGGCGAAGGCGGAGATCGAAGACCTGCTGAAGGGGAAGGTCAGGCCGCCGAAGGGGATGAGGCGGCGTCATCCAATGTCCGTCGAGCAGACGGCGGCGGAGGAGGTGAGGGCGCGCTTCATCGAGCGGCTGAAGAAGGTCTCGATCCTCGACCCGGCGTGCGGATCGGGCAATTTCCTCTATCTCGCGCTGCAAGGCGTGAAGGACATCGAGAACCGGGCGAACCTCGAAAGCGAGGCGCTCGGCCTGCCGCCACGCGTGAACGAGGTCGGGCCGGAAATCCTGCACGGGATCGAAATAAACCCGGTGGCGGCGGAGCTTGCGCGCACGGCGATCTGGATCGGAGACATCCAGTGGCGCCGCCGCAACGGCATCTACTACGACCCTCCGCCGATCCTCCGAAAACTCGACACGATCGAATGCCGCGACGCGCTGATCGAGCGCGTTCCCTTCCCCCTTGCGGGGGAGGGTCGGGAGGGGGGAGAGCCGAAGGCGCGGCGGCAGGGGCTTTCCCCCTCCCCTAGCCCCTCCCCGCAAGGGGGAGGGGAATCCTGGCGCGAGGCTTCGTGGCCGGAGGCAGAGTTCATCGTCGGCAACCCGCCATTCCTTGGCAACAAGGATATGCTGCGCGACCTGGGCGAAGAATATACGGCCGCCGTTCGCGACGTATTTGAAGGGAGATTGCCAGGGGGCACCGAGCTTGTGACGTATTGGTTCGAAAAGGCGAACACGGCGATCCAAGTCGGTAAAGCACGACGAGCGGGGTTGGTAGCGACGCAATCGATCAGGCGCGGAAGCAGTCGAGTTGCCCTTGATCGGATAGCGGCAGACAGACGAATCTTCGAAGCGTGGTCTGATGAAGAGTGGGCGATCGATGGTGCAGATGTCCGCGTGTCGCTCATTTGCTTCGGGCGCGGCACTGACGCTGCCCGGCTCGACGGTTCTGAGGTTACGACGATCTATGCCGACCTATCGGCGGGAGTGTCAAACTTGGGGCAGGCCAACCCTCTCGCCGACAACGAAGACGTGTCGTTCCAAGGTGTGATCAAGACGGGTCCCTTCGAAATCCCCGGAGAGGTGGCGCGGAAATGGCTGCTTTTGCCAGCCAATCCAAACGGCAGGCTAAATTCCGATGTCCTTAGCCCCTGGATAAATGGGGACGACGTTATGGGTCGACCGTCCGATCATTGGATAGTAGATTTCGGAACAGACCGCTCAGAGAGAGACGCATCACTATACGAAGCGCCCTTCGAATACTTGAAAACAGAGGCACTTCAGGCGCGTCAGCACAAGAGGGAAGTGCGAGCCACGAGACATTGGTGGCTTCTCCAACGTGCTCGCCCAAAGATGAGAAAGGCCCTTGCCAATCTCAAGCGATTCATCGCCACTCCACGTGTTGCAAAGCATCGACTTTTCATTTGGCTCTTTGCAGGGGTTTTGCCAGACACGAGGTTAGTCGTTTTCGCTAGAGAGGATGACTGTTTCTTCGGCCTCCTACAGTCTCGCTTTCACGAGACTTGGACGCTGCGCCTAGGCGGATGGCATGGGGTTGGCAACGATCCGCAATATACGCCAAGCATTGGCTTCGATACTTTTCCATTCCCCGAAGGCCTGACGCCGAACATCCCAGCGTCCGACTACGCCGATGACCCGCGCGCGATCGCGATCGCCAAGGCCGCCAAGCGGCTCGACGATCTGCGCAACGCCTGGCTTAACCCGCCCGATCTCGTGAAGGTCGAGCCGGAGGTGGTTCCCGGATATCCCGACCGCATCCTGCCGAAAGACGCGGAGGCGGAAGTCAAACTCAAGCAGCGGACGCTGACGAAACTCTACAACGAGCGCCCGCAATGGCTCGACGATGCGCATCGCGATCTCGATGCGGCGGTGGCGGCCGCATACCGGTGGTCCGCAGACATCTCCGAGGAGGATGCGCTCGCGAAGCTGCTGGAACTCAATCTCCAGCGCGCTGCGAAGGAGCAAGAGGCGCGCGAACAGACGAGCGTCACACGCACGGAACGAGGATCAACCAATAGTGCAGGGGACGGAGAATCGCGTGGGAAGAAGGCGAAGAACCGAAAGCAGCCATTGACGATTGGCCGCGAAGCGTTCGCCAAGATCAGCGAGGTCGAAGGGGTTCGACTCAGCGAAGAAGCGAAAGAGGCCTTTGCCGAGTTCGACCGACGGAAGCTTTCGCCGGACGAGCGCCGGCGCGCGATCATCGCGCGGTTCAAGCGTGAAGCCGCCGAATAACGGGCGATCCGACGGGCCATGTACGAGGCAGCCGACGACCCCTATTGCTATCCCGGCACGTCAGTCCTGAAGAACAGGCTCGGCCTGCGCTCGCAGGCGGAGCTCGACGAATTCGAATCCTCGATGACGGCGCAGCGCGCCGACGAGCCACTACCGCCGGGCCGGTTCGGCCCGGCGCACTATCGCGCGATCCACCGGCACCTCTTCCAGGATGTCTACGATTGGGCGGGCAACATCCGCACCGTTCGCATCGGCAAGGGCGACAGCATGTTCTGTTACCCGGAGAATATCGATGCGGAGATGCGACGGCTGTTCGAAGAGCTTGCCGCACACAATCGGTTTCGGAAGTTGAACGTAGAAGCGTTTGCGAACAACGCGGCGCACTTCATGGCAGAGCTGAATGCGATTCACCCGTTCCGCGATGGAAACGGGAGGACGCAGAACGCATTCCTGATCGCGCTCGCGAACCAGTCCGGGCATCCGCTTGATTTCGAGCGCCTCGACCCGCCGGCAATGCTCCGCGCGATGGTATCGAGCTTCAACGGCGATGAGCAGCCGCTGGGAGAGGTCATACTTGGGTTGATGCGGGGGTGAACGTAAGCGGCGGCGCTACCCCTCCCGGCTTCGCCAAGGCTACGCCGGGCACGCCCCCAACCCCGCCCCGCGAGGGGGAGGGAGGGCGTTGGCGCCCTGCATGCTTCCCCCCTCCCGCCTTCGCCCTCCGGGCTACGGCGGGCATGCCCTGGCCCTCCCCGCTCCTTCGACAGGCTCGGGATGAGGGGGAGGGGACGCGTAGCGGGAGGGGATAAGCGGCGGCGGATTCGTGACCGTATGTTTCGGCGGTGGTAGTTTTTGCGGAAGCCCGCGGGCGAATCACGCGGGCGGTCTTCGCAGGGAGCGACAATGCTTCAGGAGGCAGAGCCCGATCTCCTCGGCGCGGCGGCGCGCGAGGTCTACCTCCCCGATCCGCGCCACGTGCGCCATCGCCTCGCCGACCTGCTCAAGCAACTGAAGGCGGCGAAGAGCTGGCCGTGGAAGCCGGCGGTCGTAAAGCGCCACCGCGACCGGAACGTGCCCTATCTCTGTGCGCTCCTGCCCGGACCGGAAGGAGGCCGCGCGCTGGCGCGCGAAGTTTGATGCGGAGATCGCGCGGTTGGAGCGTGTAGAGGCGGCGTAGGGGCACCGCTCTCCCGGCCTTCGGCCGACGCCGAAGGCCACCCTCTCCCGCAAGGGGAGAGGGCGAGTGTCGCGCGCTGCCTAGAGAACCCCACCCGGCCGGCCCTTCGACAAGCTCAGGACCGGGCCACCCTCCCCGCGAGGGGGAGGGGAG
>JBOHKB010000310.1:0-20212 GCA_050728815.1 Propylenella sp.
GTGCTTGAGGTACTGCCCGACGAAGTCGTGGTCGACGAAGCGACGGTAGGCTTCGGCGAGGCGCTGGGTCACGGGGCCCCAGACCTGCCCCTTGGGGCCGATCTCGACGCCGTTCACGCGCGTCACCGGGCAGATGCACAGCGACGTGGAGGTGAGGAACACCTCGTCCGCGTTGTAGGCGTCGTAGAGGTCGATGTCCGCTTCGTGGAGCGGTATGCCCTCCTCGCGCGCAAGCTCGATCACCGTCTGGCGGCTGACCCCGGGGAGCACGTATTTTTCGCGCGGCGTCAGAACCTCCCCTCCGCGCACGACAAAGATGTTCGAGCCCATGCCCTCCGCAAGGTTGCCGTTCACGTCGAGGAGCACCGCCCAGGCTTCCGGGTCGATGCTCTGAACTTCCTGGTTGGCGACGATCAGGTTCAGATAGTTGTGCGTCTTGGCGCGCGGCGTGAGCGAATCCGGCGGCACGCGCCGATGCGAGGGAACGACGACGCGGATGCCTTCCTTGAACAGCTTGGCGCGTTCCACGAGCGGCAGCGGCGAGCATTCGAGTACGATGTTCGGGCCGTGATGGTCGAGGTTGTCGCCCTCGACCTCCTTGACGCCACGGCTGATCCTCTGGCCGATCCAGTAGTCGTCGTCAGCACTGAGGAGATGCCGGTTCCGCTCGAAGACCTCCTCGGTCAGCTCGCCCATGCGCTTCGGCCCAAAACCCGGATCGATCCTGAGATATTTGAGCGATCGGTAAAGCCGGTCGACGTGCTCCTTCACCTTGAACAGCCGGTGTCCGAAGCTCCTCGTCATATCAAAGCAGCCGTCGCCATAGACCCAACTTGAATCGCGGAACGGGATCCGGACCTCCCGCTCTGGCAGGAACTCGCCATTGAACCAGGCGACCCGCTCGTTCGCGCGCACCGACATTTTTCCCGCCTTCGTCACAAGACCTGCGAGACGGTAGAGGGCAAGGAAATGGAGGGGAATGCAAGGGGCGGCCGAGGGCGGCTCCCAGGAGGCGTGCTCCGCCCTACGCACCCGGCCTGGGCGGAATTGTCAGGAGGGGCGGTCGCATGTCATCAAAAAGCCTTCCGCTTCGTCTGGTAGGCGGCCCGAACGACCGAGCCGAGGTTTGCGGGACCCCGGCGGCTCGAAAGAAATCCGGAGACTCTTATGAACGACGTGGCGCGCCCGGAGGGCATGGCGCCTGCCGATGACAGGTCGTCGCTCGCGATCTCCGCGCGCGGCCTCGTCAAGCATTTCGGCAAGGTGCGCGCGGTGGACGGCATCGATCTCGACGTGCCACGCGGCATGATCTTCGCGATCCTGGGCCCGAACGGCGCCGGCAAGACGACGCTGATGCGCATGCTCGCGACGCTGACCGCGCCGGATGCGGGATCGGCGGCCATCCTCGGGCACGATGTCGTTGCGGAACCGCACGCGGTGCGCGCTGCGATCGCGATGACCGGCCAGTTCGCATCATTGGATGACGATCTCACCGGCCGCGAGAATCTCCTGCTGCTCGCCCGCCTGCTGGGATTTCGCGGGCGGCAGGCGAGAGCACGCGTAGAAGAACTTCTCGCAGCCTTCGACCTCTCGGATTCCGCCACCAAACAGGTGAAGGCCTATTCGGGCGGCATGCGCAGAAAACTCGATATCGCCGCGTCGCTGGTGGTTACGCCCGGCGTCCTCTTCCTCGACGAGCCGACGACCGGGCTCGACCCGAACGCGCGGCAGGGCGTGTGGCGGATGATCCGCGAACTAGCCGACGCCGGCGTCACCATCCTGCTAACGACGCAATATTTGGACGAGGCCGACCAGCTCGCCGCCCGCATCGCCGTCATCGACCACGGCAAGAAGATCGCGGAGGGGACGAGCCGCGAGCTGAAGGCGGCGACCGGGTCCGGCTTCCTGCATGTCACGGTCGCCGACCCGAACCGCATCGACCGCGCCGTCAGCCTGCTCGAAAGGCGGCTCGGCGCGAGCGTCCAGCGAGGTGCCGAAGGCGCGAGTCTTTCGA
Source organism: Propylenella sp. (assembly GCA_050728815.1). Lineage (GTDB taxonomy): Bacteria > Pseudomonadota > Alphaproteobacteria > Rhizobiales > Afifellaceae > DASWJZ01. The sequence goes on from JBOHKB010000310.1 coordinate 2,015, forward strand.
TCATGGCGCGCACCCCGCGGGCGGCGAACGAGGTGATCACGGCGCTGATCGGCGAGGGGATCGAACTCACGAGCTTCGCCATGGGAAGTCCGAGCCTCGATGAGGTCTTCTTCGCCTTGACGGGCCGACCTGCCGAAACCGCGGAACACGAGAAGGAGAACGCATGAGCGACATCGCCCTTGCCGCGCGGACGCCCGCGCTCAGGCGTGCGCCCCGTCCGGCCGCCCCCTCGCCGCTCTCGAACGCGCTCGTGTTCGGCTGGCGCGCGGTGCTGAAGTTCAAGCACGTGCCGGAGCAGCTGTTCGATCTGGTGATGACGCCGATCATGTTCACGCTGCTCTTCACCTTCGTCTTCGGTGGAGCGCTCGCGGGGTCGCCGCGCGACTACCTGCAGTTCTTCCTGCCCGGCATCCTGGTTCAGACCGTCTGCTTCAACGCAGTCTATTCCGGCATGGGTCTCTCGACCGATCTCGGCAAGGGCCTGTTCGACCGCTTCCGCTCGCTGCCGATCTGGTCGCTTGCGCCGTTCGCGGGGCTGATGGTCGGCGACATCCTGCGCCACCTGATCGCCGCGGGCATCATCCTGACCATCGGCATGATCCTCGGCTACCGCCCCGAAACCGGGATCGTCGGCGTCGTAGCCGCGTTCGCGCTGCTCATCGCCATCGGCTTCGGCATGGGCTGGATCTTCCTCGTGCTCGGGCTTCTGATCCGCACGCCCATGACGGTGATGACGTTCGGCTTCACGTTCCTCTTCCCGCTTGTCTTCGCGTCCAACATCATGGTCGAGCCGGCGACCATGCCCGGCTGGCTGCGATCCTTCGTTGCGGTGAACCCGATCTCGCTCATGGCCGACGCGATGCGGAGCCTGATGGGCGGCGGCGCAACCCTCGGGCAGGTCGCGCTGGCCCTTGCCGCGCCGGCGGCTCTCACGCTGCTGCTCGCGCCGGTGACGCTGTGGCTCTATCGGAGGCAGTGAGAGAAACGGAAGAGCGCCCGCGCCTGGCTTCGGAAGGCCACTACCCGGCGGCGCAGTTCGGCAAAGCCTCCGCCAGGCTTTTCGCCATTCGCGGGAGCATGCGCCCGGGGATGGAGCCGGACGGCGACTCCCCAACAATGCGCATGCCCATCCGCTCATAGAAGCCGACGGCGTAGGGATCGGAGTCGAGCGCGAGCGCTTTCGCACCGAGCGCCCGCGCCCGCGCTTCCGCGTGACGCCAGAGCGCGCGACCGACGCCACTTCGGACCGCGCCCGGATCGACAAAGATCATGTGAAGCTCGGCCGACCGGTCGTCGCCATGCACGCGAGGCCACAGGCCAACCATCCCGACAATCGTGCCGCCTGCCTCCGCCACCCACACCTCGCCCGCCTCGATGAAGGAGGGTCGGACGGTGAGTTCCTCGCGGCACTTCGCCATGAAGTCCGCGTCGTAACCCCACATCGCCTTGGAGCGAAGGACAAGCTCCGTGATCGCGGTGGCTTCAGCGACCGCGGCTCGGCGGATGCGGACCGTATCCGCCACCCTCAGTTCCGCGCCTTGTCGACGAGCTTGCTCGCGCCGATCCACGGCATCATGGCGCGGAGCTTTTCGCCCACTTCCTCGATCGGGTGAGAATCGTTCACGCGCCGCGTCGCCTTGAAGCGCGGGAGTCCGGCCTTCACCTCGCTCATCCAGATGCTGGCGAAGGCGCCGGTCTGGATGTCCTTCAGGATGCGCCTCATCTCGGCGCGCGTCTCGTCGGTGATGACGCGCGGGCCGGAAAGATACTCGCCGAACTCCGCGGTGTTGGAGATCGAGTAGTTCATGTTGGCAATGCCGCCCTCGTAGATCAGGTCAACGATGAGCTTCACCTCGTGCAGGCACTCGAAATACGCCATCTCGGGCGCGTAGCCGGCCTCGACCAGCGTCTCGTAGCCGGCGCGGATCAGCTCGACGAGGCCGCCGCAGAGCACCACCTGCTCGCCAAAGAGATCGGTTTCGCACTCCTCGCGGAACGTCGTCTCGATCACGCCGGAGCGGCCGCCGCCGATGGCGCAGGCATAGGAGAGCGCGAGGTCGTGGGCGTTGCCGCTCGCGTCCTGCTGCACGGCGATGAGACACGGCACCCCGCCGCCCTTTTGGTATTCGCCGCGTACCGTGTGGCCCGGGCCCTTCGGCGCAATCATGATCACGTCGATCGAGGATTTCGGCTCGATCAGGTTGAAGTGGATGTTGAGGCCGTGGGCGAACGCGACCGCAGCGCCGTCGCGGATGTTCGGCGCGATCTCGGCGCGCCAGATGTCGGCCTGCAGCTCGTCGGGCGTCGCCATCATCATGACGTCGGCGGTCTTTGCAGCTTCCGACACGGCGCGCACCTTCAAGTCGTCGGCCTCGACCTTCATCGCGGTCGCCGAGCCGGGACGGAGCGCCACGCTTACGTCCTTTGCGCCGGAATCTCTCAGGTTGAGCGCATGCGCGCGGCCCTGGCTTCCGTAGCCCACAATGACGACTCGTCTGTCCTTGATGAGATTCACGTCCGCATCGCGGTCGTAGTAGACGCGCATGATTTGCCCTTCCCGCTTGCCCCGGCCGTTCGTCTTCGCAGGGATTTCCGATGAGGGCTTCGGTTCTAGCTTTCGCCGGCAGGACGGGCAACCGGCGCATCGCCCGGCCTGTCTTCGCCAAAGGGCCGGCCGACCCTCTGCGTTTCCTCACGGCGTGCCGGCGTCAGGGGAGCGCCGCCAGTACTCAGCGAGTCGAGCCGGTCGACGCGGGCGAGTTCAGGAAAACTCCGCCACCAGACCGCGCCGACGAAAAGCGTGACGATGCCGCCGACAAGGACGGCGGGCGCCGTGCCGATCCAAGCCGCCATCACGCCAGCGCGGAAGTCGCCGAGCTCGTTCGAGGCATTGATCGACACCGAGTTCACCGCGCTTACCCGCCCGCGCATCTCGTCGGGCGTCGCGACCTGGACAAGCGTGTGGCGGACATAGACGCTGACCATGTCGGCGGCGCCATAGATCGCGAGCGCGAGGAGCGAGAGCCAGAACCAGGTCGACATGCTGAAGACGATGATCGATCCGGCGAAGGCCGCGAGCGACGCGAAGAGCGCCGGCCCCATGCGGCCGGGCGACGAAAGCTGCGCGAGCACGATGCCGACAGCGATCGCGCCGATTGCCGGCGTGGCGCGCATTACTCCAAGACCCTCCGGCCCTACGTGCAGAATGTCGCTCGCGAAGACCGGCAGCAGGCCCATCACGCCGCCGAAGAGCACGGCGAGCAGATCGATCGTTATCGCCCCGAGCACGATCTTCTTGCGCCGAATGAAGTCGAAGCCCTGAAAGATCGTGCCAAGTCCCATTTGTTCGCCCGAGCGTATGGTGAGCGGGACGGCGATCGCTCCCGCCGAGAAGGCCGCGACGACGAACGAAACGAGGATCGCGAGGTAGACCCAGTCTCCGATCACAGCGATCAGAACGCCGCCCGCGGCCGGGCCCACCAGCATCCCGAGCTTGTTCATGGAGGTCGCGTACGCGACCGCATTCGGGAAGAGGTGCGGAGCGACGATGTTCGGCAGAATCGCCTGGCTCGCCGGATGGAAGAAGCCCCGGCCCGCCCCATTCAGAACGAGGATCGCAAAGATCCAGCCGACGGCGGTCGCACCGGACATGCCGAACGCAAGCAGCAACCCGGCGACGACCGCGTGCGCGACGTTGCAGATCACCAGGATTGCCCGGCGGTCGAAGAGATCGGAAGCATAGCCGGCGAGCAGGAAGAGCGCGAGTACTGGCGCGAATTGCGCGAAACCCACGAGGCCAAGGTCGAACGGATCGCCGGTCATCCGGTAGACCTGCCATCCGACCGCGACGCTCAAGGCGTGGATGCCGAGGATGTTGAAGAGCCGCGTCGCGGTGAAGAACACGAAGCTGCGGTTCGCTAGGAGTAGCCGCGCGCGTCCGTTTTTGCCTTCGCCGCGCGGCTCCGGGTCCCTTCGATCCAAAACGAGCCGCTCCCAAGCGCACGCCTGTCCCGCGGCAGCTTTGGCCGTTGGCAGCGCGCCGCACAACCCTATGTGCCGCCAAGCGGAAAGCGTGCCCGGCGGCCCGCCTAACGCACGATCATCGCGTCAGCCACGATGCCGGTGGTGAAGTTGACCGGGCGGACGCGCCCCTGCACCGCCGCCTCGCAGCCGTCCCCGCACTCCCGCAGGAACTCCTCGCGCCGCTGCCGCGGCACGCTCTCGAAATCGATGGGGATCGGCCGCTCGTCCGACTCGCTTACGCCGAGGAACCAGAAATCCTCGCTGGGCGCGAGCCAGCCCGTTACCTCCACCAAATTGCCGCGATAGCTGAGCGCGAAATTCTTCAGCTCCTCGATCGCCACCGTTTCGTACTTGGCGCGCGGGGGCCCGGGCGAAAGGCGGATGTCGTCGTAACAGACGAGCCGCCGCGCATCGTCCTCGATCGCCCGGCAGCGCTCCATGTCTTCGCGGGTCTGCGCAACGGCGGCGCCCGCCCAGGCAACCCCCAGCGCCGACAACATGACCACGCTCAAGAACCGCATTCTCGTCCCGAAACGCTTATTCGGCGCCATTCTGTCAACATTCGGCCTGCGATGAAACCAAAGACGTTAGGGAGCCTTACCGCCGCGCCGGGAAGGCCGCCGACAGGGCTCTGACCTCTCCGGCGCGGACTCCGCGGCGGGTCAAGACCGGCGCATTGGTCCAGCGCTGAAGCGCCTCGGCGTGCTCGGGCAGGAGCCAGGCGAGCGCCGCCGCCATCATCGCCTCGGAAGCGCGCGTCGCACCGTCGTCGCATTTCAGCGCGACGCCGAGCCCGAGGCCGGCGAGCGACGCGCAGAAGATTCCCTCCGCGCCAGGCTTGAGAAGCGCCGCGCCGCGGAGAAGCGTCATCGCCTCGGTGCAGAAGCGCCCGGTTCCGGCGACGAAGAACGGCTCGGACACGCCCGCCTCGTAGATGCGCCGCGCCGCGGCGGCGCGTTCGCGCGGCAGCCCGACGCCGGTGCCGAACCGGGCGAAGCCGAGCGCAAGCGCATTGAGCGGCAGCGCATGTGCCGGGATCGAGCAGCCGTCGAGCGCAGCGCTCTTGGCATCGAGAGGGGCGCCCGTCACGCCGGCGAGCACCTCGCGCACCTCGGCTTGCACGGGGTGCGCGGCGCCGACATAGCCGCGAGGCGCGATGCCGCGATGCTGGCAGACGGCGAGGAAGCCGGCATGTTTGCCGGAGCAATTGTTGTGGAGCTGGCTCGGCGCCCTGCCGCTCTTCAGAAGCTCGGCCGCGGCCTGCGCGTTTAGCGGAGCGTGCGCGCCGCATTCGAGCGCGTGCTCGTTGAGCCCGATGGCAGCGAACATGGCGGCAACGCCGGCGACGTGGGGCGGCTCGCCGCCGTGCGATCCCTGCGCGAGCGCAAGCTCGCGCGCGTGGAATCCGTAACGGTCGGAAGCGCCCGATTCGACCAGCGGCAGCGCCTGGATGGCCTTCACCGCCGAGCGTGGGAAGACCGAAGCCTCCACATCGCCAAGCGCGAGAAGCGGCTTGCCGCGCGCGTCGGCGACGACGAGCGCGCCGCGATGACGGCTCTCGACGCGTTCGCCGCGGACGACCTCGACAAGAACAGGATTGGCCATCACTATCCCCTCGTCGCCGACAAGGCTGAACCAAGCGGCGGCGCTCCGCAATCGGGATTTCGTCGAGCCGAACGATGCGCAAGGCGCTCACCTATCCGCTCCTGGCCCTGCTCGCGATCTTCGTCGCGCCGGCAGTGGTGCATGCGGCGCTTTGGCTCGCGGAGGGCCACCCGCGCAGCTGGCGAAACGCCGACTGGTCGAGCGCCGGCACACTGCCCAGCCCCAGCGAGGAGCGCGAAGCGTCGATCCGCGTCATGGCGGCGCGGACGGGTGGGCTCAAGGGCGCGGTGTCGGTTCACACCTGGCTTCTTCTGAAATCGGAGGGCGCAGCGAGCTACGAACGCTACGAGGTGGTTGGCTGGGGAAGCCCGGTTCGCCGTAACGGCAGGCCGCCCGACGGCCGCTGGTACTCCAACGAGCCGGTGGCGATCTACACCCTGAAGGGCGCGGAGGCGGCGCGGCTCATTCCCAAGGTCGAGGCGGCGATCCGCGACTATCGCTGGTCCGAGCGCGGCGCCTATCGAATCTGGCCCGGCCCGAACTCCAACACGTTTGTCGCGACGGTGCTGGCGGCGGTGCCGGAGCCGGGCGTGAAACTCCCACCAACGGCGATCGGGCGTGACTATCCGGCGGGGCCGTGGTTTGCGCACACTCCGTCGGGCGGATTTGTCCTGTCGCTTGGCGGCTACGCGGGACTGCGCGTTGGCCTCCGCGAGGGCTTCGAGCTCAATCTCCTTGGGCTGGTGGCGGGCATTCGCTTCGACGACTTCGCGATTCTGCTGCCCGGCTTCGGCGCGCTGGGCGAGCCGTTTTGAAGCGCAGTAAGGCAGTAGGGGAATAAGGCAGTCAGGGACGGGCCCCCGGTCGGGGGTTTGCCTCCGCCCTACTGCCCTATTCCCCTACTGCCCTGCCATGCCCTTCCCCAGATTCCACTGGATTACTTTTTCCCGCACCGTGCGCCGGCGGACGGAATGCGGCAGAGTGCGGAGAGAAAGTCGGGCGCGGAGGCTCGCCCTTGCTGCAGCACACACCCCTGCCGGCGGAACGCGCCAACGCAAAGCGGGCGCGCCAGCGTACGATCGAGATCGGCGACCAGACGATCTTTGTCGACGACTGCCTGAGAGTGCTCGCGGCCCTGCCGGAAAAATCCATCGACGTGGTCGTCACCTCGCCGCCCTACAATATCGGCCTCAAATATTCCTCCTACGACGACAACGGCAGCCGCGCCGAATACCTTGCGTGGCTGCATGACGTTGCGCTGCTCTTGAACCGCGTGATGAAGGACGACGCTTCGTTCTTCCTGAACATCGCCGGCACCAGCTCCGACCCGTGGATCGCGCCCGACGCGGCGAACGCGATTCGCGACGTTTTCCGGCTGCAGAACGCGATCGTCTGGGTGAAGTCGCTCTCGATCGGCGACGACACTTTTGGGCATTTCAAGCCGGTAAACTCGCCGCGCTACCTGAACCACACCCACGAGCACGTCTTCCACTTCACCAAGGAGGGAAGCGTGCCGCTCGACCGGCTGGCGGTCGGCGTGCCGTTCAAGGACAAGTCCAACATCGCGCGTTGGCGCCATACCGAAGACCGCCGCTGCGCCGGCGACGTGTGGTTCATCCCCTACGAGACCATCCGCTCGAAATCGCAGCGCGACCACCACCCGAGCCCCTTCCCCGTCGCGCTCCCCACGCGCTGCATCAGGCTGCATGGAAAGAAGGACGCCGTGGTGCTCGACCCGTTCCTCGGCATCGGCTCGACGCTTCTTGCGGCGCAGCGCCTCGGCTGCCGCGGCATCGGGATCGAGATCGACGCGGGCTACGCGGAATCGGCGGCATGGCGGCTCAGAGAGCGATTGATTTAAGGAACCTGCCCGCTAGCCTGACTTGAGCGCGGGCCGTCACGATGCAGCTACGAACAACGACAATCGGCTCGTACCCAAAGCCGCCCGGTGCACCGGTGCCCATGTGGTCCGAAATGGGAGAACGCCGGCGCGGTGCCCCGACGGAAGTCTACGACGGGATTGTCGAGCGCCTGATGCCGGACGACAAGCGAACGCTCGATCGGATGACCATCGACGCGGTCCGCGAGCAGGTAGAGTGCGGAATCACGATTCCGACCGACGGCGAAATCCGGCGTGAGCACTATGTCTACTATCACTGCCGCCAAATATCGGGCATCGACTTCCACCGCCTTACGGAGCGTTCGATGCGCGACGGTAGTTGGACCGCGAGGGTTCCAACAGTCCGCGCCAGCCTTGCCGCCGGCCCGGCCTTCCTCGTCGACGATTGGCGCGAAGCCCAATCCGCGACCGATCGCGACGTGAAGATCACCGTGCCAGGCCCGCTCACGATCAGCGACACGATAGCGAACGAGCACTACCCCGATCGCGTTTCGCTGGCGCGGGCGCTTGCGGACGTGCTCAACGTCGAAATCCGCCGACTGGCGGATGCCGGATGTCGCTGGATACAAGTCGATGAGCCGCTATTCGCCCGTCAGGTGGATTCCGCCCTGGCGTTCGGCATCGAATGCCTGGAGCGCTGCTTCGCCGGCTCGCCGCCTGGACTCAATCGGGCTGTCCATATCTGCTGCGGCTATCCGTCCGGTCTCGATCAGCCTCATCCGGCCAAGGCCGACGCCGCGTCCTATTTTGCGCTCGCGGGGCCGCTCGATCGGGCCAGTGTCGACGCGGTTTCGATAGAGGACGCGCACCGCCACAACGATCTGTCCCTGCTCGAAGCGTTCAAGTCCACGCGGGTCATGCTCGGACTTATCGACATCGCGAAGAGCGCAGTCGAGCCTGTCGACACCATACGCGAGCGTCTGCGAGCTGCGCTCGAGCATATCGACGCCGACCGGTTGATTGCCGCGCCGGATTGCGGTCTCGCCCTCCTGCCGCGCCATCTAGCGGTCGCCAAGCTGCGCAACCTTGCTGCCGCCGCTCGCGATATTTAAGGGGATGCTTCCGCCCGAAGCGGTCTTTGACCGAAGGTCAGGGCCTGCAGGGACGCGCGCGGAAGATGCATTGGGAAAGCTGCGTCCCGACCCCGCTCGCCGCTTTGGAGCACATCCATCTCGGATCGCGCGCCATCCCGAAATTCGACCAGACCGGTCCGAACTTTAACGTGACCGTGGCAACCCAAGCCTGGCGCGAAAGCTCCCGCGCCAACGCCTCGTTTAGCTGTCCTCCCGAGGGCCCGATCTCGGGAACCGACCTGCATAGAATCGCCCACGCGTCGGAAGAGACCACAAGCGCCAATGCGAAGGTCAGAAAGGCAGTCGCCGGAACTCGCATCGCATCGCCCACCGTGTGAAATGATGATCGGCCAGTCTAGGCAGATCGTTCAGGTCCGCAAAGCGATCCGTCGGGCTGGGCACGTCTCGCGCAGTGCCGACTTTAACAGGCGCGGTGCGATCGGCGCGGCCGGTCAGCGCATAGCCGACATTGGTGATGGCTCGCCGCCTACAGTTCGAAGAGTGGTATGCCGAGGGCCTTTGCGGCGTCGGTCATCCGGACATCGTAGCTCGCCAACACAGCTGTTTGCCCTTGCCCACGCAGAAATTCGATCGAGGCCAAATGCAGCGCGTCGAGAGTACGCACCGGCTTTGGAAATGGCTCAAGCGCTCGTTCCAGCACCGCGGGCGACAATTCGATCAGCGCCACGCGATTGATCAGCGCTCGCGCGTCGTCGCCGTGGGAGCGGCCAAGCTTGCCGGCATTTAGCCGGTTCCAAACCTCATACTGGAGCAGGCGGCTTGCAATCAGCGGCTCCCGCCAGAGCGTCTCGGGCGGCGTGCGATCCTCGGCGAGAAGCTGCGCAAGCGCGACCGAGCTATCGAGATAGATCACCGGTCTTCCCGATCCGCCTGCAGTTCCCGGATGAGTTCATCGAGCGTTGCGACGGGCCTGCGCGGCGGAGCACCCTCCGTCAGAAGTGCGGGCGGTGTAATCCATCCTTTGCGGACGGCCTCAGCAAGCATTGCGTCGCCTAGAAGCGGACTCCGACCGCCCCGTGGAGGGACGAGCTCGGCCACAACGCGGTCGCGGTCGGTGACCAGGACGGTTTCCCCGCCCGCCGCAAGGCGAACGTACTCGCTGAGCTTGTTCTTAAGGACCTTCAAGCCGACCGAACGCATTCTTGAAAGTAGCTACTAGAAGCTACTTTCGTCAAGCGACCTTCGCCGGCAGGGGCTTTTTCCGGAGCGTCTCACTCCGGATTGAGCTGCTCGTAGACCGTCTCGGCGACTTTCAGCAACGCCGTGCGGTCGGCGGGGCCGGTCAGCGCGTAACCGACTTCGCCCTCCACCCAGTAGAAGGCGCCGGCGTCGTTCTTCTCGACATAGCGGAAGGCGGTCTGACGTCCATCACGGATGTGCTCGACAAGGAGGGTGAAGCGACGCCCGCCGTCGTCCTCGTACATCAGGAGCGCAAGTGGCGCGTCGTCCTCGACATGCAGACGGCCGCCGACCAGCTTCAGGCCGTTCCGCGAAAGATCCGGCGACTTCACCGGTACGCCGAGCCGCTTGGTCAGCCAGCTGACGAGATGCTGCTCCTCGTCCGCCCACACCTCGACTGGATGGCGCACTTCGGCCGCATAGACTCGGTAGGTGGAAATTCCGGTCGCGGCGAGCCGCTCGCCCGCGTCGACCATCATACCCTGGGCAGTCAGATACCAGCCGAGCGCTATGCCGAGCGGAAACGCCACAATCGCCGCAGCGGCGGCGCTGGCCAGCGCGAGAACCGTTCGGCGCAGACGCCGGCGCTGCAGCACGTCGGTGAGCGCCGGCGGAACGGGCTCCTCCGCCACCGGGTCGAGTGCCGCCTTCAGCAGCGCGTTCTGCCGCCGCCATTCCTCCACCCGCTGCGCCTCGTCCGCATGCTCCTTCAGCCACGCGTCGACCGTGGCGGAGCGCGCCGGGTCGAGACGGCCGTCGGCGAAAGCCAGCAGCTCTTCGTTGGAGACGACGGGCGCGCCGCTCGTCATTTCACTCTCCTGAACGGAAGCGGCGAGCTGCCGCCGAGGCTCTCGGACAGCGCACTTCGCGCCCGCCAGATGCGCGACATGACGGTGCCCACCGGCACGCCCAGCATGTCGGCGGCCTCGCGGTAGGAAAAGCCTTCAACAGCGGTCAAAAGCAGCGCCTTCCGTTGTTCGTCGGGCAGCGTCTCCAGCGCCCTAAAAATCGCGATGCGCGCGGCCGGATCGCTTCCCGCATCAGCGACCTCCTCAACCGGGAGCATGGCCGGCGCCCGGCGGGCGGAGCGATAGCGCGAGCGGCCGAGGTTGGAGAGGATGGCGAACACCCAGCCGGCGAGGTTGCCGCCGCGGAATTGGCGCTCGCGCTCGAGCGCCAACATGAGGCAGTCCTGCACCATGTCGTCGGCGGCCGCGCGGTCGCTCTCCAGCCCGCGGGCGTAGCGGCGGAGCGCCGGAATGAGCCGCGCGAGTTCGCGCCGGTCGACCGCCATGAAGCTCCGCCACTCCCGAGTTTCCGTACCCGGCGCGCTCCGCCGAGCCTTACGGCTTCGCCACGTGCCAGACGCCGCCAACTCCGTCGCCGGTCGTCTCGCCGGGATTCTGATCCTTGACCCAAAGATACAGCGGATGGCCCTTGTAAGCCCACATCTTGCCGCCGTCGGTGCGTTCGACGAGCGTCCAGTCGCCCTCCGCGGCGGCGCCATCCGCGGCCATCAGCGGCGGCCAGTTGACCGCGCATTTCTCGTAGCAGTTGGTCTTGTCCATCTCGTCCTTGTCGAAAGTGTAGAGCGTCATCCCCTTCTCATTGACGAGTATCTTTCCCATCCCCGATTCGGCTTCCATCGCCGGGGCGGCCATTGCGGCGGTGGAAAGAGCGTAAAGCGCGGCTGCAAGGCCGATCCGTCTCAACATCGTGATATCTCCCTGATCCTCGGGAAGGCTGCGGGCAGCGGCCCGGCCTTCCAACCGGTAAGACGCTCGGGCGGCTGGGTTTATTCCCTGCCCGGCGGTCGCGCGCGGGCGCAATGCCAGAGTTAACAGAAGTTAAACGGTTCGTCGTCCATCATCGGCGCTCGGAGCATTCATCTTTTTTTGGGGGCCTTCCGATGAATACGCCCGGCAACGCCCAGGAAATGCGAAGATCGTTTCCCGGCGCCACTCCTCCCGCAGCGCGCGACGCCGCTTCGGCGTGGCTCAGGGATTTCAGCGCGCATGGACCGCTCGACATACGCAGCATCCGCGTCACCGAGGCGGGCGGCGCCTTCATCGCCACCGTCGTCTATTCGGAGGCGTCCATCGAGATAACGCCGCGCCACTTCCCCGAACGCGAATCCGTACCGTTGCTCAAGTCGGCGTAGGTCAGCCGATCGCCTCCTTCTTTGGCTCGGCCGGCGGATTGACCGGAAGCGCCTTGCCGAGGCGATCTGATTCAAAGGCCAAGTCGAGCACGTGCTGCAGCTCGGCGGCATGGCGGAAGCTCGGCTCGAGGTTCTCCCCGCTTCTCACCGCATCGACGAAGTTGCGATAGGTGTTCGGCACGGGCGGGCACTCCACCTCGCGCCAGGTCTGCGTATGCACGTCCTCGCCCGCGCAGATGCGCATGCCCATCTTCTCGCTCTCGAACCATATCTCGATCGCGCCGTGCGTGCCGAAGACGGCAAGCTTCTGCGCGTTGGCGTATCCGGTCATCCAGCGGCTGGCGTGGATGACGCCGAGCGCGCCACCGTCGAACTCGATCGACATGACAAAACTGTCGTTGGCGTCGAGCGCGTAGGCGCCGATGCGGTCGCCTTCCGCCTTGCCAAAGGCTTTCAGGCGGCAATGCACGGAAACCGGGCTCTGGTCGGAGACGTAGCAGGCGAAGTCGAGGATGTGGATGCCGATGTCGCCGAGCACGCCGCGGCTGCCGTGCGCGCCCGACAGCCGCCACAGCCAGCGCTCCTCGGTCCGCCAGTCGCCCCAGTGCGTGCCGACCAGCCAGCTCTGAAGATAGGCAGCGTCGATGTGGCGAACCTCGCCGATCATGCCGTCTTCGACGAGCGCACGCGCCATTTGCATGACCGACAGGCCGCGGTAGCGGAGGTTGACCATGTTGACGATGCCGCGGCGCTCCACCGCCTCGGTCATCTCGAGCGCCAGCGGATAGCTCGGCGCGAGCGGTTTTTCGCAGAGGATCGGCTTGCCGACCTCGACCAGCCGCATGACCGTCGGGTGGTGCACGGCGTCAGGCGTGATGTTCGATACGGCGTCGAAGCCGCCCCAGGCGATCGCCTCGTCGAGGTCGATGAAGTATTCCGGGATCTTGTGCTGTGCACAGAACGCTTTCAGCCGCGGCTCGGAGATGTCGACCGCGGCGACGATCCTGCAATCGTCGATCTCGCCGAAGAAATGGGTGTGGCGTTCCGCCATCGCGCCGGTGCCGAGAAGCAGAATGCGGACGGGCTTGGCGGCGGTCATCGGAAGCCCGCCTCGCCTTTCGCATGCAATTTCGGTCCGCGCTCCTCGAGCTTCTCCGGCGCCTTTTCCGCGGGAACGTTTGGCGCGTCCTCGATGCCGCGCCAACGTGGCGCCGGATTGTAGGCCCAGCGCACGGCGTTCCGGAGAACCGTCCGCACCTCCGCCTGATGGTAGATCGGGTAGGTTTCGTGGCCGGGCGAAAAATAGAAGATGCGTCCCGCACCGCGCCTGAACGTAAGGCCGGAGCGGAAGACCTCGCCACCCTCGTACCAGGAGATGAAGACGGTCTCCGCCGGCTCCGGCACGGTGAACGGCTCGCCGTACATTTCGGCCATCGGGATTTCGATGCGTTCGCCGAGCCCGGCCGCGATCGGATGGCTGCGGTTGATCACCCAGAGCCGCTCGCGCTCGCCCGCCTCGCGCCATTTCAGGCTGCACGGCGTCCCCATCAGGCGCTTGAATATCTTGGAGAAGTGCCCGGAGTGGAGCACGATCAGCCCCATCCCTTCCCAGACGCGGCCTGCGACGCGCTCCACCACCGCGTCCGCCACGTCGCCGTGCGCCCTGTGCCCCCACCAGAGGAGGACGTCCGCCTGCTCAAGCCGGCCCGCGGGAAGGCCGTGCTCCGGCTCCTGCAGGGTCGCCGTGTCGGCGTCGATGCCGGCATCCTCCCGCAGCGCCGCGGCGATCGTGTTGTGCATGCCGTCGGGGTAGATTTTTGCGACCGCAGCGTTCTCACGCTCGTGGATGTTCTCGCCCCAGACGAGAGCGCGAATTGACATTGTTTCGGTCCTTCAGGCTGCGCTTTGACAAGCGGATTTGAGCCAGCCGCCCATGCGTTCGACCGCTTCGTCGAGCACCTCGTCACGCTTGGAGAAGCAGAGGCGGAGGAAGCTCTTAGGCGCATCCGACACGTAGAAGGCCGACACGGGCACGGCGGTGACGCCCGCCTCGACCGTCATGCGCTTGGCGAGCGCCGCGTCGTCGCCGCCGAGTCCGAGCGGGCTCATGTCGAGGGTGAGGAAGTAGGTGCCCTGGCAGGGGATCACGCCGAGGCCGAGCGCCGCGCAATTCCTTGCCAGCCGGTCGCGCTTTGCCTGCAGCCCACCGGCGAGATCGCCGAAATAGCTCTCCTCCTTGCCGAGGCCGAACGCGACGGCCTTCTGCAGGTTGGGCGGCGTGGTGAAAGTGGTGAACTGATGCGCCTTAACGATCGGATCGATCAGCGCCGGCGAGGCGGTGACGTAGCCGACCTTCCAGCCGGTGAGCGAAAAGCTCTTTCCGGCCGAGCCGATGGCGACCGTGCGCTCGCGCATCCCGTCGAACGACAGCATCGAGACATGCCGCGCGCCATCGAAGACGATGTGCTCGTAGACCTCGTCGGCGATGACAAAAGCGTCGTGGCGGACGACGAGATCGGCGATCAGTCTCAACTCCCCGGGCGAAAACACCTTTGCGGCGGGATTCTGCGGGTTGTTCATAAGCACCGCCTTGGTGCGCGGCGAGAAGGCGCGTTTCAGCGCCGCCTCGTCGAGCGCCCAGTCGGGCGGCGTCACGCGCACCAGCTTCGGCACGCCCCCGGCCCGCTTCACCAGCGGCAGGTAGCAGTCGTAGAGGGGCTCGATCAGCACCACCTCGTCGCCCGGCTCGATCAGCGCGTTGATCGCGTCCGACAGCGCCTCGGTAGCGCCGGAGGTGATGAGCACCTCGCGCGCCGGATCAACCTCGATCGAATGGAAGCGCCGCCAGTTCGCCGCGACCGCCTCGCGCAGCGCCATGATGCCCATCATCGGCGGATACTGGTTCGGCCCTTCGATGAGCGCCTCGGCGGCCTTTTGGCGGATATCCTCGGGCCCATCCACGTCCGGAAAACCCTGGCCGAGATTGACCGCCTTGTGCGCGATCGCAAGCCGACTCATCTCCTCGAAGATGGTCGTGGGGAGGCCGGTATAGACGGTATTGGTGGGCTTCATCGCTTCGCCGGACAGTTCTTGGACAGCTAAGCCCCGCGACGCGAAGCTCGCAAGCCCGATGACGATCTGACTACTCCGCCCCGGCCGGCGCGAATCGGCTAGCGTTGGCGTCTTCTTAACCGGAAGTGGCGAAGCTTAGCCCGCTGCGGGCCAGCCAGGTGAGATTCACCCATGCCGACGACCGACCGCCTTCCGGAATTCCGCTCCGCCCGCGGCGACGACGCGGAGATGTTCGACCTCGCCCCCGTTCCGCTCTGGCTGGAGGATTTCAGTGGCCTGAAGGCGCTGTTCGCGGAATGGCGCAAGGCGGGCGTACGCGACCTGCCCGAATATTTGCGCGAGGACCCGCTGCGGGCCAAGCAGTGCGCGGAGCGCATCGGGCTGGTAAAGGTCAACCGCCGCACGCTCGAGCTTTTCGAGGCCGCCGACCTTCCGCACCTCGTCGCTAATCTCCACAAGCTGTTCCGCGACGACATGCTGAAGACACACGGCGAGGAACTCGCGCAGCTCTGGTCGGGCCGGCGGGAGTTCTTCTCCAATACGTTCAACTACACCCTCTCCGGGCAGCGGCTCGATATCGAGCTGAGGGGCAGCATCCTCCCCGGCCACGAGGAGAGCTGGGACCGCGTCCTCGTCTCGACCGTCGACGTGACGGAGCGCGAGAGCGCCAGGCGGCGGCTGGCGGCGAGCGAGCTGTACGCGCGCGGACTGTTCGAGCATTCTCCGGTGTCGCTGTGGGTGGAGGATTTCGGCCGCGTCAAGCTGCTCCTGGAGGAGGTGCGCGAGCGCGGCATCACCGACCTCCGCGTCTTCACCGACGTGCACCCGGAGTTCGTCGACCGCTGCATCAGCGAGATCCGCGTGCTCGACGTGAACCACCACACGCTCGGCATGTTCGCCGCTCCCGACAAGCAGACGCTGCTGCACCGCATCTCCGATGTTTTCCGCGACGACATGCGCCCTCACTTCCGCGAGCAGCTGATCGACCTGTGGAACGGCAAGCTTTTTCAGCAGCGCGAGGTGGTGAACTACGCACTCGACGGCAACGCGCTCTATGTGCACCTCCAGTTCTCGGTGCTGCCGGGACACGAGCGCGATTGGTCGCTGGTACAGGTCGCGCTGACCGATATCACCGCCCGCAAGAAGGCCGAGGCGTATCTCGAATTCCTCGGCCAGCACGACGTCCTGACCAAGCTTCACAATCGGAGCTTCTACGTCGAGGAGCTGAGCCGACTGGAGCGGCGCGGCGCCTTCCCGGTCTCGATCGTCATGGTCGACCTGAACGAGCTGAAGCTCGTGAACGATCAGCTCGGCCACGCCGCGGGCGACGCGCTGCTGCGCCGCGTCGGCGAAGTACTAGGCGCGGCGGTCGAGAAGCCGAGCAGCGCAGCGCGTATCGGCGGAGACGAGTTCGCCGTGCTTCTACCCAAGACCGACGAGGAGGAAGCGCACGCGGTCATGGCCACGATCGAGAAGCTGGTCGGGCTCAACAACCAATTCTATTCGGCGATGCCGATCAGCGTGTCGCTCGGCGCGGCGACGAGCGAACCGGGCGAACGGCTGGAATCGGTGGCGCGGCGGGCGGATGCCCGCATGTACCAGGCGAAACGCGCCTTCCACGCGCGGCCGCGCGACCGTCGCCGCGGACGCAGCGCCGCCGCCTGAGCTCGCGCTACTCCTCCAAATCCACGCCCTCGAAAAGCTGGCGGCCGAGGGGATCCATCTTGTAGCCGGTGACGTTCGCGCGCGTCGCCATCAGCACGACGGAATGGGCAAGCGGCACCCACGGCGCCTGCTCGTGAAAAATCTCCTGCGCCCGGCGATAGAGCGCCTCGCGCTTCGCGCGGTCGCTCACCTGCTTCGCCTCGTTGACCAGCGCGTCGTATTCGGGGTCGCACCATTTGGCGATGTTGTTGCCGCCCGGCCTTGCCGAGGTGCAGCCGAGGAGCACGTTCAGGAAATTGTCCGGGTCGCCATTGTCGCCGGTCCAGCCGTAGAGCGACATCGACGGCTCGCCGGCCTGGAGCCTCGCACGGTATTTTGACCACTCGTCGGTCACGAGCGTCGCGCGGATGCCGATCCGGGCGAGGTCGTACTGGATCAGCTCGGCCACCCGCTTGCCGTTCGGATTGTAGGGACGGCTCACCGGGATGTACCAGAGATCGGTATCGAAGCCTTCCGCGAGGCCGGCCTCGATCATCAGTTCCTGGGCGGCCGCCGGGTCGTAGGGGTATGCCTCGATATCCTCGTTGTAGGACCAGAGCGTCGGAGGGATCGCGCTCTTGGCGGCCACGCCAGCGCCGCTGTAGACGGCCTCGATGATCGCTGCCTTGTCGACCGCCATGTTTACGGCGCGCCTGACACGCACGTCGTCGAAGGGCGGGCGCCCGGTGTTCATCGCGAGGTAGCCGACGTTCAAGCCTTCCTGCGCGACCAGCCTGAGCGACGAATCGGCCTCGATCGCCGCGCGGTCGCCGGGGTTGGGAAAGGCGCTCACGTGGCACTCGCCGGCCTTGAGCTTGGTGATGCGGACGGCGGCGTTGGGCGTGATGGAGAACACCAGCGTGTCGAGCGGGCGGCGGCCGGCCCAATACTCGTCGAAGGCGCGGTAGCGCACGGCCACGTCGGGCTGAAACCCGGCGAAGACGAACGGGCCCGTGCCGATCGGCTTTTCGTCAAACTCTTTCGGCTTGCCGGCCTTCATCAGCTGGTCGGCGTATTCCGCCGACTGGACGATGTTGAACGGCATGGCGAGGTCGGCGAGAAAGGGCGCTTCCGGCCGCGACAGGCGAATGCGCACGGTGTGGTCGTCGAGCTTCTCCACCGATTTCAGAAGCTCGGGCATGCCCATGTCCTTGAAGTAGTCGTAGGTGGCGTCACCGACATCGTGGAACGGGTGATCTTCCTTCCACTGGCGTTCGAGCGAGAAGATCACGTCGTCGGCATTCATCGGCCGGCTCGGCGTGAACGAGTCATTCGATTGGAACTGAACGCCCTGGCGGAGATGGAAGGTGTATTCGGTACCGTCGTCCGAAATCTCCCACGACTCGGCAAGCGAGGGCACGATCTCCGTGGTGCCGGGCGAGAATTCGACGAGATTGTTGAAGAACAGCCGCCCGGCGCTGATGCCGGTCGTGGTCGTCATGGTTTGCGGATTGAGTGAC
>JBOHKB010000311.1:0-3794 GCA_050728815.1 Propylenella sp.
GTGGTCGACAGCGAGATGTTCTCCCTTGTCAGCATTACGAATGAAAAGGGTGACCTGATCGCCACGACGGCCAAGCCGCCGCCGGTGAACATGAACTCCGCCGAGCGGATCGGATTTTATATACATGTGCCACGTGACAGCGGTCGTCTTTTCATCGGCAAGCCGAAGAAGGTTTATACGGCCGGGGGAAAGATGCTGATCGGTCTGTCACGACGGATCAATAAGCCGGACGGCAGCTTCGCCGGCGTCGTTTCGATCCAGATGGATCCCGACAAGTTCACTGATTTCTATAGTCAGGCCGCGGTTCGACCGACCGACGTGTTGTCGGTCATCGGGCTGGACGGCATCACCCGCGCCCGGCGCACCGGCGGCAAAGCGAGCTCCGGCGAGGATTTGCGCGGGATGCAGGTCATGAAGGTCCAGGCTCGACATCCCAACGGCACCTATTTGGGACCGGGCGGGCTCGACGGCATAGTTCGTTATTTCAGCCATCGGCGCCTTGCCGGCTATCCGCTCTTCGTCACCGTCGGCGTTGAGAGAGATGCGATCTTGGCGCCACTCATCGCTCGCCGGAATACCTATTATCTCGTCGCGGGAATGGTCACGGTCGCTACAATCCTCTTCGTCGGGCTGCTGATCAGCGGGCTCTATCGCCGGCAGAAGGCGGGGCTGGAGATTGCCAGCGCCAACAGTAGTCTGCGGGAAGCTCAACGCATCGCACAGATCGGCGACTGGGAGTATGACATAGCGAGCGGTATCGTTCGCTGGTCGCCCGAACTCTATTTGATGTTCGAACGCGATCCCGAACGGGGCCCGCTCAGCCGGGAGGACGTTTTTGCCCTGTTCGACGAGCCTAGTCAGACTGTGCTCGAGCGAGCCGTGGACCAGGCCATCAGAACCGGCGAAATACAGGAATATGAGCTTCGCGCGGTCTTGCCGAGCGGGCGGGTTTCCTATCGCAAGGCCGTGGCGGTTCCGACCAGGAACTCCGAAGGCAGGGTCGTGCGGCTCCATGGAACCGACCAGGACATAACGTCCACCAAGCTTCTTGAGATGCTACAGGCCGAAGTGGCGCATCTTTCACGTATCGATGCGATGAACACCATGGCGAGCACCCTCGCGCACGAGCTCAACCAGCCCCTCACCGCCGCCAAGAACTATCTGGTCGGCAGCAGGCGTCTGGTCGAGGACATCAAGTCCGAGGAGGCGGAGGTTGTCTCGGCGGCTATGCAGGGCGCCGAGCGCCAGATCCTGCTCGCCGCCAACATCATCCGCCGGATCAGGGAGATGGTCGCGGATCAGGGTTGCGCCTACGAGGACACGTCGCTGTCCGAAATCGTCAATGATGCACTGTCCCTGATCGCGGTGGCCAATGAGTATCCCCGACTAACGCTGGCTCAGGAGATCGGGGCGGCAGCCGATATGGTTGTGGGCGACAAGGTTCAGATTCAGCAGGTCGTGATCAACCTTGTTCGCAACGCCTGCGACGCCGCGGCCAACGAGGATGATCCCAAGGTCGTCATATCGAGCGAATGGGCCAGCGGCGGTCAGGTCAAGGTCTGCGTCACCGACAACGGCCCCGGCATCTCTGAATCGCTGGACGATCTCTTTTCGCCGTTCACAACGTCGAAGAAGAGCGGCCTCGGTCTCGGCCTCTCGCTGTCTCGCACCATCGTCGAGGCCCATGGCGGCCGCATCTGGGTGGAAAGCAACGGCAATGAGGGCACGACGATGTGCTTCACGCTCCCTGCCGCTGCCGCCCCCGCCGCCGCCGTCGGCTGAGGCTATTCTCCGCTCCCACGCGCTTGGTCGAAGATAATCGTCGGCTTGTCGGCTGGTCGAGTCGAGCCACAGTGCCGTCGAAGCGCGCGAGCGTCAGCCGCTAAGCTCAGGTAGGTCACGATCGTCGCACTGGATGAGGACTCGCGGGAAGCCTGACCAAATCCAGCGTCATCAACAGGGCTTCGCTACCAAGGGAGTTGCCGTCATGAACAGGATCAATATCGCAGCCGCCGGCATGGCATTGGCCGTGACCGCCCTCGTCATTCCAGTCGCCGCGTCGGCGCAGGGGCCCATCACCGTCGAGGGTGAGGCTCTGCCGTTCGAATATGTCAGCTATTCGGACCTCAATATTGCGAGCGAGACGGGACTCGACATGCTGCGTAGCCGCGTGCGCGGTGCCGCCAAGCGCCTGTGCATAGAGGACGGCGTTAGGCAGCTTGAGCCGGTTCTCGCAGGCCGCGCCTGCGTCTCCGGAGCCGTCGCCGGCGCCGAAGGCCAGATCAGCCAGGCCCTTGCGGCCCATGATCGTGGCGAGCGGTTCGCCTCCAATGCCGCCATCGCGGTGAGCGCTGGGAGACCGCGTTACTAGTCGCGTGGGGGCGGGCGCTTTCCCCCCTCGCGCCCGCCCCAGACTAGACGTCAATCAACGCATAAGGCCGGCCCGTCTCCGACTGCACAACGAAATGGGCGCAGTTGTAGACGGGAATGCCTTTGGGTGTTTCGCCGCGATAGGCGCCGCGATGAGCGTGGCCATGGACGACCGCCTTCACATTGTCGAACCGGTCGACCGCATCAGCCAGCCGGGATGAGCCGAGGAAGGGAAATATTTCCAGCGGCTCGCCCTCGACGGTATCGACTACCGGGGCATAATGAAGGACCGCGACGGCACGGTCGGTGCGCAGCGAGCGTAGCGCATTTTCAAGTTTCCGGGCTTCGTTAACGGCCTCGTCGACGAACGCCTTGATCGCCGGCTCACCGAACGCGCCCAATTCGCCCCGTCCGAAGCCGCCGATAAAGCCTTTGACTCCCGCGAAACCCACCCCTTCTATCTCGACTGCCTGGTCCCCCAGGATGGTGACGCCAGCACTATGAAGGATGCGCGAGACCTCGTCCTGTGCTCCACTCTCATAATCGTGATTGCCGAGCACCGCGACGATCGGGATTGTGCAGGCCAGCAGGTCTTCTGCCAGTATCTCCGCTTCCCGCACCTTGCCGAAATTGGTGAGGTCTCCACAAAGCGCGAGCACATCGGCGACCTCGGCGATTTCCAAGAACATGTCCCTGTAGCGATGCTCGGAGCTTTCCGTGACGTGAAGGTCACCGATGGCGGCAAGGGTAATCGTCTCAGGTTTTGCGTTCATGCTTTTCCTCGATGCCCTTGCCCACCACATCGGCGAAGCCCCATTCGCTGATGTCCGTCACATAGTCGCGTGGGCTAAGCAGCCGGCCACGACAGACGCGGATGTTGGCCGCGGGGAGCTCGGCCTGGGCGTGCAGGCGATCGAGCAGTTCGTCGAACAGCCAGCGGGGAATGAGGTCGCGTTCCGTCGGATAGATGAAGCGGAAATTGAGGACGTGAATTAGCAGCACCTCCCAATAAAGCTCGACCGCCGATAGCAGCCGCTTCCAGTCTATCTGGTCATGCTTCTTCAGGATGACATGGGCGACGTCGGCGCCGTCGTAGCGGTAGCGGTCCTGGAGGAATATCTTGGACAGAATGAATTCGGTGGGTGGGGTGATGCGGACGGTCGTGCCGTAGACCTCGACCTCATAGACCTCCTTGAACCACTCGTCGGTGATGGCGATGCTGGCGGTCGAGATGTTGTAGATGACGTCGAAGAAGTGCGGCCCCTGCCAGACCTTCCCGATCCAGCGCTCGTCCTCGACCTCGATCACATGGCCGCGTGACTTGAAGAAGGAGAGGATGCGGGGCGCGTCGCTGGCCTTGCAGAAAACGTCGAGATCCTTGGTCGGCCTCACGATGCCGGTAAAGCAGGACAGGGCGTACGTTC
>JBOHKB010000312.1:0-4974 GCA_050728815.1 Propylenella sp.
ATCGGGGAGAGGTCGGCCGAGCGAAGCGGAGGCCGGGTGAGGGGGAGAGCCGCAGCGCGAGCCCCCTCACCCGCCGCCGGCCTAACGGCGGGCGTCGACCTCTCCCCAATGGGGAGAGGGACACCCCTTCGGCAAATGCCCCGCCTCACTGTGCCACCTGCGCCATCTGAGCGGCGCCCTCGATCGCCGCCTGGTAATTCTCGATCAGCTGATCCACCGACGCGGCGGTTACGTCCATGATCGGTGCAGGATAGACGCCGAAGAGGATGGTGAGCGCGACCAGCGGCACGAGAATGACCTTCTCCCTCAAGCTCAGGTCGAGGATGCCGGCGAGGCTCGGCTTCTCCAGCACGCCGAACATCACGCGGCGGTAGAGCCAGAGCGCGTAGGCCGCCGAGAGGATCACGCCGGTCGTCGCGAGCACGGCAACGAGCGTGTTGACCTGGAACGCGCCGATCAGCGTCAGGAACTCGCCCACGAAGCCGGACGTGCCAGGCAGCCCGACATTGGCGAGCGTGAACACCATGAAGGCGAGGGCGTACCACGGCATGCGGTTCACGAGCCCCCCATAGGCGTCGATATCGCGCGTGTGCATGCGATCGTAGATGACGCCGACGCAAAGGAACAGCGCGGCCGAGACGATGCCGTGCGAGAGCATCTGGAAGATCCCGCCCTGTACGCCCTGCGCCGTCATGGTGAAGACGCCCATCGTGACGAAGCCCATATGAGCGACCGAGGAATAGGCGATCAGCTTCTTCACATCCTCCTGCATCAGCGCGACGAGCGAGGTGTAGACGATGGCGACGATGGAGAGCGCGTAGATGAGCGGCGCGAGGTCGGCGCTTGCGAGCGGGAACATCGGCAGCGAGAACCGCAGGAAGCCGTAGCCCCCCATCTTCAGGAGAATCGCGGCGAGCACGACGGAGCCGGCGGTCGGCGCCTCGACATGCGCGTCGGGAAGCCAGGTGTGCACCGGCCACATCGGCAGCTTCACCGCAAAGGAGGCGAGGAAGGCGAGCCATAGCCAGGTCTGCATCTCCGCCGGGAACGGATGCTGGAGAAGCTCGGGAATGGAGGTCGTGCCGGCCTCCCAGTACATCGCCATCATGGCGAGTAGCATGAGCACCGAGCCGAGCAGCGTGTAGAGAAAGAACTTGAAAGCGGCGTAGACCCGGCGCGCGCCGCCCCACACCCCGATGATAAGGAACATCGGGATGAGGCCGGCCTCGAAGAAAACGTAGAAGAGGATAAGGTCGAGCGACGTGAAGACGCCGATCATCAGCGTCTCCAAGAGCAGGAAGGCGACCATATATTCCTTGAGTCGGTTCTGAATCACGCGCCAGCTCGCGAGCACGCAGATCGGCATCAGGAAGGTGGTCAGGATGACGAACAGCATGGAGATGCCGTCGACCCCCATGCGGTAGCTCATGAAACCGCCGGTCCAACCCGACTCCTCGACGAACTGGAAGCCCGGGTTCTCCAGATCGAAATTCCACCAGATCAGCAGCGAGACGAGGAAGGTGAGCGTGGTGACGCCGAGCGAGACGTTGAGGATGTTCCGCCGGCTCGCCTCGCTCTCTCCTCGCAGGAAGAAGAAGATCAGCGCCGCGCCGACGAGGGGCAGGTAGGTGACCGCGGAAAGGATCGGCCAGGTCATGGGCGAGCGTGCGCACTCCCTCCCCCCTTGTGGGGGAGGGTTGGGGTGGGGGATTTCCCGCGGGGCATGAGCATGGGGGGGGCGGCAAGACCTCTCCCCCATCCCCTCCCCACAAGGGGGACGGGCGACGCCCCACGATGCGACGCTTCGGACTTCATCCCGCAAACATCATCCAGGTGACGAGGATCGCTATGCCGAGGAGCATCGCGAAGGCGTAGTGGTAGAGGTAGCCGGTCTGCAGCCTGACCACGTTGCGCGTCACGTCGATGACGCGCGCCGACACGCCGTCGGGCCCGAACCCGTCGATCAGCCAGCCGTCGCCGCGCTTCCATAGGAAGCGGCCGAGCCGCATGGCCGGCCGCACGAAGAGCGCGTCGTAAACTTCGTCGAAGTACCATTTGTTGAGCAGGAAGCGGTAGAGCACCTGCTGCTCCTCGGCGAGGTAGGCGGGCAGATCGGGGCGGCGGATATAGAACTGGTAGGCGACCAGAAAGCCGAGGATCATGGCGACCGTCGGCAGCGCCGCGATCCAGAAGCTCGTGTGATGCATCTCTTCGAGAAGATGCTCGTCGAGCACCAGCGAGCCTTTCCAGAACTCCTGGACGTCCTCCCCGATAAACGACGCGGCGAAGATGAGGCCGGCGAACAGTGCGCCGGCCGCGAGGATGTAAAGCGGCACGAGCATCACCTGCGGGCTCTCGTGCGCATGATCCATGACCTCCTTCGGCGCACGCGGTTCGCCGTGGAAGGTCATGAAGACGAGCCGCCACGAATAGAACGAGGTGAAGGCCGCCGAGACGACGAGCAGCAGGAAGGCGAAAACGCCGACCGATGCAGCCGCGTGCGTCGCCTCCACGATCGCGTCCTTAGAGAAATAGCCGGCGGTGAGCGGGAAGCCGGTGAGCGACAGCGTGCCGGCCAGCATCATCGCGTAGGTCACCGGGATCAGGCGGTAGAGCCCGCCCATCCTGCGCATGTCCTGCTCATCGGCGACGGCGTGAATGACGGAGCCCGAACCGAGGAAGAGCAGCGCCTTGAAGAAGGCGTGCGTGAAGAGGTGGAAGATCGCGACCGGATAGGCGCCGACGCCGAGCGCGGCGAACATGTAGCCAAGCTGTGAGCAGGTCGAGTAGGCGACGACGCGCTTGATGTCGTTTTGCACGAGGCCGACGGTTGCCGCGAAGAACGCGGTGAATGCGCCGACGATGACAACGACATTCAGGGCCGTTTGCGAAAGCTCGAAGATCGGCGAAAGCCGCGCCGCCATGAAGACGCCGGCGGTCACCATGGTAGCGGCGTGAATCAGCGCGGAGACCGGCGTCGGACCCTCCATGGCGTCGGGGAGCCAGGTGTGAAGCGGCACCTGCGCCGATTTTCCCATCGCGCCCATGAAGAGGAGCAGGCAGACGACGGTGATCGCGCCTTGGCCATCGTAGGACTGGCCAAAAATGTGCAGCGCGATCGCCTCGCCTTCCGCCACGGACTCGGCGTTGGCGAAGATCGTGCCGAGATCAATCGAGGAGAACAGCCAGAAGACGCCAAAGATGCCCAGCGCAAAGCCGAAATCGCCCACGCGGTTGACGATGAAGGCCTTGATCGCCGCGGCGTTGGCGGATGGCCTGTGGTACCAGAAGCCGATCAGCAGATAGGAGGCGAGGCCGACACCCTCCCAGCCGAAAAACATCTGCACGAGGTTGTCGGCCGTCACCAGCATCAGCATGGCGAAGGTGAAGAACGAGAGATAGGAGAAGAAGCGCGGCTGATGCGGATCGTGCGCCATGTAGCCGATCGAGTAGATGTGGACGAGCGCCGACACTGTGTTCACGACCACGAGCATCACCGCCGTCAGCGCATCGATGCGGAATGCCCAATCGGCTTCGAGCGCGCCGGAGTGAATGAAGGTGAAGACCGGAACCGTGAACGCCTCGCCGTCGCCAAGCGCCACCTGATAGAACGAAACCCAGGACAGGATCGCCGAGACGACGAGCAGCCCCGAGGTGACAAGCTCGGCGGCGAGCGACCCTTGCGCGGCGGGATGATGTTCGCCCTCGCCATGCTCGTGCGCCTCGTGATGCGCCGCATCACCGTGCCTGCCGCCGTGCGCGTCATCTCCGACCGGTGGCTCGGCGCCTGGGTGCCGCGCGCCGGCGCCGAAGATCGCGATGATCCCCGCGATGATTGCGCCGAGCAGCGGCAGAAAGACGATCGCCGAATACACTGGGATCAGCCTTTCATCATGTTGACGTCCTCAACCGCGATCGTGCCGCGGTTACGGTAGAAGACGACGAGGATGGCGAGCCCGATCGCGGCCTCGGCCGCGGCGACGGTCAGCACGAGCAGCGCGAAGATTTGGCCGGTGAGGTCGCCGAGGAAGGCGGAGAAGGCGACGAGGTTGATGTTCACCGCAAGCAGGATCAGCTCCACCGACATCAGGATGATGATGACGTTCTTGCGGTTCAGGAAGATGCCGAACACGCCGAGCGTGAAGAGGATCGCCGCGACGGTCAGGTAGTGGCCGAGCCCGATCGTCATGACGAGAGTCCCCTCCCCGTCTCGACATGCATGACCTTCACGGCAGTCGCGGGATCGCGCGCGACCTGCCGCGCGATCGACTGGCGCTTGACGCCCTCCCTGTGGCGGAGCGTCAAAACGATCGCGCCGATCATGGCGACGAGGAGAACCAGTCCCGCCATCTGGAAGAAAAAGATGTAGCGCGTGTAGAGCAGTTCGCCGATCGCCGCGATGTTGGAGATTTCGTTAGGTGGCGGAGTCGGCGCGGCCGTTGCCCCTATTGTCTCAGGCGCGACCAGTGCGCCACCGAGCACGAGCACCAGCTCGACCAGCAGGATGATCCCGACCAGCGCGCCGATCGGAAGGTATTGCAGAAAGCCCTCCCGGAGTTCGGCGAAATCGACGTCGAGCATCATCACCACGAAGAGGAAGAGCACGGCGACTGCGCCGACGTAAACGACGACCAGGATCATCGCCAAAAACTCCGCGCCGAGCAGGATGAAAAGCCCGGCGGCGTTGATGAAGGCGAGGATCAGGAAGAGCACGGAATGGACCGGGTTCCGCGCCGCAATCACCATGAACGCCGCGCCCACCACGACAACCGACAACAGATAGAAAAACAGCGGCTGGAGGATCATGATGCGCCGAACCCGCAGATGGTTGGCCGATCGCAACCAACACCCTCATCCTTGTAAGTCACGAATCGCCGCTCCGGCTAAGATGATTAGTGCGGTGTCGGAAGGGGTCCCGTCTCATCCTTGGGCAAGGAAGCCCGAACCTCAGCATGGGAAACCTTCCGACGTTCC
>JBOHKB010000313.1:0-6716 GCA_050728815.1 Propylenella sp.
TCCTGATCGACCTTGCGTACCCGGGAGGACCGGTGCTCGGCGAGGTCGGCGCGTTTGCCGCCTTCGGTGCGATGCTGGGCGCCATGCTCACGCTCGTCTATATCGCCGGCTTGGCGGAGCGGCGGGATCGCGCCTTTGTGGGACTCGGCCTAGACAGCTGGGCAGTGGTCGCAATCTACGCGGTGGGGATCGGGATACTCTACACCCTGCGCTAGGAGCGCGTGACGACCTGCCGACTCCGGCTGCGACGAGCTTGTTCCAAGCGACGTGGCGTCGCTCGCCTAATCCCAGTTCAGGATGCGAGGCAGCTTCCGCTTCTGCGCCAGCGTACCGACGATCCCGTTCGGGAAGAAAATCAGTGTCAGCACCATGATGAGCCCGGTGCCGAGGATGTTGATGGGACTCGCCCCAAAAAAAGCGACGCAGGCTTCGTTGAAGGCGATGACGAGGATGGCCCCGATGATCGGCCCGGCGACGGTGCCCTTGCCGCCGAGGATGCACATCAGCACCATCTGCGCCGCGATCAGCAGAATGAGGAAGATGCTCGGGCGGATATAGGTCAGGTATTCGCCCCACACTGCGCCGCACATGCCGACGAAGAATGCCGATATGGCGAAGGCGAGCGACTTGTAGAGACGCGTGTTGATGCCGGCGCTCTCGGCCTTCACCTCGTCCTGGCTGATTGCGCGCAGATGCAGGCCGAACTTTGAATGCTTGATGCGGTAGGCGGCGTAGACCGTCACCACCATGATCGCTAGGAACGCGTAGTAGTAGGGGATCTTGATCCACTGCGCCGTCAGACCGAGCTGCGGCAGCGTCACGCCGTTCGAGCCGCCGACGAAGCGCCAATTGTCGAAAAGGAGCCGCGCCACCATCAGGAGCGCGATGGAGGAGATGATGAAGGTCGGCCCGCGCATCCTGAGCGTGATCAGACCGACCACGAGGCCGGTGAGCGCTGCGACCAGTCCGGCAAGCGGGGCGGTGATGATCGTCGAGATGCCGAAATAGGCGAGCACGATCCCCGAAAAGTAGCCGCCGATACAGAAGAAGACGTTGTGTCCGAGCGAGATGTAGCCGGTATAGCCGCCCAGAATGTTCCAGCTCGATGCCATCGCCACGTACATCATCGTATAGAGCAGCATGTGGAGGACGTAGTTGTAGCCGCCGCCGGTGAATTGCAGCGCCGGAACGAGCACCAGGAGCGCGATCAGCGTCAGCGGCAGCCAGGTGGCGCGCTCAGCGCTTCGGGTCGCCGCAATGCCCCGGTCGTAGTCCTTGCGGGCCTTGAGGACCTCGCCGACGTCAAGCTCCGCCGACACGTCAGGTCTCCTCGATCTTCTCGCCGAACAGGCCCTGCGGCCGGACGAGCAGGATTAGGAAAAGCGCGAGGAAGAAGGTGAGCAGCGACCAGCTTGGGCTGACGTAGTCTTGGACGAAAGCCGAGATAACCGAAAGGACAAGCGCGGCAACGATCGCACCGTGCAGCTTGCCCATGCCGCCGAGCACGACGAGCGACATCAGGATGGCGATCCAATCCCAGTGCTTGGCCGGAAAGAACTGCCAGATGAAGCTGATCAGCGCGCCGGCGGCGCCCGCAAGGCCGATGCCGATGCCGAACGTGATCAGCGACACAAAGCCGACATTGACGCCCATGAGCTGCGCGGCGGAGCGGTTCTGCGTGGTGGCGCGGATGGCGTAGCCGAAGCGGGTGTAACGCAGGAAGGAGTAGAGCGCCGCGATCACGACGATCGAGACGATGCCGGCGTAGAGCTGGCCCTTAGGGATCAATATGTCGCCAACGAAATAGGCCTCGGCGCCGTAGCTAGGCGTGGTTCCGCGCTGTGTGTTGGTGAACAGCGTGCTCAGAAGCCCGTCGCCGCAGAGCGCCACGCCGAAGGTCAGGAGCACAGTCATCTCCGAGTATTTGGCGTTGGCCGCCTCTTTCTCAAAGACGAGTTTGTAGAGCGCCAGTCCCACGACGAAGAGCACGATGAACGCAATCGGCATCGAGAGTATCGGATCGAGGCCGTAGAGTTTGAAAAGCCAGTAGCTCACGAATGCGCCGCCGATGATCATGATCGGATGCGCGAGATTGACGATGCGCATCACCCCGAAGATCAGGGTAAGCCCCGACGCCATCAGCGCGTAGACGCCGCCGAGGGCAAGCCCGAAGATGGTGATCTGGATGATTTCGCTGATCATTCCCACTCCTCAGGCGGCGGCCGCGGGTTTGCCGAGATAGAGTTCCTGGATGCGCGGGTCGGCGAGAACGTCGCCCGCCGGGCCGTCGAACAAGGTGCGCCCGAGGTCGAGCACGGCGCCCCACCTGGCGTGCTTCAGGCCCATGATCGCGTTCTGTTCGACGAACACCACGGTCATGCCGCACTCGGCCAGCATTTCGACGATCTCGAACATCTGGCGGACGATGCGCGGGGCAAGCCCCAGCGATGGCTCGTCGAGCATGACGATATCGGGCTTCACGATCTGGGTCCGCGCCATGGAGAGCATCTGCTGTTCGCCGCCGGAAAGCGTGCCGGCATACTGGCCGGCGCGCTGGCGGAGGATCGGGAACTGCTTCAGCACGTCCTCGATGCGGTCTTCCAGCTCGTGGCGGTCGGTCAGCACATAGCCGCCCATGCGCAGGTTTTCGCGCACCGTCATTTTTGGGAAAAGCGCCCGCTCCTGCGGCACGAAGCCGATGCCCTTCCGCAAGATTTGGTCGGGGCGGAGCCCGTCGATGCGCTCTCCCTTGAACAGGATCTCGCCCTGCCTGAGCGGCAGAAGGCCGGTGATCGCCTTGAGCAGCGTGGACTTGCCGGCGCCGTTCGGGCCGATGATGCACTGCGACTGGCCCTTGCGCACGGTCAGCGAAGCGCCCTGCAGGATGTCGGGGCCGCGGCCGTAGCCGGCGACGACGTTGCGCGCCTCGAGAAGCTCAGGCATGGCCGGCGACCTCCGCGGCTGGAGCGGCATCGCTCTTTTCGCTACCGCCCAAATAGGCCTCCAGGACGTCCGGGTTCGCCTGCACCTCGCGTGGCGTCCCCTCGGCGATGACCTGTCCGAAGGCCATGACCACGACCTTTTGCGACAGACTCATCACGACATCCATGTTGTGCTCGACGATGAACACGGTCAGGCCGCGCTCGTTGAGCTGCCGGATGTGATCGACGATCTCGCGGAGCAGCCTCGGGTTGACCCCGCCCGCAGGCTCGTCAAGCAGGATGATTTTCGGATCGGACATGAGCAGGCCGCCGAAGTCCATCAGCTTCTTCTGGCCGTATGAGAGGCTCCGCGTCTCCTCGTCGGCGAGCCGCGTGATGTTGAGGAAGTCGAGGATGTCGAGCGCCTTTTTCCGTTCCGCTGCGGTGATCGCCGGGCCGAACAAGTCGCGCCAGTGTCCGACGCGCGACTGCACGACGAGATTTTCGAGCACCGTCAGGTCTTCCAGGTTGCGGCTGATCTGGAAGGTCCGGCTGAGGCCGCGCCGCGTGATCTGATGCGGCCGGAGCCCGTCGATCCGCTCGCCATCCAACAAGATTTCGCCGGAGGTGAGAGGCAGCGTCTTGGAGATGCAGTTGAAGGCGGTGGTCTTGCCCGCTCCGTTCGGGCCGATCAGTGCGGTGATCGAGCCGGCCTCCACCTTGAACGAGCAGTCGTCGACAGCGCGGATGCCGCCAAAATGCTTGCACAGGCCGCGCACCTCAAGCATGGCACCGACGCCAAGCGCAACCGTGGACGGGACGCGCGCAGGCGCGCTGAGTCACAGCATCCTCCCTAGCATCAGCGCCGGCCCGCCCGCGCAAACGTTTGCACGAGCTATTGCGATTGTGCGCTGCCGGTCAAGCGGGAAACCGGAAAGTGACCGTCGTAGCCGGTGATTTTGCAGCAAAATGCTGGCCGCTCAAGACTATTCGCGAAACCAGAAATTATCTCATTTTGCAGACGCGTTCTTTACGGATTTTTCAGAGAATGATGCGTGGCAACCAGAACGACTCCGATGGAGGAGCACCGCGACGCACACCGCCGGCGAGCACTGAAGGCAGGCAAGGTCGTCTTGTCCGACTGGAAGGTGATCGACTGTCTGATCCGCGACATCAGCGAAGGTGGGGCGCGGCTGGAGTTCGGCGCGCCGATGGACCTTCCCGCCAGCTTCCGCGTGCTGATAACCTCCCTCAACCTTCTCGTCCCCGCCGCTCCGGCATGGCAGCGCGGGGTGAGCGTCGGTGTGCGTTTCACAGGACCGGGACAGGCGGCGCCTCCGCGCAAGTTCTGAGACCCGGCCGCTTGAGGCTACCCGCGCTGCCGGGCGTTAGGGGCGGGGCCGCACACTTCTCTTGCGCCGTGCGAAACGCGGGATAGCATGCGTCTCAACCTAGTCCTCAATCGCAACGCCGGCGCACTGCGAGGGCGCGATCCGAAAGCGACCGCCGAAGAGTTGGCCGACATCTTTCGCGCGCATGGCCACAGCGTCGAGGTTCATGTGCTTTCCGGCCGCGAGGCCATCGATGCGATTGCCCGCATCTGCCGGAATGCCGACTCGGATGCGCTGATAGCGGGTGGCGGCGACGGCACGATCTCCGCGGCCGCGGCGGCGGCGGCGGAGAGCAGCTTCACCCTCGGCGTGCTGCCGCTCGGCACAATGAACCTCTTCGCTCGCTCACTCGGCATCCCGCTCAAGCCCGCCGCAGCGGCTGAGGGGCTCGCCTCCGCCGAAGCGGTCGCCGTCGACATCGGCGACGTGAACGGGCGCTTCTTCACCCACCACGTGACGCTCGGCCTGCACCCGCGCATGATCCGCATGCGCGAGCGGCTGAGCTACGCCTCGCGACTCGGCAAGATCTGGGCAAGCGGCCAGGCTTGGTGGATGGCGGTGCGGCAGTCGCCACGGCTCGACCTGTTGATCAAGGCGGACGGAGAATCGTTCCGGCGGCGCACGGCAGCCATCCTGGTGTCGAACAATCCCCTCGGCGAAGGACATCTGCCCTACGCCGACGATCCGCGGCAGGGGCGGTTCGGCGTATATGTCGCGACCGCGCGCCGTCCCCAGCAGCTGACGCAACTGACCGCTCAAATCGTGCTTGGCAATATTTCCGACAACCCGCTCCTGGAGTGGTGGCTGGCGAAAGAGGTGGAAATCGCACCCGCGTTGGCGGAGGTGCAGGCGTCGGTAGACGGCGAGCTCGTGACGCTTGCCGCCCCGCTCAAATTCACGCTGCATCGCGGCGGGCTGTACGTGCTGAAGCCGCGCCCGCGCGGTGCCGGGCTAGCGCTTCCGCCGCGGCGCTGATCCTCGTGGGAACTCGCGCCCGGCAAAACCGTTGAGTCTCTTCGAGGAGGAGGGTGCATGGCCCAAGAACTCAGCGGAATCGACGCACGCCAGGGCGACCGCAGGCGGATGAACATGTGGGTGCTGTTCATCGGCGTGCCGCTCGCCGTCGTGCTGATGGCCGCCGCCTATCTGGTCTGGTCCTGACGGCGCTGGCAGAGCATCTCGAACGCTGCGCACCGCGCCGCGCTCTCTAGCGGTGTTGTCGTCTGACGCTTGGATATGCCAGAACGGTTCCGTCGGCCCGCTTGGCCAAATGGGGCATTCGTCGCCTGACCCGTCGTATTCTTCTCACCACTGAGCCCTCAGGAACGCTGATATGAACGTCTCCGCTCCGCCGAAGTTCGGAATGGGCGCCTCTCCGCGCCGGATCGAGGATGGATCGCTGATCCGCGGCAAAGGCCGCTACACGGCGGACTTTACGCCGAAGGGGACGCTCCACGCCTACGTGCTGCGGTCCTCGGCGGCGCATGCGCGAATCAAGGTCAGCGGTATCGACGCCGCCCGCCAGGCGCAAGGCGTGCGCCTCGTCTGGGGGGCGGGGGACGTTGCCGACCTCGCCAACATGCCATCACTCGCGCAGGGCCCGGCGAAAGAGCCGATCAAGGTGCCGCCCTATACGGTCCTCTGCGAGGAAGTCGTGCGCCACGTCGGCGACGCGATCGCGTTCATTGTGGCGGACGACGTGGAGAGCGCGAAGTCGGCGGCCGAGCTGATCGAGATCGACTACGATCCGCTGCCGAGCATCACCGAGACGGCGAGGGCGCTCGACAAGGACGCACCGCTCGTCTGGCCGGACCGCAAAAGCAATCTCGCCTTCGTCTACGAGGCGGGCGACAAGGCGGCGACCGACAAGGCTTTTGCGGCCGCCGCAAAGGTCGCCGAGCTCTCGATCGTCAATAACCGCGTCGTCTGCAACTACCTGGAGCCGCGCGCGATCGTCGCCGAATACGACGCGGCCGCCGACCGATACACCGTTACCCTCGGCTCGCAGGGCGTGCACGGCATGCGCGACGCGCTCTGCCAGGTGCTGAAGGTCGACCCGAAGGCGATCCACGTGATCACGCCCGACGTAGGCGGCGGCTTCGGCACGAAGGCATTCTGCTACCGGGAGTATCCGCTGACTGTGAAGGCGGCCAAGGCGCTTGGCCGGCCGGTCAAATGGGTGTCGGACCGGAGCGAGCATTTTCTCGCCGATGCGCATGGGCGCGACCATGTCACGACCGGCGCCTTCGCGCTCGATGCGAACGCCAAGGTCACCGCGATGCGCGTGGAGATAGCGGCCAATCTCGGCTCCTACATCAACCAGTTCGGGGCGCTGATCCCGTGGCTGGCGGTGCTCATGCAGACGGGGGTCTACGACATCAAGACCACGCACGCGGTGTGCAAG
>JBOHKB010000314.1:0-3427 GCA_050728815.1 Propylenella sp.
GGCTCGCTTCGCTCGCACCTCAGCATGAGGGAGGTTGGGAGCGTGCCATGGGCGCCAACCATCGCTCAAGCCTTGCCCGGACCGTCGCCACCTGCGGTGCCCGCGCTTGTCCCCAAATGTTGACGCCACCTAAGCACCGATATTACGATATGACAATATGCGAGACGGGCGCGGAAGCTCGCCGGAAGCACCAGCGGATGATCATGCAAAGCGGACCCGTTAGAGTCGGAATCGTCGGCCTCGGCCGCTGGGCGAAAGTGCTGACGCGCGCCGCGGCGAAGTCGGGAAAGCTGAAGATCGTCGCGGGCTACAGCCGCTCGGAGGAGAAGCGGAGCGCGTTCGCCAAGGAATTCGGTGTTCCGCCGACGCCGGACCTGAAGACGATGCTTTCGGACCCGGCGATCGAGGGCGTGATCCTGACCGTTCCGAACGAGCAGCACCTGCCGCTCGCCGTGGAAGTCGCGCGCGCCGGCAAGCACGTCTACACGGAGAAGCCGATCGCGAGCACGCTCGAGGAGGGGCTCGAGATCGAAGCGCTCGAAGCACAGCACGGCGTGACGGTCACCGTCGGCCACAGCGCACGGCTGATGGCGGGGATCAGGCGGATTCGCGGGGCGATCGACGCGGGCGAGCTTGGCCGCGTCGCCATGATCGAGGCGAATTTTTCCAACGAGCGGGCGCTTGAGCTCACGCCGCAGACGTGGCGCTGGTACAAGGACCGCGCGCCGGGCGGGCCGCTGTCGCAGCTCGCCATCCACATGTTCGACATCGCCCGCTATCTCGGCGGCGAGATCGTCGAGGCGAGCTCGATCGCTTCAAAACTTTCGCCGGTCGGGGCGGAGGTCGACGACCAGTCGATGACGCTGCTGAAATTCGCCGACGGCAAGATCGGCTATGTCGGCTCGTG
Source organism: Propylenella sp. (assembly GCA_050728815.1). Taxonomy (GTDB): domain Bacteria; phylum Pseudomonadota; class Alphaproteobacteria; order Rhizobiales; family Afifellaceae; genus DASWJZ01. The sequence continues at coordinate 908 of JBOHKB010000314.1, forward strand.
CTGGACATCGCCCGGCGTGTTCGCGGTGCGCGTCTTCGGCGCGAAGGGCATGATGCACTACGAGATCGATTTCGGCGTCTGGGACACGCCGGAGAGGATTCACGAGTCCTCCTCGCTCTATGTCCAGCGCGCCAAGGACGGCTACGGCAAGCGCGAGGCGCTGAAAGACTCTTTGAGCGACATGTTCCGCGCCGAGCTCGAAATGTTCGCGGAGAGCTGCCGGAGCGGGAACGCGAACGAGCTCAGCGCCGAAAACGGCAACGCCGCGGTCGCGGTCGTCTACGCCGCGCTCCGGTCGATCGAGCGCGGTGGCTCGGTCCGGATCGCCGAGGTCCTGGAGGCGGCGCGGCGACGGACAGCGGAAGGGAAGCGGCATGTCGCCTAGCCGCTACTTCTGGGAGCTGACGCAGCCGGAGATCGCGGCGCAGCTCAACAAAAACCCGCTGGTGATCCTACCGGCGGGAAGCGTCGAGCAGCACGGGCCGCATCTTCCGACCGGCACCGACATGTTCGCGGCGAACGCCATCGCTGCGGCGGTGGCGGAGCGGATGGACGGGCTGGTGCTGCCGGGGCCGGCGCTTGGCGTCACGCCGCTCCACATGCCGTTCGAGGGGACGCTTACGCTGACGCCGGACACCTACATCCGCGTCGTGACGGAGACCTGCGCCTCGGCCGCCGAGCACGGGGCGCGCGCGCTCCTCATCCTGAATTGGCACGAGGGGAACATCCCCTCGCTCGCCATTGCGGCGGAGGCGCTGCACCGCAAGCACGGCATGGCGGTCGTCACGGTGCAGGCCTGCTACGTCGCCGCCGACCTCTACGGTCCCGAATGCAACGGGCTCACGCATGGCGGGGAGATCGAGGCGCTCGCCGTGCTCGCCCACAGGCCCGAGCTGGTTCATCTCGACCGCATCGGGAACTCCTCCGACGTGAAGCACGGCAGCAAGATGGACAAGCTTCGCCGCACGCGGAGTTTTCAGCCGGTGCTGACCGACATCCGCTCGATCGCGCCGACCGGCTGGTACGGCACGCCGCAGGGCGCGACGGCGGCGCGCGGCGAGACGATGCTCACGCGCATCGCGGATGCCATCGCGTCGGAGGCCACGGAGATCTTTCGTCGGCTCGAAGAGGCGCAGGGCGGCGTCGCGGAGGTGAAGCGCCTGCGGCAGGCGGTGTAATGGCGAAGCTGTTCAGGGCGGCCGATGCGAAGCCGCTCGCGCTTCCCGGCCGCATCTCGCGCGAGGTTCTGTCCGGTGCGCGCGGGGCCAAGAATGCGTCGCTGCGGATTGTGGAAGTCGCGCCGGTGCGTCCAGGCGAGAAGCCGCGCGGCCCGCATGTGCATCACGGGTTCGAGGAGGCGATCCACGTGCTTTCGGGCGAAGGCGTGACGGAAACGGAGAGCGGACGCTTTCCGCTCAAGGCCGGCGATACGCTGCTCGTGCCGGCAGGCGAGCGGCACGTTACGCACAATACGGGGGAGGGGCCGCTGAGGCTCATCTGCTTCTTCCCGGTTGGCGACGTGGCGGCGGGGACGGAAGAGTTTTCCGGCTGGGACGCGCCCGCGGCGAAGCCATGACGATCGACGTCCTCTGCCTGCGGCCCGAGGCGGATTTTTCCCGCGTCGGCGTGAGTGTTCCAGCGGCGCTCAAGGTCGCCTATCGCGCACCCGACGACGCGGGGTTCCCGGCGGAGCTGAAGTCGGCGCGGGCGCTCATCATGCCGGCAGTCGGCCCAAAACTCATGCCGGCGCTCTTCGAAGGCTCGGGTTTGAAGCTTATCCAGGTGACGGGCGCCGGCGTCGACCGGCTCGACCGCGCGGCGATCGAGGGCCTCGGCATCCCGGTCGCCAACGTGCCCGGCGGCAGCAACGCGGCGGTCGCGGAATACGTGACGGCGGCTGCGGCGACGCTCGTCCGCCGCCTCGCCTGGGCGAGCAGCGAAATCCGCAGGGGAAACTACGCTTCGTTTCGCGCCAAAACGCTTGCCGACAATGTCGGCGGTCTGGAGGGGCTGACGGCCGGCGTGGTGGGGCTCGGCGTCGTCGGCATGGCGGTCGCCCGCGCGCTGCATAAAGCAGGCTGCGGCATCGTCTATTACGACCCGCATCCGACCGACCCGGCTGGCGTCGCCGCGATCGCCGCCAAGGCGGTTCCGCTCGCAGAGCTTCTCGCCTGCGCCGACATCGTGACGCTGCACGTGCCGCTCTTGCCGGCGACAAAAAGCCTGATCGGCGCGGCGGAGATCGCGGCGATGAAGCCGACCGCGGTGCTGATCCAGGCGTCGCGCGGCGGCGTGGTCGACGAGGCGGCGCTCGCGGCTGCGTTGCAGTCGGGGCGGCTCGGCGGGGCGGCGGTCGACGTCTATTCGAGCGAGCCGCCTTCGCCCGACAATCCGCTGCTAAAGCTTTCAGGCGAAGCGGCGGAGCGAACGCTGCTTACCCCGCATATCGCCGGGGTGACGCGGCAGGCATCGGCGTTTCTATTCCGCGCGGCGTGGCAGAATGTCGAGCGGGTGCTGATC
>JBOHKB010000315.1:0-3300 GCA_050728815.1 Propylenella sp.
CCCTTGCGGGGAGGGTGCCGAGCGCGTCAGCGCGAGGCGGGTGGGGTTGTCCAAGCCGCGCTAGACAGCCGGTAACCCCACCCGGCATCCGCCGTCGCTCCGCTCGGCGGATGCCACCCTCCCCGTAAGGGGAGGGAAGGCTTCCGTCGCCACGTCGCTCGGTGCGCCGCCTACGGATAGCAATACGAGTCCGACGAGCAGTCTCCGCCTTCGAGTCGGACCTGGTGCGGCAAGTGCCCCTTCGGCCATTCGATGAAGAATTTCTCGTCGAACGCGATGCCGCCGCCGGGCTTTGCATCGAGCTTCACCATCCAGCCGTCGAAGCCGCCCTCGTAGAACTGGGGATCGATGGCGCCGTAGAGAGAATTGGTGAAATAGACCCGCTTGCCGTCGCGGCTGATCTCGACCATCTGCGGCCCGCCGGAAAGCTTTCCGTTTTTCGCGCCGGGATGGCCGGCGCGCGAGACGATGCCGCCGATCCGGACCTTGCCGGTCAACTTCGGGTTCATCGGGTCGGACACGTCGTATTGCTGCAGGTCGCCGGTCCCCCAGCAGGCGACGTAGAGGTATTTGTCGTCCATCGAGAGATCGATGTCGGTGACGAGCGGCGGCACCGCCTTGAAGCCCTTCAGCACCGGCGGCAGGTCGTCGGGATCGGCCGGCTCGGCGGGTATGGAAATGATCTTCTTCACCGCCCATTTGTCGCCGTCGCGGAACCAGGTCCATATCGACGACGAGAGGTCCTTCAGGCTGATCACGCAATTGACGAACCCGTGCGCCTTGGTCGGATCGTGCGCGGGCCGGAGCTCGAAGACGAGCTGGTGCTCCTCGCCGAAGTCGATTTCCTGCAGATGCTTGCGCTTGTGAAGGTCCCAGAAGTGAAGCTTGCGCCCGTATTTAGAGCCGAGCAGGATCTCCGGCACGAGGCCGTTCTCGAACGTGTCCGGCGTGCCCCATTCGCTGGTCACCATCGTGTCGTAGCCAAGGTGCCACCAGGCGTCGTAGGCGAGGTGCTGCGGCCCGCGGTCGATCTCAAAACGCCCGCGCGGCTCGAAGGTCTCGGCGTCCATGAGAAAGACGCCGCCCGGCCCCTTGCCCTCGGAATTGCCGAGCGCCGCGACGTAGATTCCCTCCGGCCCGCAATGGATCGTGTGAGGCCGCGTGTAGCCGGTCTTCTCGGCGATCTCCTCGGGCTCGATCACCTTCACGATCTTCGGCTTCCGCGGATCGGGCTTTGTGTCGATGATGTGCATGCGCGACGAGCGGAGGCCCGGCACGACGAGGTAGCGGCGCTGCATGTGCGGATGCGGCGCGTTCGGGCAGAGGCAGGACGAACAGGCGTTCCAGCCGAAGTGATGCAGCTCGTCGCCGGCGTTCGGCATCGAAACCGAGCCGACGATCTGCGAATAGCTCGAGCTCTTCGGATCGACGTCGACGACGGCGATCGCGTCGGGCTTCTTCCGCTGCGGGTCGAACGCAGCCACGTAGGCGAGCGTCTCCGGCTTCGCCTTCTCCGCCAAGCGCGGCGAAGGATAGAAACTCGGGTCGGGTTGCAGGGTGGCCATGGCGTTCCTCCTCTTATGCTCACACTGCGGAGGACGGTAAGCCGCGAAAGAAGCGGGTTCAAGGCTAGGGCGGGCAAGCCCTTCCTGCGGCATTAAAGCCCTTTCGCCCTACTCTCCCGCGACCTCCCAAGCCCCTGGCTTCGTCCACTTCAGCACCGGCTGGCGCGCCGCGCGCGTCTCGTCGAGCCTTCGCCGCGGCGAGAAGCGCGGCGCCTCGCTGAAGCGCTCCGTCTTTCCCGCTTTCACGGCGAAGACGAGGTCGCGGAGCGCCGCGACGAAGAGGTCGAGGCTCGCGCGCGATTCCGATTCCGTCGGCTCGATCAGCATCGCCCCGTGAACGACGAGCGGGAAATAGACCGTCATCGGGTGAAAGCCCTCGTCGATCATCGCCTTGGCGAAGTCGAGCGTGGAAACGCCGCTGTCCTTCAGGAAGCGGTCGTCGAACAGCGCCTCGTGCATCGCCGGATGTTCGGGGTAAGAGACGCTCATCACGTCCTTCAGCCCGGCGCGAATGTAGTTTGCGTTGAGCACCGCGTCCTCGGACGCCTGCCGCATCCCGTCTGAACCGTGCGACAGCATCCAGGCGAGCGCGCGCACGAACATGCCCATCTGGCCATGGAATGCGCACATGCGGCCGAACGGCTGCGCTCCGCCCGCATCGTCCGCGTGCTCGACCAGCCGATAAGAATCGCCGTCGCGCACGATGAGCGGCAGCGGCGCGAACGGCGTGAGCGCTTCGGACAACACGACCGGCCCGGCGCCCGGCCCGCCGCCGCCATGCGGCGTGGAGAACGTCTTGTGCAGGTTGATGTGCATGGCGTCGATGCCGAGGTCGCCGGGCTTCGCCTTGCCCATGATGGCGTTCAGGTTCGCGCCGTCGCAGTAGAAATAGGCGCCCGCCTCGTGCACCACCTCGGCGATCTCGAAAACCTCCGGCTCGAAGATGCCGCAGGTGTTCGGATTGGTGAGCATGATCGCCGCGATCTCATACTGATGCTCGGCAAGCTTCGCGCGCACGTCGGCGGCGCGCACCGTCCCGTCGTCCCCGGCCGGTACCGTGACCACGGAATAGCCAAGCGCCGCGGCGGTCGCGGGGTTCGTCCCGTGCGCGGAATCAGGCACGAGCACCTTCGTGCGCGCCTCGCCACGCGCCGAAAGCGCCGCCTTGATCGCCATCATGCCGCAGAGCTCGCCATGCGCGCCCGCTTTCGGGCTCATGGCGACGGAATGCATTCCGGTGATCTCGATCAGCCAGCGGGAAAGCTCGTCGATCAGCTCGAGCGCGCCCTGGGCGGACGAGACGGGCTGCAGCGGATGGATGTCGGCAAAGCCGGGGAGCCGCGCCACGGCCTCGTTGAGCCGAGGATTGTACTTCATCGTGCACGAGCCGAGCGGGAAGATGCCCATGTCGATCGCGTAGTTCTTTTGGCTGAGGCGCACATAGTGGCGCATCGCCTCCGGCTCGGAGAGCGCGGGAAGATCGATCGACGTCGCGCGGCGATGGTTTCCGAGCCGGTCGCCCTCCGTCTCGAGCATGGTGACGTCGACGCCGGATATTTCCGCTCGGCCGATCTCGAAGAGGAGCGGCTCCTCGATCAGGAGCGCGCGGTTGCCGGTGAAGGTTTCGCGTTTCGCTTCGATCGCGTCGGAGGGGCGAGCTTGGTCGTTCATGCAGGGTCCCCGGAAAGGTCTGGGCGCCGCCGCATCGAACCCTCTCCCCCTTGTGGGGAGAGGG
>JBOHKB010000316.1:0-3268 GCA_050728815.1 Propylenella sp.
CCTTGGCGGCGGCGATTTCTTCGCGCTTGTAGGCCTCGATGCGCTTCAGGATGTCGGCCACGCGCTCACCCGTTCGAGACTTCGACGAGGCGGTCGAGCGCCTTCAGCGCGCGCCCCGAGTCGATCGACTGGCGCGCAAGCTTCGCCGCGTCCTCGGTCAGCTCCGCCTTGCCGGCGACCATCAGCGCCGCCCCGGCGTTCATGATGGCGACGTCGCGGAAGGCGCCAAGCTCGCCTTCGAGCACCGCGCGGAGCGCGCGAGCGTTCTCCGCCGGCGCGCCGCCGAGCAGCGCCTTTGGCGACACCGTGTCCACCTGAAAGTCGGCCGGCTCGATCTGGAACGAGCGGACACGGCCGTTCCGCAGCTCCGCGACGTAGCTGATGCCGGTCAAGGAAATCTCGTCGATGCCGCCATTGTCGCCGAAGGAGCCGTGCACCACCCAGGCGCGCTCCGCCCCGAGCGAGGAGAGAACGTCGGCGATCGGCTCCACCCACTCGCGCGCGAAGACGCCGAGCATGTAGCGCTTGACGCTTGCCGGATTGCACAGCGGGCCGAGCAGGTTGAAGACGGTGCGGGTGCCGAGCTCGACGCGCGACGGGCCGACATGGCGCATGGCGGAATGGTGGGCCGGCGCGAACATGAACCCGATGCCGGCCTCGCGGATGCATTTCGATATCTCTTCCGGCTTGAGCTCGATCTTGACGCCGAGCGCCGCGAGCGTGTCTGCAGCGCCCGACTTCGACGACAGCGCGCGGTTGCCGTGCTTGGCGACCGGCACGCCGGCGCCGGCGACCACGAAGGCCGAGCAGGTCGAGATGTTGAGGGTGCCGGAGGCGTCGCCGCCGGTGCCGACGATGTCGATCGCGCCCTCCGGCGCCTCGACCTTCGTCATCTTGCCACGCATGGCGCAGACCGCGCCGGCGATTTCGTCCACCGACTCGCCGCGGACGCGGAGCGCCATCAGAAAGCCGCCGATCTGCGTCGGCGTCGCCTCGCCCGACATGATGACGTTGAAGGCGGCCTCGGCGTCTTCGCGCGTCAGCTTCTCGCCCGAGGCGACCTTGGCCAGAAAACTCTTCATGTCGGCCATAGGCCGCTCCCTACGCCGCGCGCCGCCCGGCGCTTTCGTTGTAGGCGCGGGCGATCCTGAGAAAATTCTCGAGCACGCGATGGCCGTGCTCGGAGGCGATCGACTCGGGATGGAACTGCACGCCGTGCACCGGCGCCGCACGGTGGCGGAGCCCCATGACGACCCCGTCCTCGGTGTGCGCATTCGCCACCAGACTCTCCGGCATCGAGTCCGGCGCGATCGTCAGCGAGTGGTAGCGCGTCGCCATGAAGGGGCCGTTGATGCCGTGCAGTACGCCATCCCCCTCGTGCACGATTTTGGACAGCTTTCCGTGCATCAGCATGGGTGCCCGTACCACCTTGCCGCCATAGGCCTGGCCGATCGCCTGGTGGCCGAGGCAGACGCCAAAAAGAGGCACCGCGCCGTTCGCCTGCCGGATCAGGTCGAGGCAGATGCCTGCTTCGTTCGGCGTGCACGGCCCGGGCGAGAGCACGATCGCTTCCGGCTCGCCAGCGAGCGCCTCATCCACCGTGATCTTGTCGTTCCTGACGACATGCGGCTTCGCCCCGAGCTCGCCCAGGTAGTGGACAAGATTCCAGGTGAATGAGTCGTAGTTGTCGATGACGAGGATCATTTCCCGCCCGGAGGCCCGATTTGCCGGCACTTATGCCGCAAGGGCCGGGCGGGTCAAGGAATCGCGCCGCATTCGCGCTACGGGCGGAGGCGGGCCTGAGCGGCCGAGATCGCCGGATCAACGCCGCGCCGGATAAAGGAGGCGCCGCGCTATTGCCGGAGGACGGCCCGCTCCAGCGCAGCGATCCGGCGCTGCTGTTCCTCGACGCGGCTTTGCTGCTCCTCAAGTTGCGCCTGCTGCGCCTCGAACCGCGCTTGCTGTGTCTCGATCCGGCGCTGCTGTTCTTGGATCACCGCCACGAGGTCGGCGATGACGCCATAGGTTTTGACCGTGTGGGGCTCGCCGTCCTTGAGGCCCACGAGCGACGGATCGACTTCCGCGACCTCCTCCGCGATCAGCCAGTGCTCGGGCTCCTCCGGCGTCACCTTGTAGGTGCCCACCTGTGGACGAAGCGCCATGACGTTCTGAAGCGCCACCTCCGGCGAAAGCGCGCCGGCGATGTTCTTCAGCTGCGCCGACGATGCGATGCAGGAGAGGTCGCCGGCGGCGCTGCTCCGTATGCCCGAGGCGCAGTTCGCCACACCGGCGAAGCGGACCGTCCCGGTCGTGTGAAACTGAGCCGCGGGCGTCGTCGTGCCCACGCCGACGTTGCCGGAGGTGGCCAGCACCATTCTTGGCGTATTGGTCACGCGCAGATGCAGCGGGTGGTTGGTGTCGGTGCCGACGAGGCCGAAGCCGAGGTCGCCACGGGCTAAGAATTCGACTGCGGCTCCTGCAAAACCCGACTTGAAGCCGGTACCGCCGACGATCTCCAGGTTGGCGGTGGGGTTCAACGTCCCCATGCCGACGGCGCCGTTCCTAAGGATCAGGCGGTCGTGACCCGCATTGGGAAATATCTGGAACGGTATCTGGTCGGACGTTTGGTCGACGACGAAAAAACCGTCCGCGCTGCCGCCCATTTGCCAAAGCCATGGGGTGAGGCCGCCGCTGCCGTCCTGCTCCAGCACAATAACCGGCTGGGATCCTGTCCTGATGTGAAACTCTGTCAACGGAGCCGAGGTCCCGAATCCGACCCGCCCGGAGGGAGAGACGAAGATCGAGTTGGCCGGCGCACCTGCGGAGAGGTAGAGCAACGCGGTTCCGCCCTCGGCGCCCGTCGACGTGTTGCCCATGTCCTTCAGCGCGAGATAGCTCGCGCCGCCGCTAGCACTCGAGTTGGCCTCGATCCGCCAGTCGCGGGTCGACACACCGGCGGCGACGCTGGTGTCGATGAAACCGATCCGATTGTTGACATCCCTCAGGCGGATCGTGTCGAAGTCGAAGGCTTCGCCGTTCACGCAGCTGAAGCCGACGCACTCGCGGCCGATGACGATCTGGTCGTCGTTGACCACGTCGTCGGCCGCCGCCTGGCCCGATATGAGCGCGGAGCCGAGGCAGAGCGCCGCGGCCCGCGCGATGCTGCGCGTCACAAGCTTTGACATTTTGTTGGTCCCCTACTGGCGCGCGTTTTCGCGAGCCGCGCTCGGCAGCACGATCGCGCCGTTCTTCACGTTGAAAGTCCCGA
>JBOHKB010000317.1:0-2620 GCA_050728815.1 Propylenella sp.
TCGCCGGCATGGAGCACTGGCTGCCGTTCTTCTACGAGCGGATGGAAACTTTGCTCGACTTCCTGCCGGATGTTCCGATTCTACTTGAACATCACACGGCGCTCGGTCTTGCGGAACGCCTGGACCAAGTGCGCGATCACTTCGCGGCGAGAAGCGAGGCGGCCGAAAAGGGCGCGGCGGCGGGCGCCGTCCCCTACAAGCCGATCCCGCCCGACGCGCTTTATCTCACTGAGGACGAATGGAAATCGCGCCTCGCCGACAGGCGGACCGCGACGCTCTCGCCATTTGTCGAGGGGGAAGACACTCGCGCGGTCATCGACATGGGCGGCCGGGCGGGGCGCTCCTTCGCGGCGGAGCGGGCGGCGGGCGACGTGAACGTCTTCGACGCGCTGGTCGAGCACGTCGCGAACCTCGAGAAGAGCGGTCGAAAGGTGCTCCTCGCCTCGTGGAGCGAAGGCGCGCGGGACCGGCTCGGCCAGGTGCTGACCGACCACGGCCTGCTCGCGCTGAAGCCGGTCGCGAGCTTCGCCGAGCTGAACAGGCTCGCCGACAGCGAGACCGGACTCGCCGTCCTGCCGCTCGAAACCGGCTTCGAGGCGCCCGACCTCGCCATCATCGGCGACCAGGACGTGCTCGGCGACCGCTTCGTCCGCCCGCAGCGCCGCCGGCGCGCGGCGGAAGCGCTGACGGAAGTCTCGAGCCTCGCCGCCGGCGACCTCGTCGTGCACCTCGACCATGGCATCGGCCGCTTCACCGGGCTCCGCACGATCGAGGCGGCGGGCGCGCCGCACGACTGCCTGGAGATCCTCTACGCCGGTAACGACCGCCTGTTCCTGCCGGTCGAAAACATCGAGCTTCTGACCCGCTACGGCGCGGAAGGCTCGGAGGCGGAACTCGACCGCCTCGGCGGCGTCGGCTGGCAGAACCGCAAGGCGCGGCTCAAGAAGCGCATCCGCGAGATCGCCGAGCAGCTGATCAAGACCGCGGCGGCGCGATTGCTCCGGAACGCACCCGCGCTCGTCCCGCCCTCCGGCCTCTACGACGAGTTCGCCACGCGCTTCCCCTACGAGGAGACCGAGGACCAGATGGGCGCGATCGACGCGACCCTCGACGACCTTGCCGCGGGGCGGCCGATGGACCGGCTGATCTGCGGCGACGTCGGCTTCGGCAAGACCGAGGTGGCGCTCCGCGCCGCCTTCGTCACCGCCATGGAGGGGCGGCAGGTGGCGGTCGTCGTGCCAACCACGCTCCTCGCCCGCCAGCATTTTTCCACCTTCACGGAGCGCTTCCGCGGCCTGCCGCTCAAGATCGGCCACGCCTCGCGGCTGGTCGGCTCGGCGGAGCTCGCGCGCGTCAAGAAGGGCATCGCCGACGGGACGATCGACATCGCGATCGGCACGCACGCGCTGCTCGGCAAGGCGATCGAGTTCAGGGACCTCGGCCTCTTGATCGTCGACGAGGAGCAGCATTTTGGCGTGAAGCACAAGGAGCGGCTGAAGGAGCTGCGCGCCTCCGTGCACGTGCTGACGCTGACCGCGACGCCCATCCCGCGCACGCTGCAACTTGCATTGACCGGTGTGCGCGACCTGTCGCTGATCGCGACCCCGCCGATCGACCGGCTGGCGGTGCGCACCTTCATCTCGCCCTTCGACGCGCTCACCATCCGCGAGGCGCTGCTCCGCGAGCGGCTGCGCGGCGGGCAGTCGTTCTATGTCGTGCCGCGCATCTCCGACCTTCCCGAGATCAAGGAATTTTTGGAGCATAATCTGCCGGAGGCGAAGGTCGCGGTCGCGCACGGGCAGATGCCGGCGACGCAGCTCGACCAGGTGATGAACGCCTTCTACGACGGCGAGTACGACATCCTGCTCTCCACCACGATCGTCGAATCCGGCCTCGACATCCCGCGCGCGAACACGCTGGTCGTCCACCGCGCCGACATGTTCGGCCTGTCGCAGCTCTATCAGCTGCGCGGGCGGATCGGCCGCTCGAAGGTGCGGGCCTATGCGCTCTTCACGGTGCCGCTTCGGAAGACGCTGACCGACAATGCCGAGCGGCGCCTGAAGGTGCTGCAATCGCTCGACACGCTCGGCGCCGGCCTCCAGCTCGCCTCGCACGACCTCGACATCCGCGGCGCCGGCAATCTCTTGGGCGAGGAGCAGAGCGGTCACATCAAGGAGGTGGGCTTCGAGCTTTACCAGCAGATGCTGGAGGAGGCGGTGGCGAGCCTCCGCGCCGGCGGCGGCGAGGCGGGCGAGGAACGCTGGTCGCCGCAGATCACCATCGGCATGGCCGTGTTGATCCCGGAGGACTATGTGCCCGACCTCGAGCTGCGCATGAACCTCTACCGCCGGCTCGCCGAGCTCGACAGCGCGGAGGAGATCGACGCGTTCGGCGCGGAGCTGATCGACCGCTTTGGGGCGCTTCCCGACGAGGTCGAGCATCTGTTGAAGATCGTCTACGTGAAATCGCTCTGCCGGCGCGCCAACGTGGAGAAGGTCGAGGCCGGGCCGAAGGGCGCGGTCATCGCCTTCCGGCAAAACTCCTTCGCCGACCCGGCCGGGCTGATCCGTCTCATCGGCGAGCCGGCCGCGCAGGCGAAAGTCCGGCCGGACCAGAAGGT
>JBOHKB010000318.1:0-8570 GCA_050728815.1 Propylenella sp.
ACGCCGTACCGGACGATCGACGCTTGCGCCAAACATCATGTGACGAGGCCCAGTTGTAGAGCCTCTGGCGGGACGGATTCGGATCCCAGCGGCGGCGAAGGTCGATAGGGTCTGTCCCAAGCCGAAGAGCCGCTTCGTCGACGGCCTGTTCCAACGCGAAGGCGAGTACCGGTCCGCCAGGCCCGCGGAAGGGAGAGCCTGGCGGCAGGTTGCTGACGACATCGTAGTCGGCGAGCTCCTTGGCCTCGGCCGGATAGTGGAAACGCCCGATCCCGGCAATCGTGGAGTTCACGCCGACTCCTCCGTCGGCGAACGTCTTGACGGACAGAGCCTTGAGCGCGCCGTCCTCTCCCGGCAGCAGCGAAACCATAAGCTCCGCGCCGGGCCGATAACCGGCCACCGACAATTCCTCGTGCCGGTTGAGCATGACGCGCACCGGCGCCTTCGCGATGCGGGCCAGTTCGACCACGGCCACGGTCTCCGCCCGTAAGTTGAGCTTGGATCCGAAACCGCCGCCGACGTGATCCACGATAACTCGCACTTTGTCTTCCGGCAGCGAGAACTTGCGCGCGATGAGACTCGCCATCGCGCGAACCGACTGCGTCGAAAGATAGACGGTCAGCCGATGGTCGCTGAACTCCGCGATGGCGACGTGAGGCTCGAACGCGGTGTGGCACTGGGCGCTCGTCCGCCACGTGCCCTCCACGAGCAGTGGGTCAGCCTTCGATTTCGCCGCTGCGATCATGTTGCGCGCTTTCCGAGCCTTGTCGGACAGCGTCGACGAGGGACCACGCACATTGCGCCGCCACAGCGCCGGAACGATCGGACCCTCGCCAGTATTCGGTGCGCTCGGGAAGATGCTTTTGTAGACGAGCGGCGCATCGGCGTTTCGCGCCGCATCCATGCCCACTGCCGAAGGGAGCGGCTCGTAGCTTACGCGAATGGCTGCGAGCGCCGCCTTCGCAGCTTTGGCGTCCCTCGCGGCAACGGCAGCGACCTCCTGTCCGGCGAAGCGGACGATCTTGTCGCGCTCCAGTAGGGAGACGACCGCGCTTACGCCCGGCTCCTCCAGCGCCGGGCTCAGGTCGAGCTCGAGCACGCGGGCGTGTGCGTAGGGCGAACGCAGGATGACCCCTTCGAGCTGACCGGGACGCTTGATGTCGACGGTGTACTTCGCCTGGCCGGTGACCTTTTCCTTCGCCTCCAGACGCGGACCTTCGATCGCCGCCGCGTCGAAGCGGCCATCGCAGGCCTCCGCGACTGCGCGGAGGATATTGGGATACGCGGCGCAGCGGCACAAATGCCCGGAGAGAGCCGCCGCGACGGTTTCCCGCGCCGGGGCGGACGCACCTTGATTCCGCCGCCAATTATCGTGGAACGCGGCACCTTCGACGATGAAGCCCGGCGTGCAGAATCCGCATTGAAGAGCATCGCAGGCGATGAAGGCCTTCTGGATTGGATGCAGGCCGTCGGCGCCAATGCCCTCCACCGTTACGACCGATTTGCCCTCGATCGACGATACGGGCAGCAGGCAGCTGACGACCGGCGTACCGTCGACGAGCACGGTGCACGCCCCGCAGACGCCGGCTCCGCAGACAAGCTTTGTGCCGGTCAGTCCCAGTTGGTCGCGCAAGACGTCGACAAGCAGCGCTTCGCGATCGTCGGCAAGCGTCCGCGGTGCACCGTTCAACGTGAACGAACTCATCGTATCGGATAGCCAGCGAGATCATTCGAGGCGCAAAACAGCGCCACGCCACATGATTTCGCCCCCTTGTCAAGCCTCAGCCGCTGGCATTGGGTTGGCACGGGTGGACGGAGAGACGGCGACCCCGCTTCGCTGTCTGATCACGATCCGTGAAACTCGAGCACGCATGCCACGGCGGCGCTGGGTGCGTGACAACCGGCAAAATCCATCGTCCGGGAGACCGAGATTTTCCCGCACGTATGCGCTCAGAATGTGAGCAGATACGCCAGCAGATCGGCCTTTTCGGCTGGTGGCAGTTCGGTGCCGTAAACGTGCCCGGCATTGCTGTTTCCGGGCAATTTCGTGTCGAGGCAGAACTGGCCCTTCGGCGGATTGGCCGGATCGCACGGCGGCGCCACAAAGCCCCCACGGACCGGATCAAGCACTTCGCCGCCACGGAGAAAGGCGACCGGTCTTTGCGAGGGCGGCTCCAACAGATCCGCCAGCGTCGGTACCGAGCCGTTGTGAAGATAGGGGCCCCGCAGCCACAACCCGTCGAGCTGGACGGCGAGATAGCTATCCGTCGACCGGAAGCGGCGAAAACCCCAGTCGCGGCCTACCTTGTAGGCGTTGTATGCGGCGGCGCCCGCGGGGGGCCAGCTATCCACACGATGCCGATCGGTCTGCACTTCAGCGGCCGGAATCAGCGTGGCCGTGCGCGCGCCCCCGGGGTTGTGACACTCCGCACAATGCGTCATGTACAGGCCGCGGCCGCGATCGACAGCCACCGCGTCCGGCCGGTGCGGCGAGGCTGGCGGCATTGTCCGGCGGACAAATGCGTTGAGGCGGCGCAATGATGCCTGCGTTTGCTCATCGTACTCCGCCGCGGTCATCCCGTCGCCCAACGCCGAACTCAGAACAGCTTCGTCGATCGAGTCGGTGCGCCCGTCCCAATGCAACGGCGCGTTGGGCCTGATTGCGTTTCGCGCATCGAGATTCCAAACCGGCATTATGTCCGAATTGCCGATGGTTCCGTCATCCGGCAGCTGCAGCATGCCGAATTTTACCGGATTGAAAGGGTCAATGCGGCCCGGTCCCCAGGGCGAGCGTTCGTGCTGAGCCGTCCATTCGAAGTTTGCGCCTTGCGTGAGGAGCGCCTCCTTGACGGACGGAATGATCAGGTAGCGGTACAGGAACCGATCAAGCCAGGAGAGGCGCACCTCTTCTTCTACGGCCGGCAAGAGCACATCAGGTGAAAATCGGGCGTCGCGGGCACACGCCGTAAGAAACGTGATGTAGCCGAAGATATCCATCACGTTGCTGGGACCCGCCACGGCGAACTCCTGCGGCGCGCCGGGCGCGCGGCGAAATGTCGTCACATGGCAGAAGGCGCAATTGATCGCGATGCGTTCGATTCCGACGCGGGCTCGGGAGAATCCTATCGGCGTGTCGGATTGCGTGCGGTTGGCCTCCCAGCGGAAGCCGAGCGAAGCGTAACCGTCCGGACCCGGCAGATACTCCGGAAAAACCTTCGGCAGCGCGACCCAAATTGCATACGGCAGACCCGTCTTGCCGTCATTTCCGACGGAGCCGTATTTGAAATGCTCTGCGTCGTCCGCGTAGATCGGGATGACCCGGGCCATCAGCTTGTCATAGGCCACATAGCCGGCGACCGCACACGCGGTGACAATGGCGATCACGCCAACCCACAATCGACGACGCAGATATCCTGTCGGGCGGCTCATTGTGCGGGCTCGCTATTGCTTCGTAGTTCAGACAAGAACCAGGATTCTCCGGATAGGCGCGGGCGCCGTAGATACCGCGCCGGGCGGAAGTGTAAGGCAGTCGCCAGATAGAAGCATGCGCGAAAATTTCCTGCCTAGCAAAGCTCAGGCGGGATAGTGTCTCAGTTTGAATTTTTGATCTGAAGCTTCGACCTGGTCGGCAACTCGGGCTGCAGGAGCGCTGAGCACCGCAGCGGATTCTCGGGTGCGGCGGCGTGGCTCACCGATCCGGGTCTTGCGAACGACAGGGAAAACATCGAAGCTGACCGAACGCGGCCGGCGACGGCCCTCGTGCTTCTCGTGTCCAACCAACCCAAGGGGGTACATGTGAGAACGTTGAAGGTAACGACATTTTCGCTGCTGATGGCTGCGCTCTCCGGGACGGCGCTCGCCTCCGATGACCCGATCGACAGCCGGCAGAAGCTCATGCTCTCGAACGCGGCGGCCGCCGGCGCGGCGGTCGCGATGATCCGGGGAGATACGCCTTTCAACGTCGTCGTGGCGAACGCCGTGTTGGCCACGATGAATGCGGTCGCCTACACCTACGGCGACTACTTCCCGGAAGGGTCTGATAAGGGCAATACGGAAGCGAGCCCGAAAATCTGGGAAGACATGGCCGGATTCCAGGCCATCCTCGCAAAGTTCCAGAAGGACACGGACGCCGCCGTCGCGGCAAAGCCGCAGGACCTCGATTCGTTCAAGGCCGCGTTCGGCGCGGCGGCGCAGAACTGCAACACCTGCCACGAGTCTTACCGCATCGAGAAGAAGTAGCGCGCATCGTCGGCGGCTACGCCGGTCGCGCAGGATATCTCGACAGCGCCGCGTCCTGACGGACGGCGGCGCTGTCGCATTTTCCGGATCACTCGATGAGGTAGTTCGCCTCTGCTCGGAAGATCACGGCCGACGTTGCCGGCTTCTCCAGCGCCTCCTCGCTTCCCGCCGGAAGCTCGACGGCAGCATTTATCTCGCGGGTCAGCGCGGCGATGTATCGGTCCGCGGCGGGGATGGGTTCGAGATTCAGGAACTGCTTCGTTATGTTGGCGACGGTCGTGGCGTCGTCGACGACGATCGCAACGATGCGGCCAGTCCCCGGCGCGTCGGGCACTAGCACGAACGGGTCGAGGTCGCCCGGCACATAGCGCGTCTCCCCGGCGTTCAGATAGGTCACGACGCCCACCTTGAGTGAGAAGCCGTTGGGGAAAAGCTGCACCGTCGTCCCGTCGTCGCGGACGTCGAGGATGATCAGCTCGCCTGGAAACTCGGTGTGGACGGTGACGCGGAGCGCATCGCCGAGATGCATCTTCCCATCGGTGGAGAGGGTGAGGGTCAAGCCGCCGGCTGCTTCCTCATGGCCCTGTTCGGGGATCGCGTCGCTCGAAGCCATGACCGCCTCAACCGGCTTGGTTTCGACCGGTTGCGCGCCGACCGGCGTCGCCTCTGCCGGCTTTTCCTCGGGCGCCGTTTCCTCCTTTGGTGCCTCGGCGACGGCCAGTTCCACGATGGTTTCGCCGTCATATCCGACATTGGCCTCGAGCGTCGGGGTCAGTCCGCCCGGGCCGCAGGCGAACTCCTTGCAGTAGGCCTCCGACTCGCTGCGCAGATAGGCGAGGAGCTCCGACGCGGTGATCCGGCCGTTCTTGTTGAGGTCGGCGGAGCCGTCGGCGATCCCCTTGACGAACCGGTTGGTGAAGAGACCTTCGCCGCCGCCGAGTTCAAGGTCTTCGACCGCGAGCTGCGCGGAGGCGACCGCCGTCCACACTGCGATCAGGTCGGACACATTCTTCTCGGCGGCACCGGTTTCGACGGCAATCTCGGCGGCCGGCTGGTCGGCGGGCGTCTCGACCGGCTGCTCCACGGCGGCAGCGACGACGACCGGCGCCTCCTCCACCGCGATCAGGCGCGTCCCCGTCCGATGCGCGCTGCGGGTGCCGAGCTCTTCGAGATCGGGCAGCACGCCGATCGGCCCGTTCGGCGTCAGCGTGCGAACGCCGGTGTAGCTGTCATCCACGGCGCCGGACTTACGCACTTCGAGCGTGCCGCGGGTGATCGTGCCCGAATGGCAGGCATCGACGATCATCATCACCTCGCGGCCCGATAGGCCGGCGACAAGCTCCTCGATCTCGTCGTCCAGGATGAAGCCGCTCAGCCCGGCCGTACTTCCCTGCAGCTCGCCCCTGGTGTCGCTCGGAGCGAGCACCTCGTCGAACTTGTCTTCGCCCTCGTCGCCGTCCTCGTCGGGAACCTGAGCGCCGTGGCCGGCGAAGTAGAAGATCGCGCGGTCGCCGGACGCCGTGCCGTCGATCAGCCATTCGCGAAACTGCCCGAGGATGTTGTCGCGGCTGGCATCGGCGTCGACGAGGAGCCTTACCTCCTCAGGCTTCACGTCGAAGAACTTCGTGAGCGCCGCTTGCATGTTCTTCGCGTCGTTCACCGCGCCGCGGAGGTCCCGCTGGCCGCCGACTCCGTTCACCGTGATCTCCGGATAGGCGTTGATCCCGATGACGAGCGCACGCGTCTTGGCGGCGACGGGGGCCGCGCCAATGAGGAAGGTCGCGGATAGCAGGGCGAGGATCGTTTTGCGCAAGGGAGTCATTTTTGGCCCGTGAAGAATGCCTGGAGAGCGATGCGGTACGGCTGATCGGCGACCGCCGCCTTCAGGCTTGCGATGAGAGCGGCGGGATCGCGCGTGCCGTCGAGCTGCTTCAGCACCGCGCGAAGCTCGACCGGCGGCGAGTCGGTCGCGAGCACAACGAGATTGTCGGCGCCGAATGGCGGCGTCACCATCGTATCGAGCGTGAACGACTCGCCCGCCGTGTACGGATCGATGTCGCCCGGTTGGGTCGGCCAGAGGAAGTGGATCGAGCCGGTGGCGGTCAGGTCGAAGATCGTCAGGTAGCTGCCGCCGACTGAGGGGACCGTGAAGCCGATCTTCGCGCCCTCGGGGTGGACGCCGTCATCGGGCGAGTGCGCGATGGTGAGAGTGCCCTGCAGCCCGAGCTGCATCAGCTCCTTCAGCGCCCGGTCCGCCTCGATCGCAACCTTCAATCCGTCCAGATCGAGGTTTTGGGCGACTGGATCGTGCGCATTGTTGGCCAGCGTGCCCGTCGTCGGGTCGAAGATGAGCTGGGCCAACGGTTCGTCGTCGATCAGCTCGACGCCTTCCATCCCGGCAATCGCCGCGCGGAAATCCTCGGCGGCGCCGTCGCGGATGTGTATCCGGATGGGGCCGCCCTCGGGCGCCGCGGGGATGACTTCAATCTGCCGCCCCGCAATGATCGGGAAGCCCTCGTCGGGGATCTCGAATTGCGGCGTCTGCTTCGACGAGGCGAAGCTCCGCACGTTCTGCTCGACGAATGCCTCGAATTCCGCGGCCACGACCGTGCCGTTGCGGTCGAGGTCGGCTTTGCCTTCGAACGCCCGCGCCACGGCGTAGGAGAGCGCGCCGCGCGGGGCGTCTTCGATCATGATTTCCGGCACCGTGCGGCTGTCGAGCGTGGCGCCGACCGAGAAGATCGATTCGCGCGATTCCTGCGGGACCGACGCTACCATCATTGGCCGCGGGCGCTCCGGTTTCGTCCGCGGGACATAGAAGCGCGTCGGCAGTGACTCTCCGAAGATCGAGCGGGTCGGCGAGCCGGAATGACAGGCGTCGGCCACGAACAGCACCTTGCGCCCCGCGCCCGTCGCGAGAGTGAGCCACACGTCGAGCTCGTCGTCGACGAGCCGCTCGCCCGGGTTGTTGACGTCGTCGTAGTCGGCGAGAAGATAGGTTTCGTCCTGCCCGTCCTCCTCGTCGCCGCTCGCATCGTCCTCGTTGATTCCATGCCCGGCGAAATGAAAGATGAGGAGGTCGCCAGGTTGGCTCCGGTCCACCATGGACTGCCACTCGGCGAAGACGTTCTCGCGCGTCGCTTGACGGTCCGTGAGCAACCTCACTTCAACGCCGTTCAGCTTGAGGGCGGTGGAGACGTCGTGGGCGTCGTTTACCGCGCCCATGAGCTTGGGCGGGCCGACGTAGTCGTTGATTCCGACGACGAGCGCGTGCACGGCCGCGAGCGCTTGTGCCGGCGCGATCGCTGCCCCGGCGAAGAGAAGCGCCGCGGCAAGGCGTCCGCTGCGCATGCGGCTGCCCGCGGGAACCCTACCGGCGTGCCTCACCGGATCAGCTCCACGCGACGGTTGAGCTGATCGATGGCTTCGAGATCGTTTGTGTACTGCGTCGGGTCGACCGGCACGAACGGTTCCGCCTCGCCGCGGCCGTCTATTTGGACCGTCCCGCCGTATCCGTTGTCCTTGAGGTATTGGCCCAGCGCCGCGGCGCGCCGGAAGGAGAGGTCGACGTTGTAGTTGGCATCGCCCCGGGAATCGGTGTGGCCGATCAGCGTGATCGCCGGCAGCTTCTCGTCGACGAGGTAGCTGAGCAGATAGGCGGCGACCTGCTCGCCCTTGCTGGTGAAGCGCGTCGAGTCGAACTGGAACTGTACCGGCACCGGCACCGCCTTCACGACGTAGCCGCGGTAGGATTCCGCGAAGAGCCCGCTCACACCCTCGACCCCGCGCTTTGGAGCGGGCGGGGAGAAGGTTTCTGCCAGCAGCGCCGATTGCGCCATCTCGCGGTAGATCTTGTCAAACTCATCCTCGGAGGGAAGGTTCTGCGCTGCGTTGGATTTTGCGTCGACGCTGCGGCTCGCGACTTGCAGCTCGGTCACGACCTGCTGGTAATAGGCGGCCGCCAGCTCGTGATTGCCGAGGTCCGCCTCGACCCCGGCGAGCACCACAAGCAGCTGCCACGGCTCGCCGTAGTTTCGCGCCTCTTCGAGGATGTTCAGATGGGCGCGTGCATCGCCGTCCTTCTGCTGCTCGGCGACGAAGAGGTCGATATGCGCGAGCGCCACGTCCTGGCCGAAAGAGGCGAGGTACTGCTCGTCGCAACGCGCTGCCGGATCGTGCGCCTCCGTGTAGAAGCGCTTCAGCTCGTCGAGATTTCCGGAATCCTGTGCCCGGCGGGCGTCGTCGTCGATTGCGGTGCAGTTGCGCGCCGCATCGGCCGGCCCAGCGATTGCCGCCGCGGCGAGCAGGCCGACCAGCGCCAGGGCGAGGCG
>JBOHKB010000319.1:0-11928 GCA_050728815.1 Propylenella sp.
CGCGTCACCTTCGTTGTGTCGATGGCCGCGACCAAGCCCTCCGCCTTCTCGCCAAGCGCCGGCAAATGTTCGGAGAAGGCCTGCGCGTTGGCGGCCACTGCGTCGGCGCGGTCGATGATCGGACCGATCCGGTCAGCCTGCTTCGCGAGGCTCTCGGACGTCGTCCGGATGCTTGCGAGCGCCGCCCGCACCTCGTCCGGTTCGACGGCATCTAGCAGCGCTTCGCTCTTGTTGATGATCCCCTCCAGACGGCCCGTCGCCTCGGCAATGCCTTTCGACGCCGCGGAGACATTGCCGATGAAGTCGGCCACGCCGTCGGAGTTCTTCGCCAGCGCGCTGGTGAATTTTCTGAGCTCCAGCACGGCCAGCGAGACGTCGTCGGAATTGTCGGCGACAGTCCGTTCGAGCGTCTGCAGCACCTCGTCGGCGCGGGATAGGATGGTGCGGGCGCCGGCGAGCAGGTCCTGCATGCTGGAGCGCGTGGCGATGATCGTCGGATTGGGCTGCGCTTCCCAGATCGGCGGCAGCTGCGGCGAGCCGCCCGCCATCTCGACGTAGCCGACGCCGGTCAGGCCCTGGAAGCCGAGCGTCACCTGCGTATCGGCCTTGATGGAGGGATGCGGCTGCACGTTCAGTCCCGCGCGCACGACGTTCGGCCGCTTCGGGTCGAGTTCGAGCGTCTTCACCTCGCCAACCTTGATGCCGTTGAAAACCACCGGGCTGCCGACGCCGAGCCCGGTGATCGGATCCTCGAAAATCACCGTTAGCGAGGCGCTGGCGCCCTGATCGGCGCCGCGTGCGACCCAGTAGACGAAGACGAACCCGAGCGCGAGCACGACCAGGGTGAAGGCGCCGATCAGCGCCGTGTTGGCCTTGGTTTCCATTACGCTACCCCGAACGCCGCTCTTGCCCGCTCGCCGCCAAAATAGCTCTTCACCCAAGGATGGTCGAAGCGCCGCATCGCGTCGAGGCCGCCCTCGACGAGGACCTGCTTCTCGCCGATCACCGCGACACGGTCGACAATTGCGTGAAGCGTGTCGAGGTCATGGGTTACCATGACCACGGTAAGGCCCAAAGTGTTTCTGAGATCGGCGATCAGCGCGTCGAACGCGGAGGCGGCGATAGGGTCGAGGCCGGCGGTCGGCTCGTCGAGGAATACGACCTCCGGATCGAGCGCGAGCGCGCGGGCGAGCGCCGCACGCTTGATCATGCCGCCGGAGAGTTCCGCGGGGTACTTGTCGAAATCTCGCTCCTTCAAGCCGACCAGCTCGATCTTGATGCCCGCGAGCCCTTCTACCAGCGCGTCGGGGAGATCGAGGAACTCGTGCATCGGAACGGAGACGTTCTGCAAGACCGTGAGCGAGGAGAAGAGTGCACCGAACTGGAAGAGCACGCCCCAGCGCCGCTCTATGTCGAGGGACGGGCCGTATGGCCCGAACGTGTGGCCGAACGCCTCGATCTCCCCCGCTTGCGGACGCACCAGTCCGAGGATCGAGCGGAGCAGCACAGATTTCCCCGCGCCCGACGCGCCCACAATGGCGAGGATTTCGCCGCGCCTCACGTCGATGTCGAGGCTTTCGAGCACCGAAACGCCGTCAAACCCCACGGTGAGGCCGCGGACGCGGATGAGGGGGTCGCCGCCGCCGTTCGTCGCCATCAGAAGTCGATCGCCGCGTAGAATACGGCAAAGATGCCGTCGACAACGATCACCATGAAGATCGCCTTGACGACCGCGGCCGTCGTGTGCCGGCCGAGCGACTCCGCGCTGCCGCGCACGGCCATACCCTCGGTGCAGGCGATCAAGCCGATGATCAGCGCCATGAAGGGCGCCTTCAGCAGGCCGGAGAAAAACGTTGAGAAATCGACCGAATCCTGAAGGCGCTGAATGAACGAGACGGGCGGGATGTCGACGTAAAACCAGAGCGTCAGCATGGCGCCGAAAAGCGTCGCAAGGCCGGCGATGAAGCTCAGCAGCGGCAGCATGATGATGAGCGCCAGCACCCGCGGCAGCACGAGCACGTTCACCGGGTCGAGCCCCATCACGCGGAGCGCATCGATCTCCTCGCGCATGCGCATGGAGCCAAGCTCCGCCGTGATGGCGCTGCCGGACCTGCCGGCCACCATGATCGCGGTGAGCAGCGGCGCCACCTCGCGCAGCGACAGGATGCCGACAAGGTCAACGGTGAAGATGGTCGCGCCGAAGAATTGCAGCTGGAACGCTCCCTGCTGAGCGACGATCCCGCCGATCAGGAACGACATCAGGAAGATGATGGGGACGGCGCGGACGCCGGTCATCTCGATCTGCCGGCCGACCGCCGCTGCGCGGAGGGTCCACGGCCTCACGATTACCGAGCCAAGCTCACGCACCGTGCCGCCGAGGACGCGGAGGAGACGCCGGGCATCCTCCAGCACCGAAAGCACGGTTTCGCCAATGTCTTCGAGAATGGTGTTCGCGGGCGGCTTGTGGTCCATGTCCACCGCGATCACGTCGCGCACGCGCTCGAGCAGCGCCAGGCTGTGCTTGTCGGCGCCGTGCCAGGCGACGGTTCCGCCATCCTTGCTGGTGAACTCGTATTCGAGTCGCGCGAGCAGGAACGCTCCCGCTGTGTCGAGCGCCCCCAATTCGGCGAGATCGATCACGATCTGCCGCGTCTTGCGCTCGCGGGCGGCGGTGGCGAGGTCGCTGAGCCGTTTGTCCAGCTCGCGCGCCTGATCGATCACCCAGCCCCCTATTGGGCGAAGCAGCATGCGCTGCCTGTCGTCGAAATAGTGTTGGACCGATGCCTGCACAGGAACGCCGCTTCGCCGCTGACGGATTTCCGGCCCCATGCTAGCAGATGCGGACCGTGAATATGTGTCCAATTCGCCCCACCGCCGCAAACGCAGGCAGTCTGCCATGACGCTCAAGGTTACCGCGCGGATCGAGCGCTGGCCGGTCGAGGGGACGTTCGTCATCTCGCGCGGGTCCGTCACCGAAGTGACGGTCGTCGTGGCCGAGGTGGGCGACGAGGTGGCGAGCGGGCGCGGCGAGTGCCGGCCCTATCCCCGCTACGGCGAAACGCCGGAAAGCGTGGCGGCGGCGATCGAGGCGGCGCGGCTCGAGACGGCCGACCGCGCGCCACTCCAGCGCCTCCTACCGCCCGGCGCGGCGCGGAACGCCCTCGACTGCGCTCTCTGGGACTATGCTGCAAAGCGCGACGGCGTGCCCGCGTGGAGCACTGCCGGCCTCGACGGGCTGAAACCGGTGATGACCGCCTACACGTTGAGCCTTGGCGATCCGGCCTCGATGGCGGAGGCGGCGCGGCACGGAAACTGGCCGATCCTGAAGCTCAAGCTCGGCGGAGACGGCGATCCGGAGCGCATCCGCGCCGTGCGGACGGCGGCGCCGGCGGTGCGGCTGATCGCCGACGCCAATGAAGCGTGGAACGTGGACAATTTCGCCGAAAACATGCGCGCCTGCGCGGATACTCGCGCCGAGCTGGTTGAGCAGCCGCTGCCGGCGGGCGCCGACGAGCTATTGCGTGAGGTGGAGCGGCCCGTGCCGGTCTATGCCGACGAGAGCCTGCACGTGACGGCCGACCTCGATGCGCTCGCTGGGAAATACGACGGCGTCAACGTCAAGCTCGACAAGGCGGGCGGCCTGACGGAGGCACTGGAGCTTATGCGCGAGGCCCGCCGCCGCGGATTCGGAATCATGGCCGGCTGCATGGTCGCGACCTCCCTCGCGGCCGCACCTGCCCTGCTCCTGGCCCAGGAGGCCGACATCGTCGATCTCGACGGACCTCTGCTTCTGAAGCGCGACCGGGAGCCGGGGCTCCGCTATTCCGGCGCGCTGGTGGAGCCGCCCGCCCCTGCCCTCTGGGGCTGAAGGCCGCGCGGCAGCCCGTAGGCAATAGCCAGCGCCGCCACCGCGAGGATCGACATCGCCGAAAAGGCCAGGATCGGGGAAATGCGGAAAAGCGGACCGGACCCGGCCATGGCAGCAGCAAGCATTACGCCGCCGACCAATTGGTGCGCCGCCTGCAGCCGCGCTGTGTGGCCCGGCGCGGCAATCGCACCGATTGCTTTCATGATACCGAGGTGGGAGAGCCCGAACGTCGCGGCGTGAACGGTTTGGAGCGCGAATGCGGCGAGGGGCTCGGTGGCGAACGGAAAGAGCAGCCACCGGAGGATAGCGCCAGCGCATCCAACCAGGATCATCCGCCGTGCGCCCCAGCCGGGGAGCAGCTTCGCCGCCCAGAAGAGCGCGATCTCGACCGCCACGCTGTATGCCCACAGCACGCCGATCAGACCGCCGCTGAAGCCCTGCGCCTGCCAGTAGAGGCTTCCGAACGCGTAGAACGCGCCATGCCCGCCGAGAATGAGATTGCCGGCGATGAGCGCGCGTCTCAGAGTCGGGTCGGAGAACGCGAGGCGCATTCCGATGCTCTCGCCGCCGACGGCGGCGGTCGGTACGCGCGGCGATATCATCGCCAGCGCCCCCGCGAGGAGGTAGGCGGCGACCAGCACCTGGAGCACGGCTTCGCTCGCGAAATATTGCACCGCGACCGATCCGACCAGCGTGCCGCCTAAGAAGCCGAGCGAGCCCCAGAGCCGCACGCGCGCGTAGTCGATCCCGTGCTCGCGCACGCCGTGGAGGATCGTCGCGTCCGCAATCGGGCCCTGCGCGCCCCAGAACAGGAATGCGAGCGCGCTGAAGAAAAGGATCGGCCAATAGCCCGAAAACACAAAAAGCGCCGCGAGGATCGAGCCAGCGGCAAGCGCGTACGCTGCAGCGGCGGCGCGGAGGCTCGGAAACCAGTCGGCGGCCCCGACGACCAGTGGTGTCAGCAAGATTCGGGCGAGGACTGGCGCGGCGACAAGCGTGCCGATCTCGGCCTCGCCCATGCCGCGCCCGGCGAGCCATATGGGAAAGAACGGGATGTAGGCGCCGTTGGCGAAGAAAACCGCGGCGGAAAACGCCGCGGCGCGAATGGCGAAACCCAATCCTTCGCCACGCATCATTTTTCGTAAGCCATTTCTTAAAGCGTTTTCCGCAACTGTGCCGAAGACGTATTCGTGCGTATCAGGACGAGTGGCATGGCCGGCCGGGCGGATTTCGGACAGATCAGCGAACGCGAGTTCAACAGCCTTCTACAAGCGCTCTCTTCGACCTCCAAGGGTCGGGCTTTCCTCAACGAATATCGACAGCGCTCCCAGCCGGAGGATACGCTTGGCCTCATCGACTCGCTGCAGCGAATCGAGGGGACGATGGGCGCCGTGCGCGACCAGCTGCAGCCGGAACGGATTGCCGACGAGCTTCGCAACATCGCCATGACGCTCGACCTCGCCATCGAGGGCGCCGCGGTCGATCCGGAGGGTGACGACACCGCGCGCCGCTTCGCGCTCGCGGATCGCGCCCGGCACGAGCTGCAGACGCTCGCGGCGAGCCTCGCCGGCGGCGCGCCCGAGCTTGTCGTCGTTGGCGACGGAGACGGGGCGACGCAGGAACCTGCCGGCCAGGGGCAGACGAGCTACCGGCTGCGCGACCCTGCCGAGGAGCGATAGACGCGGACGCCTTCGGCGAGCATCTCGTCGCCGATATTGCCGCCGGAAAGCACGATCACCACGGTTCGGCCCTGAACCTCGAGCCGGCCGGCCAGCAGCGCGGCAAGCCCGACCGCGCCGCCCGGCTCCACCACCAGCCTTGCCTCGTCGAAGCAGAGGCCGACTGCAAAGAGCGCCTCGGCGTCGCTCGCGACGAGACCGCCGGCCAGCCGCTTCCGATTGATCTCCCATCCGACTGGCCCCGGCTCCGGAACGAGCAATGCATCGCAGATCGAGCCCGTCCGGCGGGCGTTCCCCTCCCGCTTCCCGCTCTTCAGCGAGCGGGCGTAGTCGTCAAAGCCTTCGGGCTCGGCGCTATAGAGCCGGGCTGCGGGAAACCGCTCGGCGATCGCCAGCGTGACGCCTGCCGTCAGCCCTCCCCCGCTGCATGGAACGACGACGATCTCCGGCGTAATCCCGAGCGCCGCGCAATCCTCGGCGATTTCCAGCCCGACCGTGCCCTGCCCGGCGATCACGAAAGGATCGTTGAACGGATGGACGACCGCCCCGCCCAACTCCTCCACGACGCGCGCGAAAACCGCGTCGCGGTCTTCCGTAGCGCGGTCGAAGGCGACAATCCTGCCGCCGCTCCGCTCGGTGCGCCGCCGTTTTAGCTCCGGCGCATCATTCGGCATCACGATGGTCGCACGCGCGCCGACGAGGCGCGCCGCCTCGGCGACGCCTTGCGCATGGTTGCCCGAAGATTCCGCGAGTACGCCCTGCTCGCGCGCCGTCGGCCCAAGCGCCTGGATCGCGTTCCATGCGCCGCGGAACTTGAAGGAGCCGGTCCGTTGCAGGCACTCCGGCTTCAGGAACACGCGCGCCTTCAGCCGCTCGGAGAGGATCGGCGACCGGAGAAGCGGGGTGCGCACTGCCTCGCCCGCGATGCGCTCGCGCGCGGCGAGAATATCGACAAAGGTCGGGACGTCGGCCATTCGGGAGCCTGGAAAGCGGACTTCAGGCGATAGCGGAGCCGCTCCGCACAGGCAATCGCTCAGGCCGCCGCGCGCTGCTTCACTCCGTTGGCGACGAGGATGTTGTCGCGCAATTGGTTGGCGCTCGCCTCCCAGGTGAAGCTGAGCGCGAAGTCACGCGCCGCCGCACGCGACAGCAGGAGCGCCGAGCACGCCGCCTTTCCGAGATTCTCGTCGAGCAAGCCGACACGCGGATCGGTTAGAACGTCCTTCGGCCCGGTGACCGGGAGGGCCGCGACCGGCAGGCCCGACGCCAGCGCCTCGAGAAGTACGTTGCCGAAGGTGTCGGTGAGGCTCGGGAAGACGAAGACATCAGCCGCGGCATAGGCAGATGCCAGCCGCTCTCCCCGAAGCTCCCCTAGGAAATGCGCATCCGGATAGGCACGCGACAGCACTGGACGCGCCGGGCCGTCGCCAACCACCGCCTTTGAGCCGGGAAGATCGAGCTTCAAAAAAGCCTCGATGTTCTTCTCAACGGCGACTCGGCCGACATTGAGGAAGACGGGGCGCTTCAGGCCGAGATCGGCACCGGGCCGCGGGCGGAAGAGGGCAGCGTCGACCCCGCGCGACCACAGCATCAGATTCCGAAAACCGCGCGCTGCAAGGTCGTCGCGAAGCGATCGCGTCGCGACCATGCAGCCGCGCCCGGCTCCGTGAAAACGGCGCATGAAGGCGTAGCCCCAGGATTTCGGGACCGGGACGCGGGCCGACAGATATTCCGGAAACTTCGTGTGGTAGCTGGTCGTGAAGGGCCGGCCGCGAGCGATGCAATAGCGCCGCGCGAGCATCCCAAGCGGCCCTTCCGTCGCGATGTGGACAAAGGCGGACGGCGCTTTCTCAATCAGCGCAGCGACGGCGGCGGGTCGCGCGATCGCAAGCCGGATCTCCGGATAGGTCGGACAGGGCACGGTGCGAAAGCGGTCGGGCGCAATCACCATCAGCTCGTCGCCCCACCCGCGCAGGATGCCGGTGACGTGCTCGAGCGCATTCACGACGCCGTTCACCTGCGGCGCCCAGGCGTCGGTCACCAGGATGAGCTGGATCGGCGCGGCGTTCACGCCGCCACGGCTTCGGACCGCGCGCGCGCCGCCCGCGACCTCGGCTCTGCCGCTCGACCCGCCCAGCGGATGATTTCGAAGCGCCCGTCATGATGCTCGGCGAGCGCCGTGCAGCTTTCCACCCAGTCCCCGCAATTGTGATAGGCGATGCCGAAATCGTCGTGCATCGCGGCGTAGTGGATGTGTCCGCAGATGACGCCGTGGAACTCGTGTTCGCGCGCCTCGCGCGCCAGCGCTTCCTCGAATGCGCCGATGAAGTTCACCGCGTTCTTCACCCTCACCTTCGCCCAGGCGGACGCCGACCAGTAGGAGAAGCCGAGCCAGCGGCGAACTTTGTTCACATGGGTATTGGCGGCGAGCGCCGCAGCGTAGGCCCAATCGCCGAGGAAGGCGAGCCAGCGAGCGTGGCGCACGACGATGTCGAACTGGTCGCCATGGATGACGAGGAAGCGCCGGCCGTCCGCCGCCTGGTGGATTGCAGCGCTGCTTACCTCGACCCCGCCGAAATGGGTGCCGAGATAGTCGCGCAGGAACTCGTCATGATTGCCCGGCAGATAGACGATGCGAGCGCCCTTGCGCGCCTTGCGTAACAGCTTTTGCGCGATGTCGTTGTGCGATTGCGGCCAGTACCAATTGCGCTTCAGCCGCCAGCCGTCGACGATGTCGCCGACGAGGTAGATCGTTTCCGCGTCGTGGTAGCGGAGGAAGTCGAGCAGGAGCTCTGCCTGACATCCGCGGCTGCCGAGATGAACGTCGGAGATGAAGAGGGTACGCAGGTGGCGAACTGGACAATCCATGGGCACGAAGTCCCCAACACTTTTTGCCTTAATGTCTGATTCGCTTTGCGTTTTTGTGACGGCCGGGTCTCGCGGTCGCGACATGGTTAACCGGCGGGACGAAGCAAATCGCCGCCGGTGGCCATTTTGGAGGCGACTGGAACTAGCGTCGGAAGCGCGGACGCTCTTGCGCAATTGGCGGAGGGAATGCGATCTGACGGCAGCCGAAAGGAATAAGCGAGGGGGTAGCGATGAAGCTTGTCCGCTATGGCGCCAAGGGTAGCGAGAAGCCGGGGTCGATCGACGCGAAGGGGCAGCTTCGCGACCTGTCCGCAGAGGTCGCGGACTTTCGTCCTGAGCTGATGACGTCCGACCTGACAGCCAGGCTGGCGCGCCTCGATCCGGCGAGCCTGCCCGCGGTTAGCGGCAACCCGCGGCTCGGTTCGCCCGTCGCGCGCACCGGGCATTTCATCGCGATCGGCCTGAACTACGCCGACCACGCAAAGGAATCAGGCCAACCCATCCCCGCCGAGCCGGTCATCTTCTCCAAGGCGCCGAGTTCTTTGAGCGGCCCGAACGACGACGTGATCATCCCCAAGGGCTCGAAGAAGCTCGACTGGGAGGTGGAGCTCGCCTTCGTGATCGGCAGGCGCGCCGCATACGTGAGCGAGGCGGACGCGCTCGGCTATGTGCTCGGCTACGCCGTCTGCAACGACGTTTCGGAGCGCTTCTGGCAGATCGAGAACACCGGGCAGTGGATCAAGGGCAAGAGCGCCGAGACGTTCGGCCCCTTCGGGCCGTGGCTGGTGACGCCTGACGAGGTGGGCGACCCGCAGAACCTCGACATGTCGCTCGATGTGAACGGCCAGCGCCGTCAGACGGGCAACACAAGGACCATGATCTTCGGCGTAGCGACCCTCGTCTCCTATCTCTCCGGCAAAATGGTGCTGGAGCCCGGCGACGTGGTGACGACCGGCACCCCGCCCGGCGTCGGACTTGGAATGAAGCCGCCTGTCTTCCTCAAGCCGGGCGACGTGATGGAGCTTCACGTCGAAAAACTCGGGCGTCAGCGGCAGACGGTGGTCGCCTACAGCGGCTGATGCAGGCTTGTTCTCCGCGGCTGCATCCGCTTCACTCGCGGACTCAGTGAGGCTTGCATGACACCCTTTTTCGTCTTCATCAAATGTCAGCTCGGCTCGTCCTATCGCGTGGCAACGGCAATCGTCGACGCGGAAATCGCGTCCGAGGTCTATTCCACCGCGGGCGACTTCGACCTGCTCGTCAAATTCTACATCGAGTCAGGGGGCGACATCGGCCACTTCGTCAACGAGAAGGTCCACGCGATTCCCGGGATCCTCGACACCAAGACCATCGTTACGTTCAAGGCGTTCTGAAGCGCCCAGCTTATGCCTTGTCGGGCCCTCAGACGGGTGCGGCGGGCATCGCCTTGCGCTGGCGCTTGCGCCTAAGGCCGAGCCGGCGTTCGCGCCAAATGATGAAGATGCCTGCCGCCACGATGATGCTCCCACCGATGAGGACACTCTCGGTCGGGACCTCGCCAAACAGAGCATAGCCGAAGGCGACGCCCCACAGCATCGACACGTAGTCGAAGGAAGCAACGGTCGCGGCGTCGGCATAGCGATACGCCGTTGTCATCATGATCTGGCCGATCCCGCCGAGGAGCCCGACGCAGACGAGCAGCGCTGCGTCGCCCGGGCTCGGAACGACCCAGCCGAACGGCAGCGACAGGCCGAGCGACAGGGCCGAAGAGCTGAGCGCGAAATAGAGCACGATGGAGGCCGTCGACTCGGTCTGTGTCATCGAGCGGATGAGGATCGCGGCGCAGGCCCCGCAGAACGCGCCGAAGAGCGCAATCATCGCGCCGAGAAACGCACTTGCGCCCGCCTCATCGCCGACGAACACGGTGAAGCGCGGCCACAGGATCACGACTATGCCGACGAAGCCGATCGCCACGGCCGACCAGCGGTAGATGCGCACGGTTTCGCCGAGGACGATCGCCGCAAGCGCCACGACGATGATCGGCGAGGCGTAGCCGATCGCCATTTGCTCCGGCAGCGGCAGGTAGCGGAGCGCCACGAAGCCGGCCGTCATGGAAAGCAGCCCGACCGCGCCACGGGCGACGTGCCGCCACGGCCGCTCGGTGTGGACGGCGGCAGCAACCTTGCCCTGCCACACGAGAATCCCGGCGATAGGGATGAGGGCGAAAAACGAACGCGCGAAGACAATCTCACCCGGCGGAATGCGGTCGGCCACGGCCTTCACGCACACCAGCATCAGCGTGAAGAACACGGTGGACGCAATCTTGAGGGCGATTCCCCGGCCGGGATTCATCGCCCGACGCCCAGGATGCGCGCTACGACGAAAGGAGCGGCGGCGCGGGCGAACGTCGCGATCACCGCCTCAGGCCTGTGTCGCCCGGATCGCCTCCCAGACCCGCCGCGGCGTCGCCGGCATGTCGATGTTGCGGATGCCATAGGCGCGGTAGAGCGCATCGACGACCGCATTCATCACCGACGGCGTGGCGCCGATCGTACCCGCTTCTCCGGCGCCCTTGATACCGAACGGGTTGTTCTTGCAGGGCACATTCCGCGTCTCGAAATGGAAGAAGGGCAGGTCGTCCGCGCGTGGCAGCGCGTAGTCGGTGAGCGTCGCCGTGATCAGCTGGCCGTCCTGGTCGTAGACCGTGTGCTCCTTGATCGCCTGGCCGATCGACTGCGTCACACCACCATGCACCTGGCCCTCGAGCAGCATCGGGTTCACCGTCGCGCCGAAGTCGTCGACAATAGTGTAACGTACGACCTGCGTCTGCCCGGTCTCAGGGTCGATTTCCACCTCGCAGACGTGTGTGCCGTTGGGAAACGTCTGCTGCTTGGCGATGTACTCCCCGACCGCGGTGAGCTTGCTCTTGTCCTTGGCGCGGGCGGCGAGGTCCGGATAGGCGATGCTCCGGTCGGTGCCGACCACCCGCGCCGCGCCGCCGACCAGCTCGATGTCGCCGACGCCTGCCTCAAGCTCGTCGGCGGCAAGCTCTTTCAGCTGCCCTGCCAGCTTCTCGGCGCCGTTGGCGACGGCGGGCGCGCCGATCGGGACTGAGCGAGAGCCGCCGGTTCCTCCGCCGCTGTCCAGGTAGTCGGTATCGCCCTGCACGACGTTGATCTTGTCGTAGTCGAGGCCGAGCTGCTCCCCGGCGAATTGCGCATAGGCAGTCTTGTGCCCCTGCCCGTTCGACTGCGTGCCGATATGAACGGTGACCGTGCCGTCCTTCTCCAGCACCATCTTGGGGCTCTCGGAACCGGCGAACGCGCAGATCTCGACATAGGTGCTGAAGCCCAGCCCTCGAATGCGCCCCCGCGCCTTCGCCTCGGAGAGACGCGCGTCGAACGAGCCCGCTTCGGCCACGCCGAGCGCCTTGTCCATGTGGGCGGCAAACTCGCCCGTGTCGTAAACGTTGCCGACGGTCGTGGTGTAGGGCATCTGCTCCGGCCGGATGAAATTCCGCCGCCGGATCTCGGC
>JBOHKB010000320.1:0-6602 GCA_050728815.1 Propylenella sp.
GAGCAATGCTTCATTCAAGATCGCGTCCGGGTTGCGCTCGACCCGGTCGCGGCGCTCGTTCAGGATGACTTCGCGCTCGGTCGCGACGACAGCGTCGGTCAGCGCCAGATTGGTCATCCGGTCCGCCTCGAAGCTCATCATCTCGCCGAGGTTCTCCTTGGCGACGCGCTGGAAGTAGGCGGTGTAGTCGGCGGAGGTGAAAGCGTTCTCGTCCCCGCCGATCGCCGCCACGCGCATGCGGAACTCGTCGTCGGGATGCGCCTCCGTGCCCTTGAACATCAGGTGCTCGAGGAAATGCGCGATTCCCGACTGGCCGGCTGTCTCGTCGGCGGCGCCGACCTTGTACCAGACCATGTGGGTCGCGACCGGCGCGCGGTGATCGGGGATCACGACGACCTGCATGCCGTTGTCGAGCCGGAACTCGACAGCGTTCGGCGCCATGAGCGGGATTCCGGCCGCGGCGTCTGCCGGCGTTGGGGATTCGGCGTAGGCGGGCGTTGCGGACATCAGCACTCCGGTGAGGAGGGCGAACGAAAAGAAGCCCTTCATTGGGTGAAGCCCTCCGGCGCGACTCATATTGCGTCAATAATGGCGCGGCGAAAGGGTGGCGAATGAACTTTCCTTCACAATCGCCGAAATCCGCCGCGGGAAGCGTCCGGGAAGGGAGGCGACCGACCCGAGACCTGCTGCTTGGTTGACGGCGGCCGCACGCCGGGGCTAGGCCGCCGGGCCGGTTCCTGCCGGCGCATCGAGGTTGAGGAGCGGGAGACGCGATGCGGCGCGTTGCGGGGCTGAAGGAGCTGGCCGGCGAATACGATTCGCTCCTCTGCGACGTATGGGGCGTCCTCCACAACGGGGTCGCTGCGTTTCCGTCCGCTGTCGATGCGCTACGGAGGTTCCGCGAAGCGGTTGGGCCGGTCGTGCTGATCACCAACGCGCCGCGCCCGTATCCCTCGATCCGCGAGCAGCTCCGCCGGCTTGGCGTGCCGGACGAGGCCTACGATACGGCCGTCACCTCCGGCGACGTGACGCGTGCGGTGATCGCGAAGCGCCCAGGCGTCAAGCTGTTGCCTCTCGGGCCCGACCGCGACCTCCCGTTCTACGAAGGGCTCGACGTGGCGTTCGCCTCCGAGGCGGAGGCGGAGCTGATCTGTTGCACCGGGCTCGTGGACGACACAACCGAGACGCCCGAGACCTACCGCCCGCTCTTCGAGCGGCTAATCGCGCGGAAGCTCACGATGGTCTGCGCCAATCCCGACATAGTGGTTGAGCGCGGTGACAAGCTCGTCTACTGCGCGGGCGCTCTCGCCCGCCTCTACGCCGAGATGGGCGGGGAGGCCATCCTCGTCGGCAAGCCGCACGCGCCTATCTACGAGGCGGCGAAGCGCTTGCTCGCGGACCTCGGCGGCGACCGCGTCCTCGCGATCGGCGACGGCCTGCCGACAGACATCCGCGGCGCTGTCGATAACGGCATCCCGGCGCTTTTCGTTACCGGCGGCATTCACGCCGCGGACTTCGGCCCGCCTGCCGAACCGGATGGCGAACGGGTTGCCGCGCGTCTCGAGGCGGAGGGCCTTGCGGCAGTCGCCTACCTGCCGTCGCTTCGCTGGGACACCGGGAGTTCGGCTTGACGCTCCCGGCCATGGCAGGCAGGTTCCGCGCCGCTCGCGAACCCCGCTCATGACCGTTCCGCAGAAGCCGGCCCGCCTCGCCAGCCTCGACGACCTGCCCGCCGCGTGGCGCGGCGGCGTCGTGGCGATCGGCAATTTCGACGGCGTGCACCGCGGGCACCAAGCCGTGCTTCAGGCGGCGGCCGCGGAAGCCGCGCATCTCGGCGTTCCCTCCATCATGCTCACCTTCGAGCCGCACCCGCGCGCCTTTTTCTCCGGCCGGCCGCTCTTCCGGCTGACGCCGGCGCCGCTGAAGGCGGCGCTCGCCGCGGCGCTCGGCTTCGACGGCACGCTCGTGCTTCCCTTCGACCGGAACCGCGCCGAGCAGAGCGCGGAGGATTTCGTGCGCGAGATGCTGCTCGACCGTCTCGCCATCCGCGCCGCCGTCACCGGCTACGATTTCCATTTCGGCAAGGCGCGGCGCGGCACGCCGCAATTCCTCGCGCGAGAGGGCATGTTGCACGGCTTTTCGGTAACGGTCGTCGATGCGGTGATGGAGGGAGCTGAAGCGGTGTCCTCGACCCGTATCCGCCAGGCCCTGGCGGAAGGCGATGTGGCGAAGGCCGCGGAGCTTCTCGGTTGGCGCTTCGCCGTCGCCGGGCGCGTGATCCGCGGCGACGGACGCGGCCGCGACCTCGGCTACCCGACCGCCAACATGGCGCTCGACCCGGCAACCGAGCTCGCGCACGGCATCTACGCCGTCCGCTTCCTCACGCCCGACGGCGTGCTGCGGGATGGCGTTGCGAGCTACGGTCGGCGGCCGACCTTCGGTGGCGGCGATCCGGTGCTGGAGACGTTCGTCTTCGATTTCTCCGGCGATCTTTACGACGAGACCGCGCTCGTCTCGTTCTACGGTTTCATCCGCCCCGAGGAGCGCTTCGACAGCGTGGCAGCGTTGGTTGCGCGCATGGACGAGGATTCGATCGACGCCCGCGCCCTTTTGGAACGCACTGCGCCGAGCGAGTTCGATCGGCGCATCGACGCTGCCTGGGCGGGACTCGCGGCTCATGCGCTTGCGGAAGATGCCTGAAACACTCGCCGCGTCCGCGGGCGAACGGGTTCACTGAACGAATTCACCGAACAAGCCGGGAGTCGAAAGGTTCCTCGACGAGGTCAGCGATGCTGCACCTCTTCGCCACCGCGTGTTGAGGGTTGAGTAGGGCGTTCCATGCGAAAGGAACCAAAGCGCAAGGAACCCAGATGAACAGATGCTTCCCCCTGCGCAGCAGCTCTGTCCCTAGGGACCGGGTGAACTCCTGGTTGATCTTCCAGTCATTCGGGAGTCGGGCGGCTTCGACGGTGTAAAACGGGGCCTCGTCGGGAACGGATACGGAGAATAGTTGATAGACCTCCGGGATATCCTCAAAGTCGAGATGAGCCAGCTTTTCGAGGAGGGCGGTCGCGGGATGGTCTGCACAGTAGACGACCGCTGTTCCCGATCTGCTCCAGCGTGCATCGGCAAGCAGGCCGCCGCGGCCGGAGAGATCGGCATGCTGCGATACGCGCCAGAGCTTCATCCGTCTCAGGCCAGCATGCCGTATTCGATTCGATACAGTGTCTGCTCGACCAGCTGACTTCCGGTCTCGGATTTCAGAAGACTAATCGGAGTCACGCCGTCCAAGGTGCGGCTAGGCTTGCGAAGCCATCGGTGCGCCTTCCTCGGATCGCCAAAGATTCGCTCGGCAACCGCGGTTATGCGCGCGAGGCGAACGGCGCGGTCCGATTCCTCTTTGGAAAGCCGAACGCCCGTCCCCCGGCGACGCGCAAGCGTGCGGCGGGGGACAACAAGAGCGAATAATTCAGCGCTGCTGAAGCCATGTGTGGCGAGCTCGTCGAGAATGGCGGGATCCGCTCCCTTCCCGCCGGCGGCATTTCGGTATTCGCGCTGCAGAATTGCGTCGAGCGGAGGAACGGCATCAAACCTTTCGCTCGCAGCGTCCTCGGCGAACCCGTCTGCGCGTGGCTTCAATGTCTTGATTCGGCCTTGCGTTGCCCCACTCTTCCGGTCACTCATCGTTCAGGTCCTGGCCACTTGCCACAAAAATAGTGCGCAATTGGCACAATGTCTATGTGAGGCCGCGAATTTTCTCTGACAGGCACACGCCTTCCCATGCCCGCCGCCCTCCGTTAAAAGCCGCGGCATGGTGCGCGTTTCGGCGATCAACCGAATTATTCGCCCGGCCTCGCTCTGACGGGCCCGGGACGGCCGCTCTCGGCCGTGCGCCGCGCCCCCGCGGCGACGCCCTTTCCGAAGTTTCCGAGCCTTGAAGGCCAGACGATGAGCGACAAGAAGGCCGCATCCGGCCGTGACTATTCCGAAACGCTGTTTTTGCCCAAGACCGACTTTCCGATGCGCGCAAACCTGCCGCAGCGCGAGCCGGAAATCCTGAAACGCTGGGACCGGATGGACCTATTCCGCCGCCAGCGCGATCAGGCCAAGGGCCGCGAGAAATACATTCTCCACGACGGCCCGCCCTACGCCAACGGGCACATCCATATCGGCACTGGCCTGAACAAGATCCTGAAGGACGTGGTCAGCCGGTCGATGCAGATGCTCGGCT
The DNA here is from genome assembly GCA_050728815.1 of Propylenella sp. Classification (GTDB taxonomy): domain Bacteria; phylum Pseudomonadota; class Alphaproteobacteria; order Rhizobiales; family Afifellaceae; genus DASWJZ01. The sequence continues at coordinate 4,232 of JBOHKB010000320.1, forward strand.
ACGATTCCAACTACGTGCCCGGCTGGGACTGCCACGGCCTGCCGATCGAATGGAAGATCGAGGAGGAGTACCGCGCGAAGGGCAAGAACAAGGACGCTGTGCCTATCAACGAGTTCCGACGCGAATGCCGCGAGTTCGCGCGCCATTGGATGGGCGTGCAGACGGAGGAGTTCAAACGCCTCGGGGTGATCGGCGACTTCAAGAACCCCTACACCACGATGAGCAACGCGGCGGAAGCGACGATCGCCGCCGAGCTGGTGAAGTTCGCCATGTCCGACCAGCTCTATCGCGGTTCGAAGCCCGTAATGTGGTCGGTGGTGGAGAAGACCGCGCTCGCCGAGGCGGAGGTCGAGTACAACGACTACACGTCGGACACGGTATGGGTGAAGTTCCCGGTCACCTCGGGTCCGCGCACGCTGCGCGGATCGTCGGTCCTGATCTGGACGACAACGCCTTGGACCATCCCCAGCAACCGCGCCGTCAGCTACTCGCCGAAGATTGCCTATGGCCTTTATGAGGTGACGGCCGCGCCCGAAGGAAACTGGGCGAAGCCCGGCGACCGCTACGTGCTGGCCGACACGCTCGCCGCCGACGTGATGAAACAGGCGCGCGTCGAGACCTGCCAGCGGCTGATCGACGTGCCGGTCGCCGATTTCGAGACGCTGGTTTGCGCGCATCCGCTCCGCCACGCCGGACTCGGCGGCTACGGTTTCGATGTGCCGCTGCTTGCCGGCGAGCACGTGACGGAGGAGGCCGGCACCGGCTTCGTCCACACCGCGCCCGGCCACGGCCGCGAAGACTTCGACATCTGGATGGAGCACAGGCGCGAGCTGGATGAGAGCGGCGTCGATACCGCGATTCCCTACACGGTCGATGCCGACGGCCGCTTCACGGCGGACGCGCCGGGTTTCGAAGGGAAGCAGGTGATCACCGAGGCAGGGGAGAAGGGCAACGCCAACGCCGCGGTGATCGAGGCGCTCGCCAACGCCGGGATGCTCGTGGCGCGCGGCCGGCTCAAGCACCAATATCCGCACTCCTGGCGGTCGAAGAAGCCGGTCATCTTCCGCAACACGCCGCAATGGTTCATCCACATGGACCGCGACATCGCCGGCCCCGGCGACACGCTTCGCGCCCGCGCGCTGAAGGCGATCGCCGACACGCGTTTCGTACCCGCGACCGGGCAGAATCGGCTGCGCGGCATGATCGAGAACCGGCCCGACTGGGTGGTATCGCGCCAGCGCGCCTGGGGCGTGCCGATCGCGGTTTTCGTGAATGTGAAGAGCGGCGAGGTGCTGAAGGACGAGGCCGTGAACCGGCGGATCGTCGACGCGTTTGAACAGGAGGGCGCCGACGCCTGGTTCGAAGCGGGCGCGAAGGAGCGGTTCCTCGGCAATTCCTACGTTCCGGCTGAATGGGAGAAGGTCGACGACATTCTCGACGTCTGGTTCGACTCCGGCTCGACCCACGCCTTCGTGTTGGAGACGCGCCCGGACCTGAAATGGCCGGCCTCGCTCTATCTCGAAGGCTCCGACCAGCATCGCGGCTGGTTCCACTCCTCGCTTTTGGAAAGCTGCGGGACGCGCGGCCGCGCGCCCTACGACGCGGTGCTGACGCATGGCTTCGTCATGGCCGAGGACGGCAAGAAAATGTCGAAGTCGCTCGGCAACCAGGTGACGCCGCAGCAGGTGATCGAGCAGTCCGGCGCCGACATTCTTCGCCTCTGGGTGGTCTCCACCGACTATGCCGAGGACCTGCGGATCGGCCCCGAGATTCTGAAGACCAACGTCGATTCGTATCGGAAGCTCAGGAACACGCTTCGCTGGATGCTTGGCTCGCTCGCGCATTTCCGTCCCGAGTATCGCGTCGCGGAGAAGGGCATGCCGAAGCTCGAGCGGCTGATGCTGTCGGAGCTCGCGCGGCTCGACCGGCTGGTGCGCGAGGCGTACCTCGCGTTCGACTTCAAGCGCGTCTATTTCGCTCTGTTCAGTTTCATGACGGTCGAACTCTCGGCCTTCTATTTCGATATCCGCAAGGACCGCCTCTACTGCGATCCGGCGTCTTCGAAGGACCGCCACGCGGCGCTCACCGTCATCGACCGGCTGTTCGACTGTCTGGTGCGCTGGCTTGCGCCGATGCTCCCCTTCACGTGCGAAGAGGCGTGGACGGAGCGGCACGGCGAATCCGCTTCGGTGCACCTTGAGCTTTTCCCGATGGTGCCGAAGGCGTGGCGCGACGAGAGGTTGGAAGCGAAATGGGAAGCCGTCCAAAAGCTCCGCAAGATTGTGCTTGGTGCGCTCGAGGAGGCGCGCATGCGCAAGGAGATCGGCGCCTCGCTCGAGGCGAACGTCATGCTCTTCGTTTCCGACCCGGA
>JBOHKB010000321.1:0-10000 GCA_050728815.1 Propylenella sp.
GGGGGTGCCTCCCGCGGGCCGCTGAGCCCATCAACAGCCACATGGGTGGCGACAAAGAACTGACGTGGATTCTGCGCTCCCGTCCACTCATCCACCTCAGTCCCTAGGCGTTTTGACACGGCCAAGATCCAACTCGGACATTCTTTTTGTTTGGGTTCGGCCCCCCAACTGCCCTAAAACACCGGCTCCTTACGCACTTCGAGCAATCCATCTACATTTGGTCTCCTTCTGCAGGAAACGGGTTTTGGAGCGCCGCCTTGCTGCAATAATGGCTGCCGACATGGTCGGCTACAGCCGCCTAGTGGCCGCGGATGAGATTGGGACGATCACGCGGCACAAGGCGCACCGCCGCAAACTCATCGAACCCAAAATCGCCAGTCATGACGGCCGCATTGTCAAGACGACCGGAGATGGCTTCCTCGTCGAGTTTCAGAGCGCGGCCGGCGCCGTCGAATGTGCCACGGAGATTCAAAAGGCTGTTGCCGCCCACGAATCGAGTGAGCCCGAGGCGCGTCGAATCTCCTACCGCATTGGCATAAACGTTGGAGACATCGTCGTCGATGAAGGCGACGTTTTCGGTGACGGCGTAAACGTTGCCGCTCGCCTTGAGCAACTTGCCGACCCCGGAGGGCTGTGCATTTCTGACGCGGTCTTCCAAAGCGTGAAGTCCAAGCTGCCGGTGGAGTTCGAGAATCTCGGACTGAGGGCCGTCAAAAACGTTCCCGACAAGGTCCACGTCTACCGATTGCGCTCGGAGAATGACGTTTCGCGGGCGCCGAGTGCGATGCAGCCCTTGAAAGGGTCGACGCTGCCCGACCGACCATCGATCGCGATCCTGCCTTTCGACAACCTCAGCGGTGATCCGGAACAGCAGTACTTTGGCGACGGCATCGCCGAAGATGTGATCACCGATCTTTCCAAGGTATCTGGCCTGTTCGTGATCGCGCGCAACTCAGCGTTCACCTACCGAGGCAAGAGCATCAAAGCACAAGATGTCTGTCGAGAGCTTGGAGTTCGCTACGTCCTAGAGGGGAGCGTCCGCAAGTCCGGAGATCGAGTGCGAATCACCGCCCAACTGATCGACGGTTCGACCGGCGGTCACCTATGGGCTGAACGGTATGATCGCAGCCTGACGGACATCTTTGTCGTGCAAGACGAGGTGACGCGGGAGATCGTCTCGACCCTGGCGGTCAGGCTGACGCCGGAGGAGTGGCGGCGCCTAGATCAGAGAGACCCGGAAAATCTCGAGGCCTACGATCACTTCGTCCGGGGACGACAACAGACCTTTGGAGAAACGAGGGAAGCGAACGTCGAGGCCTCTGGGCTGTTGACACGGGCGATCGAGCTGGACCCGCAGCTGACGCGCGCCTACTCGATGCTCTCTCACGTCTATCTGTTGAGGTATGTGAACGGTTGGACCGAGCAGCCAGAAGCGGCTTTGCAGCAGGCGAACGAACTGTCGCGCCAAGCCGTCGCATTGGATAACAGTGACCTGGAAGCGCATTGGAACCTCGGCCTGGTCCACCTCTGGCTGCGACAGCACGATCTGGCGATTGCGGAGGAGCAATACGTCGTACGCATTGGTCCGAGCTTCGCGCCCGCGTATGCAGCGTTAGGGAGTGTTTTCCACTATTCCGGGCGATCAACGGAGGCGATCGAACCGCTGCTGATGGCAATGCGCCTCGATCCCCGCTTCGGCAGCATATGGCTACACTTCCTGGCCCAGGCATATTTTGGAGCAAGTCGCTACGAGGAAGCCGCGGCGGTGCTGAAGCGTCGAATCATCCGTCAACCCGACACTGACATATCACGGGTCCTTCTTGCCTCGTGCTACGGCTACCTTGAGCGGCCAACGGAAGCGCGCGTGCTGTGGCAAGAGGCGTTGCACCACAATCCCAACTATTCCTTGGATCAGAAGCGCCGCGCGCTGCCGTACAAGAATCCCGGTGACTTCGATCATCTTGTCAACGGGCTGCGTAAGGCTGGCCTGCTGGCGTGAGCCGTTCAAGAAGCATCGAAGGACTATTGACCAGCCTCGGCGATGCGAATGTCCGTTACTGGCGCATCTCGGACATGGCTACGGTCCCTGACGCTTCCAGATATCCACGAGCCTCTCGAACCTCTCCGCCATCTCCGCCACAGCTTCCTCGTCACCAATCCTCCCCAAAAGCCACGCCTCCGCCGGCTCGGCGAATATCGTGCGGCCAACGGCGAAGCCCTTCACGACTGGCGCCTTGGCGGCGACGCGGAAGGCGCGCTCGAGCTCAGCTTCGGGCGCGTCCAGCCCGAGCAGCACGACGCCGCGGCACCACGCATCGCGCTTCGCGATCGTCGCCCCCGATCGCTTCCCACGCCGCGCAGCGGAATCCGTGATATGAATCTGCCGATGTCCGACACGGTCCTACTGACGGGGATTTCGGGCTTCCTTGGCGGGCACGTGGCCCTCGCGCTGTTGCGGGCTGGATTCAGGGTGCGCGGCAGCGTACGCAGCATCGCCAAGGCCGGCAAGGTGCGCGACACGCTCAGCCGTGAGGCGGTCGAAACCGGCCGGCTCGAGTTCGTCGAGCTCGACCTGACGAGCGACCGCGGATGGCCGGAGGCTGTTGCCGGCTGCCGCTATGTCCAGCACGTCGCTTCGCCTTTCGTCACTTCGATGCCGAAGGACAAGAATGAGCTGATCCGGCCGGCAGTCGAGGGTACCGCGCGGGCGCTAAGCTTCGCGCTTGCCGGCGGCGTGGAGCGCATCGTGCTGACCTCCTCGGCGGTCGCCGTGAATTATGGCCATCCGAAAGCTCGCACGAAACAGTTCGCGGATGCGGATTGGACCGTGCTCGGCCGGCCCGATGTCAACGCCTATATCGAATCCAAGACGCTGGCGGAACGGAAGGCCTGGGAGATCGCCGAGCAGGCCAAACGCCGCGAAGACCTCGTCGCCATCAACCCGGGTATCCTGCTTGGCCCACTGCTCGACGACGACCCCGGGACCTCCGGCGCCATCGTCCAGCGCATCCTTACGGGCTCGCTCCGGGCGGCTCCGAGAATTGCCTTTCCGGTCGCGGATGTTCGTGATGTCGCGGCCGTGCATGTCGCTGCGATGACATCGCCGGAAGCGGGCGGCCATCGCTTTCTCGTCACGGCTGACAGCCTGTCGATCAAGCAGATCGGAGACGAGTTGCGCGCCGTCTTTCCCGCTTATCGGTTCAAGCTGCCCTGGTTTGAGGCGCCGAGCTGGCTCGTCCGAATGCTCGCCCCATTCGACGCCGACATCCGCGGCAATATTGAAGAGCTCGATCGAACGAGACACTTCGACTCGACGCCGGCACGGCAGCTCCTCGGCCGCGACCTGATGCCTGCAGGGCAGGCGGCGAGGGAAATGGCGCAGAGCCTCATCGACCGAGGCTTGGCGTGAGCCGGCATCCGATCGAGCCGAGACTGAAAGCGGTTCTGCAGCGCCATCGAGACGGCGGCAGGAACTGAGACATGGCTCTAAAGACCAACCATGGCGGCACGGACAACGTCCTTGCCGACCTCGAATTCCCCGACGCCGAAGAACTCACCGCCAAGACCATCCTGGCGAAGAAGCTGAACGACATCATCGCGCGGCGCGGTCTCACGCAGTCGGGCGCGGCCAAGCTCCTCGGCATGCCCCAGCCCAAAGTGTCGGCGATCCGGAACTACAAGCTGAGAGGCGTATCGCTTGACCGACTGATGCAGGTGCTGACCGCCCTCTGTCAGCATGTGGAGATCGTGGTGCGGCCATCCTCAAGCCGAACTCCCGCGCGTATTGATGTAGCCGCGTGAACACGTCGGCCCCAATCTCTACCACCCAACTGGCCCCGGACACCTGCAACGGCAGCTCTTGACCCTAAGGGGTCCGCTGCATCACCAAGTGTGATGTCAGCTAGCAGACGCAGCCCCATTCGGCTCGGAGCTCATAAACGCTGGAGCTTCAGATCGATCTAGCGCTGTATTGTTACTCTATGAGCGTCAGGCCGTTGATGTGCGCAGCGTACTCTTCGAGAGAATTGATCGTCTCTGCGACGTCCTCTTCGCTCAGCGGGAAGAGCGCATAGCGCTTGACCCTTTGTTCGAGCTTGAAGACCTCCTTCGCCATCTGATCCAACTTCCCGTACTCTTCAGCAGACGCGATGTAGCGGCCATTCGGTGCCTGCGCGAAATAATCGGAAAGTATGACAACCAAGCCACCGATGGTAGCAAATGCTGCAGAGACGGCCTTTATCCATTCGTCTCCAATGTTCGATGCCTCGGAAATCGCAATAACGAGGCCGGACAGCGTGGCGACGACCGCGCCAAGCGTCTTTGTCCTCTTGACCATCTTCATCTTCTGCACGACCCCCCTGATCACCGCATCGAGTTCTTTTCTCAGAGGAGGTATTCCCTCCAGCAGCAAATCGCGTCTTGCGACAGCGATTGACTCCTCTGCATCCTCGGTGCCGTCTCCCGCTTTTCTTGTGCGGGTGATACTCAACAAACTCGACGCTTCAGGATGCTTTTCACGCAGGCCGTCAAGTATCTGGGGGCTTGACCCAGAGATCAGTTCTACAAGCGGTGATCCTTTCATTAAGGCCCTCCCAATTCCTGACCCGACCACGCCGCCGAAGGTGGCGCCCACGCATCGCTCGACCTTCGACGACCAATAGAATCAGGTGGGAGTCGCCGGAATGGCGGAGCACCACCAGCGGCGCGCAGAGAACGCAAGATTTCAGGAAGTGCGCGGGGCATGGTCGTCCTTCACTGAGGCTTCGACGAAGAGCCGTGTCGCGGCGACGAGCACGCCGAAGCTAAGCCCAAACACGACCCCATAGGGTAGCCCGGCGACTAGCAGAAACGAGTACCGCTCTGTCACAGAGTTCGTCTCGTCGAAAAAGCCGGTGCTCGCCCAGCCAAGGATGATCCCGGTGAAGCCGGTCCAGTAGAAAAATACGCCCAGTCCGGAAAGTACTAGCAGAGCGCAAATCGTTCCAATCCCAGCGCCCAGAAAACTCCGCAGTAGGCGCGCGCGTGTGAAGGTCTCGAGCTTGTAGTTCACGATGCAAAACGCCATCAGCACAGCGGCAAGAACCGACCCCACGATGACGAGGCCCGGCTCGAAGAGCGGCCGATCCTGTGCCCCCCAATAGGCGGTGATAACGGGGCCGACCACAACTCCGGCTAGGGCACCGCCGAGTATCGCACCCGCGAACATTCGAACGCTCGTCGGCGCCTTGATCACGCCTCCGGGCCGACCCCTGACCATCCATTCGCTGAAATGCATAGAGAAGAAACCAAGAAGTGTAGATATATAGATGCAGGCAGCCGATCCTTCCGTGATGAGCAGTCCGAGTTGAGGACAATTCTCCATCTCGTCGCAGAAGTTCGAGTCGCGCCACGAGTACCAATACGTCAGTATCTGTATGGAAGACGCCATGATGCCACCTATGGCGCCATAAATAGCGCCATAGGTGCCCGCTATGGAACGCGCGAACAACTTGGACACAACTTCGACTCCGCGTTGCTGTTGCTCGCCGCGCACACGTCTGTATGTGCGCCATATTCCGTGTAGAAAAATGCTGAACGCCAGGAAATAAACGGAAAGAGATACGTAGAACCAGACTCCAAAACCGGCCTCGGCCAACACCACCATCATCGACGCCAACGCGACAAAGCTCGCAATCAACGGAATTACGTTTCCGATCAGGATCAGATGGCTGCTGGGATTGAAGAAGAAGGATGACTCGAGTGACGAACTATCCCATGTCTTTTGTGTTTCATTGGTGTCGTGGAGGACGCTGTTGCGAACGCGCGCCATCATGACGGTGAGGGGAAGGTCGACTTCGTTGATGAAACGCGACAACGCGGTCGCGTACGGACTGTTCGGACAACCTCCGACACCGTCGCTGGCCGTCTTGCCCGGCGCGGCTGAGAACGAGATAAAGGTCTCGTCGTCGACGGCAAAATCTGCCAAGCCACTCCTCACTTTCGGGCGTTGATCTGCCTGCAGCCCGCGGGCGCGCATTAGGCCATCCTCGACGCGCTCGGCATTGAAGGACTCACGACATGCGTCGAGGAAGACGAGGCGGCGCCGTGATAGGCCGGAAAGTTCTTCCATCATCCCTTGCAGTGGGATCGAGTCGAAGGGGCTACCTTTGGCTATGATAGGTAGTAGATAATTTGTTTCGCCGTCCTGGTATCCGTGGCCAGCGAAGTAGAAGATGACGGTATCGGCGCTACCAACCTCCCTCAAGCGATGAACGAAGGCCTGAAAAACGCAATCCATGCCATGCTTTTCGAGGTTGGTGTGAAGATGGACCTCGACACCAAGCGCTTCCAGCCGGCTAGCTATCAGCGCCGCATCGCGCTCCGCGTTGGGCAAATCGCCGACCTGACCGTATGCGGAATTGCCTACAACCAGTGCTAGGCGCGAGGGCCAACGCTTTCGTGCTAGTGGCCTCAGCATGACGTATCGCAGGTTCAGTACATTGTTAATCCTTTTATCTCAGGCCGCAGCCGGCCTTCAACTCAGCCCTTCGGGTTCTCAGGCTACCGCAAACCAATCCCGGGTTAGTTCCGGAAGCTTCTCCCTGAAGTGCGTGGTTCTCTGCAATCATATCGGACGTTTTCTTAGGCTATTGTCGACAGGAAGGGGCTGTAGGCAGCAGCCGAATCGGTCCGGTCGAGTGGGCGCACCGAGGCTCTTCCAGAACGCGCGCGACCACGCAACCTCAAGCCGCACGAAATGCGGACCAGCGAAGGCGCGAGCGTGTCCGCTTTGGGCTCGGCAATGTCGGCAAGGTCGCCGTGTATGACCTTCCGCTGTTGGCGCATTTCGACCCCAGGCGCAGCGGGCAACTAAGACAATTCCCAACCACCCCCCCTCGGAGGCGGTTACCTGTTGCCCTTCCAAATCTCCACCAGCCTTCCGAACCGCGCCGCCATCTCCTCCACCGCTTGCTCGTCGCCGGTCTTCCCCGAAAGCCACGCCTCCGCGGGCTCCGCGAAGATCGTGCGGCCGACGGCGAAGCCCTTCACGACCGGCGCCTTCGCCGCAAGCTTGAAAGCGCGCTCGAGCTCAGCTTCCGGCGCGTCCAGCCCGAGCAGCACCACGCCGCGGCACCATTGATCGTGCTTCGCGATCGTCGCACCGATCGCCTCCCACGCCGCATCGGAATCCTGCGGTTCGAGCTTCCACCAGTCGGGCTTGATGCCCGCGGCGTAAAGCTCTTCCAGCACGCGCGCGACCGTATCCTCCGCGACCGCGCCGTGGCGGCTCGCGATGATCTCGATCATCAACTCGCGGCCGAGCCGCCGCGCCGCGTCATAAAGGCCGCCGAGCACGCGCGTCTGCTCCTCCTTCAGCTCTGGCGGATCGTCGGGATGATGGAAGCACAAGCACTTCACCGTGTGCGTCACCGGCCATTCGACGAGCCGCGAGCCGACATCGGCGCCGCCTTCGAAGCGGAGCGGCCGCGAGCCCGGCTGCTCGACCGGCCGCCCGATCCAGAACGGATGCTTGGCGGCGTCGAAGAGCGCCTCGCGCCCATAAGTGTCGTCGAGGAGCATGCCGAAGCCCGGCCGGCCGCCGGCGACGCGCGCCGCCGCTTGGACCGCGAGGCGCTTGAAGGCGCTGATCCGCTCGCGAGGGCTCCCCACCGCATCGGCGATCGCCTCCAGCTGCGCGCGATGGTCGATCGCGAACGCTGAGAGCGAAGCGGGCTCAGCCCGCCGCGTCGTCGCCCAGTGCAGATGGTTGAGCGCCGCGTCGTGGCGGAGCGCGCGGTGCCTGCTGCCGTGCTGCAAAAAAGCCTGCAGCTCGGCAAAAGTCGGATATTCCGGCGAGCAGAGCAGCCGCGACACGGCGAACGCGCCGCAGGCGTTCGCCCATTCCGCCGCGGTTTCAAGCTTCTCGCCCCTGAGCCAGCCACGCAAAAAGCCCGCCATGAAGGCGTCGCCGGCGCCGAGCACATTGAACACCTCGACGGGAAAGCCGCGGCCGACGATGCCGTCGTCGACGCGCTTCGGGATCGCGCCCGGGAAGACGACGCAGCCCATCGGCCCGCGCTTCAAGACGATGGTCGCTTTCGACAGCGACCGGATGCGCTCCAGCGCGGCGAGGTTATCCTCCTCCCCCGCGGCAATGTGGATCTCCTCCTCAGTGCCCACGATGAGATCGCAGTCCGGCAGCACCGCCTGCAGATGCTCCGACACGCGGCCGGAGCGGATGTATCGCTCCTCGCCCGCCGCGTGCCCGGCGAGCCCCCAAAGGTTCGGGCGGTAGTCGATGTCGAACGCGACCTTGCGCCCGGCTGCGCGCGCGACGCTCATCGCCTTCCGCTGCGCCGCCGCCGTGCGGGCTTGCGAGAAATGCGTGCCGGTGACCACGATCGCCGCCGCCGAGCGGATGAATTCTTCGTCGATGTCGTCCGGGCCGAGCGCCATGTCGGCGCAGTTCTCGCGGTAGAAGAGGAGCGGGAACGTCCGGTCGTCCTCGACCGCGAGGATGGCGAGCGCCGTCAGCCGCTCGCGGTCGACCTTGACGCCGTTAAGCGCCACGCCCTCGCGTTGAAGCTGCTCGCGGATGAAGCGGCCGAACTGCTCGTCGCCGACGGCGGTGATCAGCCCGACCTTGAGCCCGAGCCGCGCCGCGCCGATCGCGATGTTGGTGGGCGAGCCGCCGACCGATTTCGCGAAGCTCGCCACGTCCTCCAGCCGCGAGCCGATCTGCTGCCCGTAAAGGTCGACCGAGGAGCGGCCGATCGTGATCACGTCGAGACGCGGCGCCCCGGTTTCGGCTTTTCCTCCTCCGGCTGCGGCCATGAACTCCGCTCTCTCCAGGTGCGGCCCCAACATGCGCCATGCGCCACCCAGGATCGGGGGCCGGGGGACGCAGGCGGCATGTTGACAGCCAATGAAACATGGGTTCTAGATTTCGGTCAATTCGGAACAATCATTCTATTGTGACGGAGGCCGCCATGCTGCGTTTCGGGCTGCTGGGCGCCGGGCGAATCGGCCAGATTCACGGCAAAAACATCGCCGCCTCGGCGGATGCGAAGCTCGTCGCCGTGGCCGACGTGGACAGGCGCTCCGCCAAGCGCCTCGCCGCGGCGACCGGCGCGGAAATCCGCGACGCCGCCGCGATCCTCGCCGCCCGCGACATCGACGCGATCCTGATCGGCACGCCCACCGACACGCACGCCGACCTGATCGAGGCGGGCGCGAAGGCCGGCAAGGCCGTGTTCTGCGAAAAGCCGGTGTCGCTCGATTCGAAGCGGGTCGAGAAATGCGTCGCCAAAGTCGAGGCCGCCGGCACGCCGCTGATGATCGGCTTCAACCGCCGCTTCGACCCGAATCACGCGGCGCTCCGCGAGCGCGTTGCCGCCGGCGCGATCGGCGCGGTCGAGATCGTGACGATCATCTCGCGCGACCCCTCCCCGCCGCCGCTCTCCTATGTCGAGCGTTCCGGCGGCCTCTATCGCGACATGATGATCCACGATTTCGACATGGCGCGCTTCCTGCTCGGCGAGGAGCCGGTCGAGGTCACCGCGTACGGCTCGGCGCTGGTCGATCCCGAGGTCGGCCGCGTCGGCGATGTCGACACCGCGCTCGTCATCATGCGCACCGACTCGGGCAAGCTCGTGCACATCTCCAACTCGCGGCGCGCAAGCTACGGCTACGACCAGCGGATCGAGGTGCACGGCTCGAAGGGCCTGGCGCGCTCCGACAACGTGCTCGAAACGACGGTCGAGGTCGCCGGCAAGAGCGGCTACGCGAAAGCGCCCGCGCAGCACTTCTTCCTGGAGCGCTACGCCGAGGCCTACCGGCGCGAGCTTGCCGCCTTCATCGACGCCGTGTCGAAGAAGAAGCCGCCGTCGCCCGGCGGCCGCGACGGCCTGCAGGCGCAGCGCCTCGCCGACGCCGCGACCAAATCGCGCGAGACGGGCAAGCCCGTCGCCGTCAAGGTCGGCTGACCGTCAGCGCCGCCCTCACCTTCTCCCCTGGAGGG
>JBOHKB010000322.1:0-3232 GCA_050728815.1 Propylenella sp.
CGCGCTCCGCAATCTCCTCGACGACGCCAAGCCGGACAGGGTGATCCGCTGCGATAGCGACGGACTGTCGATCCGCGTCGACCTGGAGCGCATGAGCGACGAGCACCGGCGCAATGCTCTCGCGCTCTTGTCTGGAATCGTGGATCAGCTCAGGCGCTAGACCGGCGCCGGGCGGCATTCGCTGCAGCCGATTTCAAAACGTCACTTCTCAAGGACTGAGAATGTCCGTCTTTGGCGCATAGCCGACAAGCAACAGTTGCCCGACCACCTCACGCGCAGGCCGAGGCTCTCGTCGGCTTGTAGGGATTCGCATCATGCCTCTCGCCCCTCCCCCGCCACTCGCTGACCTGCGCCCCAACTTCCGGCCGGCGTCCGCATTTTGGGAGTGACGACATAGACAGCCCCGCCAACGCTCGTCGTTCATCGGGTCTCGCCGTGAACGTGCCGGCTCGGCTCCATGCGGTCGTGCAGCACTCGGACGATCTCGATGACGCCCGGTTGGGTCACGCGATAGAAGATCACATGCACCGGGTTCGCCACCCGCGCCTCGCGGCTCTCGTCGCGAGCGTGGCGAATGTGGAAGCTGCGAATGCCGGGCCGCAGCTCACTGCGATCCGAAGTCGAACGCCCATCGGGGTGCTTAGCGACACGGCGCATCGCGGCGAGGAGGAGCGCGGCATATCGGGCGCGAGCATCGCGTCCATGCCGTTGTTCGCTCGTCCTCAAAATCGAACCGATATCGCCCCTCGCCGACTTCGTCAGCCGGTAGTGCGCCATCGAAATTCAGGAGCGGGCCGGCTCGACGAGTCGATCGAGCCAGGCTTCGAGCTCCGCGTCATCGACCTCCTCGTAGTCGCCGCGGTCGAGGTCGGCGAGCCCGGTATCGATGCTCCGCCGCAGGCGCTCGATCTTCAGCGCATCGATTGCGCGGCGCTGCTGCAGCGCGCGAATAGCATCCCGCATCGCTTCGCTGGCGTTCCGGTATTCGCCCTTCTCCAAAACCTCGTCGATAAAGGCGTCCTGCTCGGGGGTCAGGCTGATATTGCGGGTCGGCATCGGACTAATCTCACTGATTTCCCCGTAGGATAGCGGTTTTGGCAACAGTTGCCAACGATCGCGTCCCTTTACTCCGGGCCGACAGACGAAGGCCTCACCCCTCCCCCCGCCATTCGCTGACCAGCGCCCCAACATCCGGCCGGTCGCGTTCCGCAGGAGGCATTTTGGGCGTGCCGACATAGACGAAGCCCGCGACCCGCTCGCCCTCCTTCAGCCCGAGCCAGCCCATCGCGTCGGGGTCGTAGGCGTACCAGCCGGTCAGCCACTGCGCCGAAAATCCGTGCGCCCGCGCCGCGTGGAGCAGGTTGAGACAGACCGCGCCGGCGGAAAGCTGCTGCTCCCAGAGCGGAATCTTTGGGTGGTCCGGGTCGGCGCGCGAGACGACGCCGACGACGAGCGGCGCGTCGCCAAAACCCTTCGCCTTGTCCGCGCGGTAGCGCCGCTCCTTCTCGTCGGGGTGTCTTTCCGCGATGCGGACGAGCCCTTCGATCGCGACGGCGCGGCTATCCGAGTCGAAGAGGATGAAGCGCCAGGGCGCGAGCTTGCCGTGGTCGGGCACGCGCGCGGCGATCGTCAGCATGGCGCGGAGCGTCGCCGCGTCCGGGCCCGGCGCGCCGAGCTGCGCCGCCGGGATCGTGCGTCGAGTCTTCAGATATTCCGCCAGCCCTTTGTCCGCCATCCAAGCCCCGGGTCTTGAATTCGCCACGCGGGCGGGCTTAGCACGGTCAAGAATAATTGCCATTCCCCGCCACGGACGACGTCAGATGTCGATCGCCGCGCGTACTTTCCTCGCCCTCGCCGTTCTCGCGATGACGGCGGTCGACGCCTCGGCCCAGCGAAGCGGAACCTTGGATCGGCTGATAATCGCGCAGGCGACCGGCGCCGGCTCGCCGTCTGCGACGGCCCCTGGCCCCCGCCATAGCCTTGTGTTGGAGGCTCGGCTTACAGAGGGCGGCGCGGCGTTGAAGAGCGGCGTCATCTGGCGCGTGTTCGCGGCGCAGCCTGCCCAGAACGGCGAACTCCCGCTCGTCATCGAGACGCCGCCTGGAGGGACGGCCGGGGTCAGGCTGGCTCCCGGCGACTATCTCGTGCACGCCGCCTTCGGCCGCGCCGGCGCGACCAAGCGCGTCACCGTCGGCGACGACGACCAGATGGAATCGCTGGTGCTGAACGCCGGCGGCCTCATCCTCGATTCGGTGGTCGGCGAGGATAAGCCGGTGCCCCCCGACCGGCTCACCTTCGAGATCATGCAGCAGGACGGAGACGGCGACCTCGTCACGGTTGTGCCGCAGGCCTCGGCCGGCCGGCTGATCCGGCTCAGCGCCGGGACCTATCACGTCGTCAGCCGCTACGGCGAAGCCAACGCCGTCGTGCGCGCCGACATCGAGGTGGAGGCCGGCAAGCTGACCGAGGCGGTCATGCGCCATACCGGCGCCGAGGTGACGCTGAAGCTCGTCTCCGAGGAGGGCGGCGAGGCGCTCGCCAACACGAGCTGGACCGTCACCACGCAGGACGGCATCACCGTGCACGAATCGATCGGCGCCTTCCCTTCGATCATCCTCGCCGCCGGCAACTACACGGCAATCGCCCGCCACCAGAAGCAGATCTATTCGCGCGACTTCATCGTGTCGGCAGGAGACGAGCGCGACGTCGAGGTGCGCCTGGAGGACCTCGTACAGCCGGAGACCGGCACGCTGGTAGAGCCGACTGTGGCCGGGCCCGCACCGGCGGGCGAGTAAGCGTCAGTCCAGCGGATTCTCAACAAGCCGCGCGGTGGATCGGGTTGCCGCGGCCGGTCATCACCGGGGTCAGCACGCCGCCCGCCGCTCCGCGGATCTTCTCAGCCGACGTCTTCGAGCGCGCGACGATCTCGGCTGCATCGACCGCGACCAGGCGGCCGTGGCGTTTGACGAAGTGGCCGTCGACCATCACCGAATCGACGTTCGCTGGTGTCGCCGACATCACCACCGTCGCCTCGATCTGAGCGAGCGGGGCGATATTGATATCGTCGGTCCGGATCAGGACGATGTCGGCGCGCTTGCCGGGCGTGAGCGAGCCGGTAACGTCGCCAAGGCCGAGCGCCCGCGCCCCGTTGATCGTACCCATCTCGATCGTTTCGACGAACCCGAGCTGCGGTAGCGCTTCGGAAGGAGTCTCCTTCCACGGAATGCACATG
>JBOHKB010000323.1:0-21453 GCA_050728815.1 Propylenella sp.
CGCGCTCCGCAATCTCCTCGACGACGCCAAGCCGGACAGGGTGATCCGCTGCGATAGCGACGGACTGTCGATCCGCGTCGACCTGGAGCGCATGAGCGACGAGCACCGGCGCAATGCTCTCGCGCTCCTGTCTGGAATCGTGGATCAGCTCAGGCGCTAGACCGGCGCCGGGCGGCATTCGCTGCAGCCGATTTCAAAACGTCACTTCTCAAGGACTGAGAATTTCCGTCTTTGGCGCATCGCGGAAGTGGTCCACCTGCCTGTCGACTTCCCCCTTCCAACGTGGAGCGGACGCCGCTCTGCGGTGCTTCTCTGCCACGCTCGAATGCGAGCCACTCGGTTGGCGGAAGTTCCGCACAGAGCCCAGCCCCGTACAGCTGTGTTCCACTTCATCGAGGCCGCAATCCCAACATGATCGTAAGACAGTCTCTTTGTCCGCGGTGGCTTCGAACAAGGCGCCGTCCTCGAAGGACGTAATATGCCGTGCGGGAATTGACGCAGCTGTAACCTAGGCTGTTACCTAGCATCCACCAGCAGCGGAAATTCGGGTTACTTGCTGATCTAACTCATTGAAAAATCTGGTAGCGGAGGAGGGACTTGAACCCCCGACACACGGATTATGATTCCGCTGCTCTAACCAACTGAGCTACTCCGCCACGGAGCCGCGGCGACGGGATGAGCCACCGGCGGTGGCGATATACGGATGCGCTCCGGGAGGGTCAAGCGCAGCTCACGGCCACGCGCCCGATGTAGCCCTCACGTTGTGCGGAGGCTCCAGCCTGCAAAAAAACCAACGCTGCTAACGGAGTCGGCGTCGCGGGATAGCCTCGATCTTGACGTTTATCCGCCGCTGCGCCTGCGCTAGGATAGTTTTCGTCTCGCGCCGGCCGCACCCCGGGGAAGCCATGAGCGTAACCGCCGTCAAGACCATCGCGGTGCACCTGCCGACGCTCGCGCTTGCCGAGCGGCTGCTCGACGCCGCGATTCCGCTCGCCGAGACGCACCAGGCCATGCTCGTCGGCGTGCACGTCCTCCCCGCCGTCGTCGTCTATGCGGACGCCACCGTCTCCATGAGCACCGAATTCATCGTGGCGCAGCAGGAGGCGTTTCAGGAGGATGCGCGTGGCGTGGAGGCGACGTTCCTGAAGCGCGCCGGCGCCGCCGGAATCGCGCATGAATGGCGCCGCGCCGACACCGGCGACGAGCCGACCATGCGCTCGGCATCGACGGCCTGCAACACTGCCGACCTCGTGGTCGCCTCGCAGTACGACGACAACATCCCGGCGGCGGCCGGCTACAGCCCGGATGAGCTCGCGCTCGGCACCGGCCGGCCGGTACTGATCGTGCCTACGAGAGGCGAGCTCACCCCGATTGGGAAGCGCGTGCTCGTCGCGTGGAATGGATCGCGCGAGGCTTCGCGCGCCGCCTTCGATTGCCTCTCGCTGCTTCAGCCCGGCGCAGAGCTGAAGCTCCTTTCCGTTGACAGCGTGCGCGGCGAGGCCACGCTCGCCGCCATGGCCGCTGCGCTGACGCGGCACGGCGTTAGGCCCGAGACGATGTCTCTGGCACGGAGCGAAGGGCGCTCCGTGCCGGAAGAGATCCTGAAGGCTGCCGGCGATTTCGGAGCCGATCTGCTCGCGCTCGGTTGCTACGGCCATTCGCGCCTGCGCGAGACCGTGTTCGGCGGCGCCACCACGCGCATCCTCCGTGACATGACGCTGCCGCTCCTGATGGCGCATTGAACGGCCGCCGGTCCGCTCCCGGCTGTAGCGCCCCGCGGCTCACAATGGCGAGTGAATCCACCCGGCTGCCGGCTTGACCCGTTCGTCCCCGACAAGCAGGAAGGGCGCGACAGTTCTGAGGGAGCGACCATGAAGCCGGACGTGCTCGCCGTCGGCAGATTGATGCCGTACATCATGGAGACGCTTGAGAAGCGCTATACGCTGCACAAGCTCTCCGCGGCGGCGGACGAGGCGGCGTTCCTGCGCGAGGTCGGCCCGCGCATCCGCGGCATCGCGACGGGCGGCCGCGCGCCGGCGGCGCTGATCGACGCCTGCCCCAACCTCGAGATCATCAGCTCGTTCGGCGTCGGCACCGACGGCATCGACGTGGAACACGCCAGGAAACGCGGTGTGCCGGTCTGCAACACGCCGGACGTGCTGAACGACGAGGTCGCGAACACGGCCGTTCTGCTATTGCTGACCACGATCCGCAATTTTGTCGCCTACGACCGTTATGCACGTGAGGGCCGCTGGACGCGCGAGGGCGACCCGCCGCTCACCCGCAGCATCGCCGGCCGCCAAGTCGGCATCGTCGGGCTCGGGCGGATCGGGCGCGCCATCGCCGAGAAGCTCGCCGTCTTTCATTGCACGATCGCGTACTACGCCCGGCACGAGCGACCCGACGCGCCCTACCGCTTCTATCCCGACCTCGTGGAGCTCGCGCGCGACAGCGACGCGCTCATCGTCATCACGCCGGGCGGCGCGGCGACGAAGAACCTGATCGACCGCCGCGTCATGGACGCGCTCGGTCCGGAGGGCATCCTGGTCAACGTGGCGCGCGGCTCGGTGGTGGACGAGCCGGCGCTCGTCGCGGCCCTTCAGGAGGGCCGGCTCGGGAGCGCCGGGCTGGACGTCTTCGCCAACGAGCCGAACATCCCTGAGGCGCTCACCCGGATGGAGAACGTGGTACTGCAGCCGCACCAGGGAAGCGCGACGGTGGAGACACGCCGGGCGATGGCCGACCGCATGCTCGACAATCTCGCGGCGCATTTCGAGGGCCGGCCGCTGATCAGCCCACTCTTCTGACCGCCGGCGGCTAATCCTCGTCACGGCGCTTGCCGCGCCGGCCGAGCAGGAAGCCGATCAGCAGCGCCAAGCCCGCCGCCTGGAGCACGGGGCTCTTCAATGGCGACCCGGCGCCAAGCGCGTCGCCGAGGCGGGACGCGCTCGCGCCGAAAGTCTCGGAGAGCTGTTCGACGGGGTTCTCGACCGCCCTCGCCTGCTCGCGCATGGGACGCGAGGCAAGGAAGAGAAGGAGCAATCCAATCGCCAGGAGCGCGCCGCCGATGATGGCGGCGGACGCGGTCGGATTGAGGACATCCGACAGGAAGAGATGCGCCGCCACCAGGAAAAAGCAAAGCGCGATGACGAGCACGACAACGCCGACCGCTCCGAGGATGCCTCGGACGGCCAAGTTGCGGATGCGTCGCTTGAGACTGGCGACGGCGAGGGCGAGCCCCACTGTGCTCGCGAGCTTCAGCATGCGGCGCCTATCGGCGCGACATCAGCCCGACCAGAAAGCCGAGGCCAAGCGCCACGAGAACGGCGGCGAACGGGTTCTGGACGATCTTATCCTCCAGCGCGTCGCCGTAGGCGCGCGCGCCTTCGAGCGCGGCTTCGGCCTCGGCTGTTCCCTTCCGACGGTATTCGTCGGCCTTGCGCTCGACCTTTGTGCGACCCTCGCGGACGCCGGACTTCACGAGATCAGCCAGCGTCGCGGCGATCGCCGCCAGGTCGTCCTTCACCGTTTCGATCTGCGCCTGCAGTTCGTCCACGTTGCGGGCGGTCTCCGAGCCGCTCGTGCTTCGCGACGACTGCTTTCCGGCGCTTCCGCCGGCAGTTTCGCTCGCCATGTCGCCTCCGTTTGTCCAAAAATCCCCTGCCGGCTGAACTTCCGGCATGTTTGTTAGGTTCCAGGGAATGAACTTGGTGGCGGAGAGAGCGCCCCGCAACTGATTAGCCGCGATATGGCTAAGCCGCCTCGGCATGCACCGCGGCGCCTAGCGTCGCTGCGATCACCCCGCCGCCCAGGATGCGTGCCTCCGCGCCTCCCTCATCGTAGAGCACGCAGGCCTGCCCCGGCGCGACGCCCATCTCGTCGCCAGCAAGCTCCACGACCGGCTGTCCCGCGCGGAGCATGAGCGTGGCGGCTGCGGGCGGGCGCGTGGAGCGAACGCGGGCATGCACCGGTAGGCCGTCGGCCGCCTCCTCCGAGAATTCGCCGTCGCCGAGCCAGTTGAAGTCGCGGAGCGGGATCAGGCGCGTGGCGAGCGCCTCGCGCGGTCCGACGATCACCCGCGCATTCGCCGCGTCGAGCCTGACGACGAAAAGCGGCTCGCCCGCCGCGATCCCGAGCCCGCGCCGCTGGCCGACCGTGTAGCGGATGACGCCGTCGTGGCGGCCGAGGACGCTCCCGTCGACATGCACGATGTCGCCGGGCTTCACCGCCTCCGGCTTCAGCTTCTCCACGACCTCGGTGTAGCGGCCCTGCGGCACGAAGCAAATGTCCTGGCTGTCGTGCTTGTCGGCGACGGCGAGCCCCAGCTCGCGCGCGATGCCGCGCGTCTCGTCCTTGGTGAGGTCGCCGAGCGGGAAGCGCAGGAATTCCAGCTGCTCCGGCGTGGTGGCGAAGAGGAAGTAGCTCTGGTCGCGCTCGAGATCGAGCGGGCGGAACATGGCGCGCCGCCCGCCCACGTCGCGCGAGCGGACGTAGTGGCCGGTCGCCATCGCCGTGGCGCCGAGTTCTCGCGCCGTCTTCAGGAGATCGGCGAACTTGACGGTCTGGTTGCAGGCGACGCAGGGGATCGGCGTTTCGCCGTGCGCGTAGCTCTCGGCGAAGGGCTCGATCACCGCGTCGCGGAAACGCTCCTCGTAGTCGAGCACGTAGTGGGGGATGCCGAGGCTAGCCGCAACCTGGCGGGCGTCGTGGATGTCCTGCCCGGCGCAGCAGGCGCCCTTCCGGTGGGTCGCCGCGCCGTGGTCATAGAGCTGGAGCGTCACGCCGACCGCGTCGTAACCGGCGCGGCTGACCAGCCCCGCGACCACGGAAGAGTCGACGCCGCCGGACATGGCGACGAGCACGCGCGTCTTCTCGCGCGGGCCGGGAAGGCCGAGATCGATGTCCAGCATGCGGCTTGCTCCGAAGGCCGCGAATATAGCTGAGGGTCCGCCTCCGGCAAGGCCCGTTGCTAAAAGTTAAGGGAATTCAAAGCTCTGACTTAGGCGATTTTTAAGGGGAAGGCCGTAGAAGCTCAGACCGTGACCTGTTGTGCGTAAAGAGTCATGGCAATGGCTGAACACATTCGCCCCCGCGTGAAGTACGTGATCGGGCCCGACGGCAGCCCGCTTACGATCGCCGATCTTCCATCGACGAACACGAAGCGCTGGGTGATCCGCCGCAAGGCGGAGGTGGTGGCAGCGGTGCGCGGCGGCCTCCTCAGCCTGGAGGAGGCGTGCGAGCGCTATACGCTGACGGTCGAGGAGTTCCTCTCCTGGCAAATGTCGATCGACCAGCATGGCCTTGCCGGCCTGCGCACGACGAAAATTCAAAAATATCGGAACTAGCCCGACCGCGCGATCCGCGCGGCTCCCGCGGCTTTGGCTCGGGCGCGATCCCGTTCGTACTTCGTAGTCCCCCAGCGCGTAAACGCGCTGCGCAACCGAGGCATTGTCGCGGAACGGTTGACGGGTGTAACACGACGCGTTACTTAGAACCGTGATTGGGTCGTTCAGGCACAAGCCTTTGCGCGACCTCTGGCAAACCGGCCGGTCCAGCAAGATCGATTCTCGCCTGCACGCCCGGATACGCGAGAGGCTCGATGCGCTCGACGCGGCCGGACGCCCGGAGGACGTGGACATTCCCGGCTACAGTTTCCACGCGCTGAAGGGAGCCCGGCCGAAACGCTACACGATCCACGTCAACGGACCGATATGCATCACGTTTGGATTCGACGATGGGGACGCGTGGCGGGTAGACCTGGAGAACTACCACTGACGGAGAGGTGAGAGGATGAGCAGAGAATTCGCTGCGGGGCGTCCTGAGCGGGCGCCAACCCATCCCGGCGCCGTGCTTCGCGAGACGGTCCTCCCGGCGCTCCGGATGCCGGTGACCGAAGCGGCGGCGCACCTCGGCGTGACGCGGCAGACGCTTCACCGCGTCTTGTCGGAGCGCACGTCGGTGACCCCGGAGATGGCGGTGCGGCTCGGGAAGTTCTGCGGCAACGGCCCCGGCCTGTGGCTGAGGATGCAGCAAGCATACGACTTGTGGCATGCATCGGAGAGGTTGCGGGAGGCAGTCGAGCGCATCCCGACATTTCGGGACGCGGCGTAGAACGCCTCGTGCCGACCCTCGCCTGACGGCGACCGCCGCCCCTTTCCCCGACATTTCAGGCCGAGTAAGCCTTCACGGGCTCGAGCCGGGGGACGGATGACGACCGGAACGCACGATTTCTCTGACGATCCGCGTAACGCGGCGATTCTGATCTCGGTGAACGGCGCGCTCCTGCCTCGCGAAAAGGCCGTCGTCTCGGTGTTCGATTCCGGCTTCGTGCTCGGCGACGGCGTGTGGGAGGGGCTGAGGCTCATCGACGGCGGCATCGCCTTCCTCGGAGAACACCTCGACCGGCTCTACGAAGGCGCGAAGGCGATCGACATGGATGTCGGGCCCACCCGCGCCGAGCTGACGCAACGGCTGTTCGCGTGCCTGGACGCAAACAAGATGCGCGACGGCGTCCATATCCGCCTGATGGTGACGCGCGGCGTGAAGCGCACGCCCTACCAGGACCCGCGCATGACGATCGGCCCAGCCACGATCGTTATCATACCCGAATACAAGCTGCCGAACCCCGCGCTGCAGACCGGGGGGCTCAGCCTCTTCACCGTGCACGTCCGCCGCACCGGCCCGGCCGAGCAGGACCAAAAACTCAACTCGCATTCGAAGCTGAACTGCATCCTCGCCTGCATCCAGGCTGCGAAGGCGGGCGCCGACGAGGCGCTGATGCTCGACCCGGCGGGCTTCGTCGCCACCTGCAACTCGACGCACTTCTTCATCGTCAGACGCGGCGAGCTGTGGACCTCGCCGCCCGACTACTGCCTGGGCGGCATCACCCGCGGCAACATTCTGAAGGTCGCGCGCGAGGCGGGCGTGACGGCGTTGGAGAAGCGCTTTTCGCTCACCGACGTGTACGGCGCCGACGAAGCCTTCGTCACCGGCACGTTCGCCGGCACGGTGCCGGTCAGGGTGGTCGACGGTCGAGCGATCGGGGACGGCCGCCCCCTCCCCGGCCCGCTCACCCAGCGGCTCAGCGTGCTCCACAAGGCGCTTGCCGCGCGCTCGCTCACGCCGATCGTCAGCGCCGCATGAGCGCGCTCGCCTCTAAGATCCGCCTGGAAACCGACGGCGGCCGCGGCCGCTACGTGACGGCGCTTCCTGACGGGTCGGAGGCGGAAATGACCTACGTCGAGGGCCGGCCCGGCGTCGTCATCATCCTTCACACCTACACGCCGCCAAAACATCGCGGCCGCGGGATCGCCGCGGCGCTGGTGAAGAAGTCGGTCGAGGATTTTCGCGCCGGAAAGAAGAAGGTCGTGCCCGCCTGCTCGTT
Source organism: Propylenella sp. (assembly GCA_050728815.1). Lineage (GTDB taxonomy): Bacteria > Pseudomonadota > Alphaproteobacteria > Rhizobiales > Afifellaceae > DASWJZ01. The sequence continues at coordinate 7,385 of JBOHKB010000323.1, forward strand.
CGCTCGCCGGCAATTCGCCCAGAATCCCGGCTGGGCCGACCTGATTGCCGATGGTTGAAGCGGCGGCGAACGAAAACATCGCGCCCGTGCGGATCGCCATGTGGTCCGGCCCGCGCAACCTCTCGACCGCGCTGATGCGCTCGTTCGGCAACCGCCCCGATTGCGCCGTTACGGACGAGCCGTTCTACGCGGTCTACCTGAAAGGCTCCGGCGCCGCCCATCCGATGCGGGAAGAGGTGCTGAGAAGCCAGCCCAATGACTGGCGCGAGGTCGCGGCGGCGCTCTCAGGCGCTGTGCCTGGCAGGGCACAACTGTGGTACCAAAAGCACATGACGCATCATATGTTGCCCGGCATCGGCCGCGATTGGATGCGCGCCTGTCGCCACGCCTTCCTGATCCGCCATCCGGCCCGCGTCCTCGCGTCTTACGCCGCCAAGCGGGAACAGGTGACGTTTTCGGACATCGGGTTTCTGGAGCAGGCCGAGCTCTTCGACGCGGCGGCCGCAATCGCTGGCGAGGGGCCCCCTGTGGTGGATGCCGACGCACTCTTGGCGGACCCGCGCCGCGTGCTCGCGGCGCTATGCGCGGCGCTCAAGATCTCTTTCAGCGAGGCGATGCTGAGCTGGCCTCCGGGCCCGCGTGAGACGGACGGGGTGTGGGGCCCGCATTGGTACGACACGGTCTACCGCTCGACCGGCTTCGGCCCTGCGCGGTCGATGCCGAAGCTTGAGGAGCCGCATCTCAAGCGGCTCCTGGAACAGGCGCTGCCGATCTACGAACGGCTCGCCGCCCACGCGCTCAAATGAGGCTCAACTCGCCGCCCGGTCAGCGTGGCGGCCGGATTCCTGCGCAGTTTCACGCTCGAGCTTCTCTTCTTCCCGCTCGAGTTCCCCTTCCGCGAGGTCGAGCGCGCCCTTGGCCACGTCCAGCTGCTGGCTGAGCTCGTCGATCGAGGCCTGCAGGTTGGCGCGGCGCTGGCGTGCGGCGCGGGCGAAGGTGGAGTAGGCGAAGTGGCGCTCATCCTCGATGCCGGTGCGCCGGTGCTCGGCCGCGATCTCGATGTCAAGGTCGCCCACCATACGGGTGAACTCCTCGATCATCGTCTCGATCTGGCCGACCTGACGCCGCCGCTCCTCCGCTTGGAAGCGCATCATACGGACCGTCGAATCTCGTGACTTCATTACGCAATACTCCCCCAGTCCCGAGGTCGTCCGCCTGCCTTATTTCGCGTCCCTGCCCGACCCTCCGGCTTGAGGCCGGCAGACGGTAACGTTTCGTTTACGGGTCACATTAATCATGCAGCAGATGATTTAAGGCTGAGTAAACCGCAGCGTCCGGGCGCCATCAGGCGAGGCCCGGGGACAGGGGTTCGGGCCGAGCGGTCCTTAGCCAGAGAAGTTGAAAGATGTTCCGACAGGGCTGGCTCGGGATTCGAGAATGGATTCAAGATGCTACGGAAAAAAGCTCAGAGGACGCGCTTGCCGTCCCGAAACAGAATCTGTTAACCATTCCAAGCTAGCCTGTGCGTCGGATTTGATCTGGCTCCCTGCGACCGCGTCCAAAACTACGAAGGATGCCGGCGACAGGGGGCTGAGAAGGGGATTGGGATGCGGGTCCTTCTGATCGAAGACGACAGCGCCACAGCGCAATCGATCGAACTGATGTTGAAGTCGGAAAACTTCAACGTCTACATCACCGATCTCGGCGAAGAGGGAGTCGATCTCGGCAAGCTCTACGACTACGACATCATCCTCCTCGACCTGAACCTCCCGGACATGAGCGGGTATGACGTCTTGAAGACGCTGCGCGTGGCCAAGGTGAAAACCCCGATCCTGATTCTTTCCGGTCTAGGCGGCATCGAGGACAAGGTGCGCGGGCTCGGCTTCGGCGCCGACGACTACATGACCAAGCCCTTCCACAAGGACGAGCTGGTCGCCCGCATCAACGCCATCGTGCGCCGCTCCAAAGGCCACGCCCAGTCGATCATTCAGACCGGCGATCTCCGCGTCAACCTCGACACCAAGACGGTGGAGGTGAACGGCGCCCGCGTGCACCTGACCGGCAAGGAATACCAGATGCTGGAGCTGCTCTCGCTCCGCAAGGGCACCACGCTCACCAAAGAAATGTTTTTGAACCACCTCTACGGCGGCATGGACGAGCCGGAGCTGAAGATCATCGACGTTTTCATCTGCAAGCTCAGGAAAAAGCTCGCCGCCGCCACCGACGGCAAGAACTACATCGAGACGGTGTGGGGCCGCGGCTACGTGCTGCGCGAGCCGGAGGAAGAGGAGTTCCGCGAGAGCGCGTGAAGTTTTTCACGCGGCGCAGAGCGCGAGTTCACACCATCGGAATTGCCGCCAGCGCCGCAAGAACCTCAGCGCCCTTAGGCGTGCCGAGACCGGTACAGGCGTTCCAGCCGAGACCCGCATCATAGCCAACGCCATTGACGCGATTGTTGCCGGCAACGACCGGCCGGAAGAGCGTCGGATCGGCATAAAGCTGCGGATTGACGAACCCGACCGGCGTGCCGCGCCTCGCGTTGGCAAGAGCGATCAACCCAGCCCAGAGCGGTGCGACCGCGCTCGTTCCGTCCTTCACGATTTCTCGGCCGCCCAGCACGACGCGATAGCCTGGGTTTCCGGCTGCTGCGGCGGCGACGTCCGGGACTCCGCGCCCGCGGCCGCCGCCGTTGGCGGAAGCGGGCAGCACCACATTCGATTGAAAGCTCGGCACCGGGAATATTTCGCTTATGCCGCCGCCAGTTCCGGTTCCACCGTCGTTCCACACCTCCTCCGACTCAAGACCGCTTGTGCTGATCGAGGGCCGGGTCCCGCCGCAGGCAAGCACATACGGACTGGAAGCCGGGTAGAAGACGTGCGCTCTGCCGTCGAGAAGCCCTCCCGTCGCCAGCAAGTCGCCCGCGGCGACGACGACGGTCACACCTAGTCTGACGGCATCGGCGAGCGCCGCCTCCGTGGCTTGGCGAATATCTGCGTGCCAGAATTTCTCGGCGCTGCCCCAGCTGAAGGTCAGCACCTTCGGCGAGTTGATGTTATCGAACACCGCCTCCTGAATTGCCGCTGCGACGTTCTCGATATGGTTCCCAGCAAAATAGATGACGATCCGTGCGCCGGGCACGAGGCCGGCAAGCACCTGAAGATCGAGGGCAAGTTCCTCGTCCGCGGGAGAACCACCCTCCCATTGGTGGACGGCTCCGCCGACCGATCGCTCGACAACCTCCGGCATTGATCGCCCCATGCCGGCAGCAGCAGCCGCGAAGTCGCCCTCTTGGTAGCCACCGCCGAGAGCGACGATGCCGACGCACTGTCCGGCCGCGTCGGTGTCGAGTGGGACGCCGTAGAGGGCCGCAAGCTCGGTCGGCCAAAGTCCGGCGCTTCCCGAGCTTCCGGATTGTGCCATCAGGCATCCGAGCAACCGCTGGTCAAGGCCGAGAACGGCTCGCGTCCACGGCGCGAGGTCGCCGGGCACGGTCAGCGCGCCCGAACGGCCAAGGAAATGCTTCCCTTTGTGCTCGTATGACCGGATGGTCGTTCCGAAGGCGGCGGCGACCTTGTCCACCATCCCCGTCAGCGCGACCGATCGCCGGGTGCAGTCCACTTTGTGGACCGACAGAGCATGCTCGGCCGCGAACCGGCGGACGAAGGCGACGGCCGGCGCGAACTCCGCCATGCGCTCCCGCTCGATGGCAGCGCGCGTGATCGGCCGCCTCAGCTCGGAAAGATTGGCCGCGTCGCCCGAGCGGCGACACCGCTCGGCTGGGCTCTTCAGGTGCAGAGTAACCTCGATCCCGCGACGAGGATCTGCCCCGCCTACGAGGTTCCCCTCAGGCTCGGCCCGGTAGCTGCCGGCTACCCTGACCCGTCGGGAACGCGGACCGGGCACCTACTTCCCGGCGCAGGGAGACTTTGCGGGCGGGCTGACCGAATCGTCGATGGCGCAGAACGGAATCGACCAAACAAAATCGGCCGAGGTGCCGATCCGCGTCAGGCCGGGCATTCCTTGGTAGATCGGCGGAGTGCCGCTGAAGCTCCAAAACCAGGTGGGTTGGATGGGACCGAGGGGAGCGCCGTTCGTGTCGAAACCGGCGCTGCTCGTGGCGTCGCCGTTTGCATCGAACCCTGCCCGGCCGTGGCAGGTCATGCACGAGGATTGATTGACGAAGCCGCTCTCCGTCACCGAGTTGCCGAGGCGAATATCCAGTCCCGTATTGTCGGTGAAGTCCGTCTGCGAACCCTTGAGGCAGTAGTTGACGAAAGCACGGTCGATGCTCGCTGCCTTCAACAAAGCGGTGAGCGCGGGAGTCTTGTCGCAATCCGGATAGCCTTGGTTCTGCGTCGCGTTGGGCTGCACGACCGGCGACACCGCTCCGAACGAATCGCGGCAGCCGAGGATGTCGCAGCGGCCAGGATTGTAGGTGTTCTCGAATGTGGCCCATGTCCAATTCGGGACAAGCTTGCTGATGATATGCATCGACAGCAGGGCGTAGCTCTTTCCGTCGCTGCCGGTGTTGACGTGGAAGTAAGTCGGCACGTCGGCGAGTTGGACGCGGTTGAGCGTGAACCTCGGAATGCGGTCCGCCGGAAGCCAGTTCGCTTTCACTTCGATGGAATCGATCGGAAAGGAAAGCATCTCCCCGAATGCCGCCTTCAGCCCGGACTTCGTATGGAGGTTGCTGTTAACGATGAAGTCGAAGGCTACCTGATTGCGGCGCGTTTCCTCCCCGACGCCGGGGATCGGGGGAACCGCCGGCAGCAACGTACCGCTTTCCTGCAGAGCGGCAAGTCCAAGCGACGGCACGATCGGAGCATGCAGCGCCAGTGGCGTCGCCACAGTCGGAAACTGCGGATTGGCGGTGAAGGTGTCGGTGTCGCTGGCCCAGGTTTCGAAGGTCGCGTTGTTAAGCCCGGGCGCGCTCGTGTTCACTTCGATGAACAATTGCCAGGAAAGCTCGTCCGGCGTGTTCAGCGCGGGATTCGGATTCGTCTGCGCAATGCAAGTGCCAGGCAGCACGATCGCTGTCGCGACCAAGGCTGCGCGGAATGACCGCCACATCACCATCACCTCCAGGATTTGCCACATCCTACTGCAGATTGCATAAAGATGCGACCATAAAGAGTAGGCGGTGAGGGTCAGGCGCTCGCAAATGTGAAAGGCCGGCCCTTCGAGGCCGGCCTTTGCATTGTGGCTCGTTTCGAGCGCGTTCTTAGACGATGCCTGTCTCGACGAACGGCCTCAAAAAAGCCTCGCGGTCGAACGGCTTCATCATGTGGGCGTCGGCGCCGGTGCGCATCGCGCGGGCGACGTTCACCTCGTCGTTCTCGGAGGTGAGATAGATGACCTTGGTCTTGTCGGCGCCCGGCATGGCTCGGAGCTTCGTCAGGAACTTCATGACGTCGCCGTCGGGCATCATCCAGTCGACGAGCACGCAATCGGGCATCTCGCCGCTGCACTGTTCGAGCGCGTCGGCGCGGGTCTCCGCCTCGCTCGCGCGCACATTCACTTCTTCCAGGATTCGCCGCGCGACCTTCCGGATCGAGCTGGAGTCGTCGACGATAAGACAATGCTTCATGGGTCTACACCCCCCGTTTCACGCCTGAACTCGCTGCCGGGTTCTCCGGTCAATCTTGAGCGAAGTTTTAGCGGAACCGGGTTTATTCCCGGTCAAGGAGCGTGCTTAAGACTTAGGCGCGGCCGACGGCGCAGTTTGAACCGCCGGCGTTAGTGTATCGGCAAGATTCTGAGAGGCGGAAGCCGGAGATCAGCCCACCTTGCGCGCGCCGAGGACGACGCGGTTCTCCTCCTGCGTCGCGGTCACGCCCATCTTCGCCTCCTTGGCGAGGAGCGCCGCGTAGAGCGGCTGCACGGCGTGCGCGTCGAGGGGATTGGGGACGGCGCCCTCTGAAATCACCTCTTTCACGCCGGCCGGAAGCTTGGCCCGGTCGCCCTCGGCGACCACGCGCATCACCGTCTCGCCGTCCTCGCGCTCCGCGGTCACCCGGATCGAGCCGCCGCGCGCGACGGAGTTCAGCGCAATGACGAGAAGATTGAGAAGGAGCTTGGCCTCGGCCTTCGGCAGCATCGGCGCCTTCACCTGCCAGTCGAGCTCGGCCTTCTCCCGCTCCATCAAGGCCGCGGCAACGCGCCCAGCATCGACCATGTCGAGCTCGGCCCCCGCCCCGCCCGATGCGCCAAATGCGAGCCGCGAGAACTGCAGTTTGGCGGAGGCCTGGCGCGCGCTCTTTTGCACGAGGTCCTGCGCAAATTCGCGCATCGACTCGTCCTTCTCCTCCTCCAGCACTTCGAGCCCGTTCACGATCGCGCCGACCGGCGAAATGATGTCGTGGCAGACGCGGCTCGCGACGAGCGCGGCAAGCTCCAGCGGCTCGATCTTGTATTCGGTCATGGCGCGTGCGCCCCGTTCGGCGGAATGGCGAATCTCCGCAGGCCTTGAGACGGGCTTACAGGCGCGCCCCGGGGCTGCCAAGCAAGGGAATAGCTTTCCCCGCCTTAACGCTACGTTTACCCTCCGGCGCGAACTGTAGCCCCGACACGTCCGCCATCCGCGGCTCCCCCAGCGCCCGAGGGACGACCCATGCCCGCTTTCCGCGCTTTTCTCTCCGCTCTCGCCGCTCTTTTCCTTACGGCAACGCTCCTCGCCGCGCCGGCGCATGGGCAGGCGAACCGCGACACCTACACGGCCGAGGAGATCGTCGCTGCCGGACATCAGTTCTTCGGCACCATCTCCGGCGGCCTCGCCACGCTCGTGGAGCGCGCGGTGGCGAGCTACGGACTGCCGAACGGCTACATCATCGGCCAGGAGGGCTCCGGGGCCATCATCGGCGGCCTCCGCTATGGCGACGGCGTGCTCTACACCAAGCTCGAGGGCCCGCGTCAGGTCTACTGGCAGGGACCGTCGATCGGCTGGGACATCGGCGGCGACGGCAACCGCACCATGATGCTCGTCTACAACGTGCCGAATTCGCTGGCGATCTACCGTCGCTACGCCGGGGTGAACGGTTCTGCCTATTTGGTGGGCGGGCTCGGCATGACGGTGCTCGCCAACACCGAGATCCCCGACCGGACCGTCACCATCGTCCCCATTCGGAGCGGCATCGGCGCCCGGCTCGGCATCAACGTCGGCTACTTGAAGTTCACCGACCGCCCCACCTGGAACCCGTTCTGATGCACGCTGCGGCGTGCCCTAATCGTCACACATGCGGCCGATCTGCGCTCAGCCGCGAATGAATCGGTGGGGGCGCTCCCGGCGCTGCTGTTCCTGCCCGGCTTTCGCCTTTATATTGCCTCGCCGGAGGGTCGCGTAAGGTGAGCCGTCAATGATCCAGTCGGCGATGATGTTTGCCCTCGGGGTCTTCGTGAGCGGGCTGGTATGGCTCGCTTTCTCGGTGGCCCTTGTACGCCGCGCAAAGCGCCTCACCGAGCGGCGGCTGCTCGCCGGGGTCGCGACGCGGCGGGCCGAATTCGACGCCGAACGCGACGAGCTGCGCGCGCGCCATGCGGTGCAGATGCACCGGCTTGAGCGCGAGGTGAGCCGCGTCCTCGACATGGCGACCGCCTACCGGCTGGAGGCGGACCTGAAGGAGCGCGACCTGATGAGCGCGCGGGCCGAGCTCGCGGCGCATCGGGAGGATTTCGTCGAGGCCGAAACACGGCTGATGGGCGAGCGCGAATCGATCCAGGACCTGGAGCGCCGCCACGCCGAAGCCGGTTCTGCGCTCCGGGCGGTGCAGCATCAGCTGAAAACGGAGACGAAGCGGCGGGCCGCCGCGGAAGAGGCCCTCGACGAAGCGAGCATCCTTGCCGACCAGAGGCGCGTCGCGCTGACGGCGCTCCGGGCCGAGAACAACGCGCTTCGCGCGCGTCTCGGCGAGGAGCCGGGAGCACCGCTGCCGTTCGAGCTGGAGCAGCCGAAGCTTCCGCGCGCCGTCGTCGGGCTGGCGGGTCGTGTGGAAGAGGAGGCCGTGGAAGAGGCTGAGCCGGCCGTCGCCACCGTGGCGGAAGCGGCTCCGAGGGTGGAAGTGGGCGGAAGCGTCGTGCCGCTGCCGACGCGGCCGCGTCCGGTCCCGGTCGAATCGCCCGAGCGCTCGGCAGCGGTTGTCGCCGAGGCGGCGCGCGACCTCCAGCGGATCGCCGGAGAGGCGAAGCACGCCGAGGAAGACGCCGAGAAAGTGGCGGTGGTCGCGCAGCTGCCTCGCATGCCGGAGGCGACGGCGCCCGGCGTCACCAATATCGGCGAGCTTGTTGCGCTCCGCATGACGTCGGCGCCGTCGGCAAACGGAAACGACGCTCCCAAGGACGAGCCCGAAGTCACCGAACAGGCCGAGACGCAGTTCTTCGAGGCGCTTGCCGAGATCCGGGCGCTGAAGCGCGCCGGCGGCGGCAATCAGGCCGCGGAGTAGACCTCGCTCTTCATCGGGTGGACCTACGGGTCCATCCACCGCCGGCGCAGCTTTTCCCCGATCAGGCAGTCGATGCGCCGCTCGCGCTCGGCGAACTGCACGGGAACGATTCTAGCCGGCGCGCCGGCGATCTCCAGCACCAGCTTCCGGCGCACCGCCTCGGCGAAGCGCTCCATACTGGAAACGGTGATGATGAAGGCGCCCGGGCCGCCGATGACGCAGTCCTCGTAGTAGACGTCGAGGTTGGGGATCGAATAGCCGCTGAAATAGCTGGCGTTGATCATGATCGGCAGGCCGTTGATGGTGATGCCGCGGCGGAGCGCAATCTCGCGCGCTTCAAGCACCGGCGGACCCATATTGTTGGGGCCGTCGCCGGAGACATCGATGACCTGGCGGGGGCTGCGGTAGCCGTTGCCGTCGAAGAGCCCCGCGGCAAAGACGAGTGCGCTCGATATGGACGTGGCGCGCAGAAAGGAGACCGGCTGCGCGGCGATACCGTCGGCGAGCACTCTCGCCGAGTCTGCGCCGTCGACCACGGTCCAGGGAGCGATGATCTCCTGCAGGCCGGGCCCTGCCCATTCCACGTAAGTGACGGCGACTCGGCCGAGGAAGCCGGCGCGAATCGCCGCGATCACCTCCCGGTGCTGCAGCGCGGCAAGGTAGCCTTCCTTCTGCAGCGCCTGCTCGTCCGGATCCATGGAGCGCGATACGTCGACGGCGAGCACCAACTCGAGATCGACGTCGGTCTCCTGGGCGGCGGCTGGGGCAGCGAGCGCGAGCCAAGCAAGTCCGGCGAGAAACGCGTCAAGAATCCGCATTGTGGCATCTCCGCATGCGAAATCCGAATCATCTTATGCCGTCAATTGCCGGGCGGAAACACCCAGGCCCGCACAGAGCGGTGAAGGGCGTGGATGCGTCAGCCGTTACTGGGCGGCACGCGCACCGGGTTGCTCCAGGCCGACTTGCCGGCCACGTCGGTCACGACAAAGCGGAACCAATCGCCGGCGAAGCGGGTCAGCGCGATCTCGCCGCGCGTGAGCTGTCTGCCGTGGATGTGCACCGAGCGGCAGCTGCGCCCGACCGCGGCCATGGCGACGACTGGCGAACACTCGATTTGGAGCGCGCCGCCCGCTATCTCGGCGGCGTGGATGAGCGGTCCCTGGCTCGAATAGAACTCTCCTTCCTTGAGAGCCGAAAGCAGCGCCTCCGGCTCGTTCGCCTCGGCCTTCACCATGACCCAGCCGCCGCAGGCGTCGCCAAACTTGAAATGCGCGTCGTCGGTAGCGACCGCCATCACGTCGCGGCCTTCATTCAGCAGCGCGTCGAGCAGGATGGCCCCGTTGCCGCGGCCGCATTCGAGCTCACAGCCGTTGTTGTAGATCTCGACTGCGTGCGCCATCGGCAGCGCGCGGCCGTCCTCGATCGAGAGGCTCGACCATTGCGGATGCGCGATCGCCACGAAAGCGCCGACCGCGACTGCGCGGTCGGCGAGCGCGACGCCAGTCTCGCTCTTGCCGGTCGGCGCAAAATCCTCCGGCAGGCCGACCGAGAGGATGTGCCACTCGTCGCCGTGGGAATTGGCCGGCGCGTGCAGCTCGGCGCCAAACAGCGTGGTGAAGCGGTTGGTGCGGTAGGGCCGCGTGTCGGTGATCGGAAAGCCGTAGCGCGGCTGGAAATGATCGGTCAGCGCCAGGAAATCGTAGCCCGCGTCGCGGTAGTGCGCGGCGACCGCCTCGGGCGGAAGCGCGCCGTCCGAGCGGGTGGAATGGGTGTGCAGGTTGCCGCGATAGAAGCGGCCCGGGGCCGCGAAGGCGGGAAGAATCATACGAGCACCATGGACGTTCGTCAGCCGCGAATGCTACCGCGAAAGGCGCTCTTTGACGAGTTGGCCGACGCCGCTTCTAAAGGCCGCACTCCGTCGCCGCGGGCGGCTTAGGGATGCGGATCAGAACTTGAGCGCCTCGCGGGCGGCCGGTGCCTTCGCGAGGCGCCTTTGCCGGCTATTCCTGGCTGCCCGGCCACGAGGCGAACCGCGTCAGATGCAGGTCGTCGAGTGGGAGGCCCGAAGCCGCGTCGACGGTCTGCGCCGTGCACGTGAAATTCGCCGCGGTTGTCGCAATCGTCATGGCCCCTTGGTTGATCAGGACGCCAGGCGCGAGGTGTGGGAGATCCTCCGTCATGGCCGTGCCATGCGTAGATCTTGTCACAGTTACGAGGGCGCCAATATTGGAAGTGAGATTGGCGACGACCGCGCCGTTAAAGTTCCTGACGACAAACCTGATTTGCTGAGTGGAACTGGTAAAGTTCGTACAGTGCAACGTGGTTGCCACACCGGTGTTGTCTGCGCTGCCGCTGTCTCGTACTCCTGACATTGCGTAGATCAGAGTAAGATTCGGAAAGGCCTGTGGAGCAGCCACGGCTTGGTTGGCACGGTCGGCTGCCTGCCCCGCACTTGCGACTGATCCGATCAAGAGAGCCGCGACCCCGAGAGCAATCTTCGTCATCGCCACCTCCAAGAAGAAAAAGCGCCAGGATCGGCGCTGGAGGCAGCGTAGCAGGCGGGTTAAGTCCAGCGCCACACGTTGCGGGTTGTAGGAACAGAAACAAACAACGTCAGATAATCTGGCGACCTCGAAGAATCGCTTTGAAACAACACGCGTGACGGTGACCGAAAACAGTATTTCGGCTGAAAATAATCGATGAGCGCGAGGAAATGGTGGGCCGCGTCCCGATAGAGCGCGGCGACCGCTTCGGGCGGAAGCGCGCCGTCGGAGCGGGCCGAATGGATGTGCAGATTGCCGCGATAGAAACGACCTGGCGCCGCAAAAGCGGGAAGGCTCCTGGAAGTCCCTGCTAGCGATTGTCAGCCGAACATTGTTGTGAAGGGCGCCTGCCAGCCGATCGACGCGCCGCTGCCTGTTCTAGCATGATGGAGACGAGGGAGAGCAAGCATTGGGATGGAGTTGGTAGAGATCCAAGATGACTTGGGCGCTGCCGCCATTGTTGTCGATGATTGTGTTGTTCCCAAAAGCCACACGGGCATCAAGACCTAGGTTGGAAGAGATTCCGAAACGAGTATTGTTCAGGATGGTGTTTCCCAGGACGGTGCCAGTGCCAATCACAATGCCATGGCCGCCATTGCGCGACACCACGCTTCCCTCGACGTGGCAGGAACGGCCGCAGGTAATGCCGGTGAACTGGTTGGTGGCGATCGTGCTGTTCTGGATGCGGGCGAATTCGCCGTTCTCGTTGTAGATGCCGAGATAGCCGTTCACGATCCTGACATTCTCCACGACGAGGTAGCCCCGGCCGTTGGCCCATATGCCTGCTTGCTTGAACGCCCCGATCGTTCCGTTCTTCACGGTCAGCCGATCGGATAGCGCGTAGACGCCGATCCGCGCATTGTTGGTTCCCCCAGCCGGGCCGCCCGACAGGCGAAATCCGTTCAGGTCGATCGTGATGTCAGGGGCCGAAGTGACGATGGCGTCGAGCCCGGCGCCCGGCGAGAGATTGCTCCCAAGGATGTAGCTGCCCGGCTGCGAAAGTACTGCGGGAAAGCCGGGCGGGTCTCCCGGCGTCACGTTGCCGGCAAGGGCGTTCGACTGGGTGATGACCACCTGCCCCTGCGCAAATGCAGAAGCCGTGAAATGAAGTGCGAGGCCCACGAGGAGCACGACGGCGAAATATGGATGCCTGGACATCCAGCCCCCCTTTTTTGTTGCGCTGTTTCGGGCCAGTCTACGGCTTGGCGGGGTGAATCGCGAGTGGGGAAGACAACGCCGAATCGCTGGCACTCCCTAGGGGACTCGCTACAAACAAGAATATCAATACCCTAGGGCGCCAAAGTGGCTAACCACCGTCCCTATCAATTCCAATGGTTTGGGTCACAAGTGGCTAACCCAGCAACTCGGCGCCAGTGCATGCCGCGATCAGCTTTGCTCAAACTCATGGCAACGCAGGTTCAAATCGGGGACTCGATCACACCTATACCGAACACGCGCGCTCCCACCTGAGAGCGCGGCCATGCCGAAAGTTGAGCCGACCGATATGTCGATTTCCCCGGTCCCTATGACCAGATAAACGACGAGAGCCATGAGCCCGAGCGTTGCCATCACCTGGAGGATCGAACCGATGTTGTAGAGATTGGCCCAGCGTCCTTCCGAGGTGGTCGCAAAGACCGCACGCACGTCCGCAAATACATCGAGGAGCAAGGTGCACCGGTGGGCATCTACAACGTGGCTGCCGGCAATGTCGGCGTGGCCAGGGCAATGCAGGATATGGGTCTACAAGGGAACGTCGTGTTTATTGGTCACGAGCTCAATGCCAACCCCGCATGCTGCTGGAATCCGGGGGGCATGGATTTCGTCATCGGGCACGATGTCGACCGCGAGGTGGCCGCGTGCGTGGAGCTCCTGCAGACGCATCTCGACGGCCGGCCGCTGCCCGATACTGCTCCAACGACGGTGCGCATCTTAACCGAGTACAGCTGCAATTGATGCCAGCGGTGCTTGTTGTCTCGGAACCAGTCCTGACACCCTACAAAATCCGGAACGGATCAAAGGCGGAGTTCTCGTTTGAAGCAAGCGCAGGTCGGGTGCCTCCGCACAGGTCAACGCTGCCACTTTTCCGCTTGCACCCTGGGCGCGTGCGGCAGGGCCGCTATCCGAATCGGCCGAGCGAAGATAGAGGGGCCTCACACTCCAAGCCATTGCCTCTGGGCCGCCGTATCGGCGACGATCGCCTCGGCTGTCCCGTGCCACACGATCTTGCCGCGGCTCATTATGTGGACGTCGTCTGCGAGAGCGGTGGCGAAACCGAAATTCTGCTCCACGAGCACCATCGTCAGCCCTCCCGCCTTCAGTTCCGCCAGCTTCTCGCGAATCTGGCGAATGATGATCGGCGCAAGCCCCTCAGTAGGTTCGTCGAGGATCAGCAGGCGCGGATTCATGAGGAGGGCGCGGGCTATCGCCATCATCTGCTGCTCGCCACCCGAAAGCTCGTTGCCGCCGTTCCCCAGCCGGTTCGCGAGTTGGGGGAAGAAGGCTAGGACGCGATCAAGAGACCAGTGCCCGTTTCCCGGTGAAACTCGCGCAGCCAACTCCAGATTCTCGCGCACTGTCAGCGACGCGAAGATGTCGCGAGTCTCGGGCACGTAGCCGACACCGCTGCGCGCGATGTCGAATGTGCGAGCGCCGGAAATATCCTTGCCGTCGAGCCGGACCTTGCCGCCGAAGACGGGAAGGAGGCCGATGACGGCCTTCAGCATCGTGGTCTTGCCGACACCGTTCCGCCCCAAAATCCCCAGTACGCGACCTTTGACGGCCTTGAGGCTCAGCCCGTGGATCACCTTGGTCTCACCGTAGCCGGTGTGGAGGTCTTCAATTTCGAGCATGGCGGTCAGGTGCCGCCCAGATAGATTTCGTGGACCAGTCTGCTCTGCCGCGTCTCGTCTGGGGTTCCTTCAAATACGATTTCGCCATAGTTGAGCACAGTCACGCGGTCGGCGATTGCCAGCGCGATGTCCATGTCGTGCTCGATGATCAGCATCGTGATGTCGCGCGGCAGCGAGCGCAGCAGGCTTTCAAAGGCCTTCATCATTTCCGGTCCGACGCCGGAGGTCGGCTCATCCAT
>JBOHKB010000324.1:0-16190 GCA_050728815.1 Propylenella sp.
GCGCGGGCGCTCGCCGCCTTCCGCGTCGCTCATGTCGTGGAGGCGAAGCAGCACCCGAACGCCGACCGGCTCAAGGTCTGCCTCGTCGACACGGGCGCCGGCCAGGCGCAGGTGGTGTGCGGCGCGCCCAACGCCCGCACCGGCATGAAGGGCGTCTTTGCGCCGGTCGGGGCGCACATCCCTGGCACCGGGCTCGATCTCAAGGCGGGAACGATCCGCGGCGAGGCGTCGAACGGCATGCTCCTCTCGGAGCGCGAACTGGGAATTTCCGACGAGCACGAGGGGATCGTCGATCTCCCCGCCGACGCGCCGGTAGGCGAGCCTTACGCCGCCTGGGCGGGGCTCGACGATCCGGTCATCGACATCGCGGTGACGCCTAACCGGCCAGACGCGCTCGGCGTCTACGGCATTGCCCGCGATCTCGCCGCGAAAGGCGTCGGCCGACTGAAGCCGCCGCCGGACATCGCGGTCGACGGCTCCTACAAGAGCCCGATTCCGGTGGAGCTTCGGTTCGCCGATCCCGACAGCAAACCCTGCCCGCTCTTTATCGGCCGCTACCTGCGCGGCGTCACGAACGGGCCGTCGCCGGCCTGGCTGCAGCGGCGGCTCCGCGCGATCGGGCTTCGGCCGATCTCGGCGCTGGTCGATGTCACCAACTACATCACCTACACCTACGCGCGCCCGCTGCATGTCTTCGACGCTGACAAGGTGAAGGGCGCCATCCACGCGCGCCTTGCGCGCGACGGCGAGACGATCGAAGCGCTCGACGGCAAGACCTACGCTCTCGATCCCGAGATGACGGTGATCGCCGACGACAACGGCGCCGAAGGCATCGCCGGCGTGATCGGCGGGGAGGCGACCGGCTGCACCGCCGAGACGGTCAACGTCTTCCTGGAGGCCGCCTATTTCGATCCGGTGCGCACCGCCGCAACCGGGCGAAAACTCGGCATCGTCTCGGACGCGCGCTACCGCTTCGAGCGCGGCGTCGATCCGGCCTTTGTCGAGCGCGGCGCGGAGATCGCCACGCAGATGATCCTCGATCTCTGTGGCGGCGAGGCGTCCGACCTCGTTGTGGCCGGAAGGCCGCCGACGCGAAGCATTTCCCAGCCGCTCCGCATGGACCGCGTGAAGACGCTCGCCGGCGTCGATATCCCACCTGGCGAGCAGCTCGATATCCTGCGGGCGCTAGGCTTCACGATCGCGGGCACCGACACGGAAATCGTCGCCGAGGCGCCGACCTGGCGGCCAGACATCGATGGCGAGGCGGACCTCGTCGAGGAGATCGTCCGCATCTATGGCCTCGACAAGGTGGCGCACGCGGCCCTCCCGCGGCTGGACACGGTCACCAGCCGAAAAGTCTCGGTCGCCCAGCGGCGGCGCTTTCTTGTCTCGCGCGCGCTCGCCGCGCGCGGCATGAACGAGGCGGTCACCTGGTCGTTCGTGCCGAAGCGCGACGCCGAGCTTTTTGGCGGCGGCGCCCCAGCGCTCGAGCTCGCCAATCCGATCTCGACTGAAATGTCGGACATGCGCCCGTCGTTGCTGCCGACGCTTCTGGCCGCTGCGAAGCGCAACGCCGCACGCGGCTTTTCCGATCTGGCGCTCTTCGAGGTCGGGCAGGTCTATGGCGGCGACCGGCCGGAGGACGAGCGCGTCAACGCCTCCGGGCTCCGCACCGGCATGAGCGGGCCACGCCACTGGGCGGGCGGCCGGCGGCCGGTTGATATCTTCGACGCCAAGGCCGACACGCTTTCCGTCCTTTCGGCCGTCGGCGCGCCCATCGCGAGCCTGCAGACGGCCGCCGAGGGCCCCGCCTGGTTTCATCCTGGCCGGGTCGGCGCCTTGATGCTCGGGCCGAAGAACCGGCTCGCCGTTTTCGGCGAGCTGCATCCGAGCGTTCTGAGGGCGATGGACGTCGCCGGTCCGATCGTCGCGTTCGAGGTCGACCTTGACGCCGTTCCGCTGCCGAAGAGCGCCCGCACTGCGCGCCCGCCGCTCGACGCTTCGCCGTTCCAGGCGGTAACCCGCGACTTCGCCTTCGTGGTCGCCGGCGACGTGGCGGCGGACCGGATCGTCCGCGCCGCCAGGAGCGCCGAAAAGGCGCTCATCGAATCGGTCGCCGTTTTTGACGTTTTCGCCGGCGCGGCCATCGGCGAGGGGCGGAAATCCGTGGCGATCGAGGTGACGCTTCAGCCGCGTGACCGGACTCTGACCGACGAGGAGATCGACAAAGCCTCGGCGGCTATCGTGGCGGCCGTAGTGAAAGCGACTGGCGGCGAATTGAGGACCTGACCAGCCCGCTCGTTAACTCATTGATATGGTTGGAAAACCTGTGGATAGTCACGATCTCGCCATTGGAAAGCGCAGTGATTTCAACTGATTAGCTTAAGTTGCCATTCCGTTCGCAAATCTCGCCTGCCGACGAGCATTTGGAACGGAGGCAGAACATATGGCCGGTCAATGACTTAGACCGGCCTCTGCGCGATCAGCCAGGTATGGATCGGCCAGTCGGGCTCGTTGGCCACTGCAATGCGGTGAAGCGGGTGGGCTTCGTCGAGCGCGACTTTGACCATCCGCGCGCCTGCCATGGCGACCGCCAGCGCCTGCCGGTTCCCCCACGACCCGGTCTCGATCGCCGCCCCACCAGCGCTCTTTGCAAGAAGTTCGAGAGCGTCCGGCGTGAAACGCCAGAAATCGCCCGGCTCGCGGTGGATGGGATTGAGAAGACAGGTCGTGTGCACCACCCAGCCGCCTGGCCTGACCACGCGAAAACTCTCCCGCACCGCGTCGAACGGGTCGCCCTCGACGTGTTCAAGCACCTGGTCCGATACGCAGAAATCGAAACTCGCGTCGTCGAATCTCAGCGCGAGCATGGTGTGCTCGGGATAGGCGGCCTGGACGATCTTCGCAGCGCGCAGCCCGAGGACGTCGGCCAGCCTCGCCGAGCCGGAAATCGCCAGGCAGCGGCGGGAAAGCCGGTCCTCAGCCGCGAGTCGGCCGGAAAGCGCCTCGTACATGGCGAGCCGCGTCAGGCGGTGTCGGCCGAGCGGTACGCCCGCGACCGACGCCTCGACCGCCTGCTTCAACGCCGGGCCGGGGAGGCCTGGATACGGTGACTCCGCTCCGGCTCCCTGCGCGCTTACTGCAGGCTTGCGCGGCGCGTTCGGCTGACGCCGCGGGCGGCGGGAAATGCCCGCGGCGGCGGCGGCGAGCCGGCGGAGGAGGGCGGGCGGTCTCACTGCTCGGATCGCTCGCGCGTCGCGACGCCGCCTCAGCGACGGTGGGATGCAGGCGCCCCGCTCAAGCGATCGCCTCGATCTGCTCGTCGGTCAGCGTGCCCGGCACGATGGTAATCGGCACCGGGAACGTGCCGGAGCCGCGTCCTGCAATCGCCGTCACCAGCGGGCCTGGCCCTTCGGAGCTCTCGCCGGCGGCGAGCACCAGAATGGCGATGTCCTCGTCCGATTCGATCAGGTTGCGGACCTCGTCCGCTGGCCTGCCCTCGCGGATCACCATCTCCGCATCGAGGTTGGCGAGGTCGCGCGCCCGTGCCGCGAACTTCGACAGCGCCGCCTGCGCTTTCTCGCGCGCCTCCTCGCGCATGATGTCCTCGACGCCGGCGAAACCCTGCGGCGCTTCCGGCTCGATGATGAAGAGCAGCACTAGGCCGCCGCCGGTGTGCTGAGCGCGCCGCGCCGCGAAGGAAAGCGCCACCTGGCATTCCGGCGTGTCGTCGACGACCACGAGAAACTTGCGTTTGTGCCCTTCTTCGCGGGCGCGTCTTGGGAGCATCATGGTGCAAGACTGCCATTTGTGGGCGGGAGGCGGCAAGGCGTTGTCCACGGCGGGACGATTGTCCTCTGCGTTGAAGCGCATCCGTGCGTCGAATAGTATCGCCGCCGTCTCGCTTTGAACCGTAACAAGCCAAGACCTCCCCGGCGCTCCTCATGACGCACGGCCTATCCGAAGAACAACGGCTGATGCGGCAGACCTGCCGCGCCTTCGTCGACGACGTGGTGACCCCTTTCATCCGCGCCAACTGGCAGCGCGAATGGGACATGGAGCCGGAGGCGCGGCTTCCGCCGGAGATCCTTGAGGGCGCCGACACGATCGGCATCCGCACGCTCGGCGTGCCGGAGGAGTTCGGCGGCGTCGAGCTCGACAAGAAGAACGAGGTGCAGACCTTCGCGCTGATCGCCGAGGAGATCGCGCGCGGCGATTCCGGGCTTGCTGACAAGCTCGTGCAGAACTGGAAGGTGTCGGTGCTGCTCCGCCAGTTCGCGCCGCGGCATCTGCAGGAGAAATGGTTTCCGCGCCTGGTCGGCGACCCGCAGTTCCTGCTCGCGCACTGCCTGACCGAGCCGCGCGGCGCCTCCGACCGCTGGCTCCCCTACAACGTGCCGGAGGCCGCCATGCAGACGAAGGCGGTGAAGAAGAACGGCGACTGGGTGATCAACGGCAGAAAGCAGTTCATCTCCAACGGCTACGACGCCGGCCTTTACGTCGTCTACGCCAATACCAATCCGAAGGTCGGCATGCTGCAGGGCACCTCGTCGTTCCTGGTGCCGCGCGACACGCCGGGGCTTACGGTCGCCCGCTGCAACGAGACCATGGGCTGCCGCTTCATGAACAACGGCGAGCTGGTGTTCGAGGACATGCGGCTCCCGGCGGATCATCTCCTGGTGGAGAACGACGCGCTCGGCCAGGCCGGCATCTATTTCCGGCCCGGCAAGATCATCCAGGGGGCGAAGAATCTCGGGGTCGGCGTCGCCTCCTTCGAGCGCACCGCCGACTATGTGCAGAACTACGTGCAGGGTGGCCGCATCCTGATCAAGCACCAGGCGGTGGCGCTCCGGCTCGCCGACATGGCGACGAAGCTTTCCGCCGTGCGCGCGCTGCTTGAGCGCGCCGCACAGGCCGTCGATGAGAACGCCCCCGACGCCGATCTCATGTGCAACATGGTCAAGGTGTTCGCCTCGGAGGAAGTCTTCAAGGTCGCGCAGCACGCGATGGAGCTGCATGGCGGGAGCGGCGTTATGCTCGATGTCGGCATCGAAAAGCTGTTCCGCGACGCCGCGATCTTCCTGCACATGGACGCGACCGCCGACATCTCGAAATTCAAGATCGTGAAGGCGATGTTCCCGGAGACGGCGGGCAGATACGCTGGGCCAGAAGGGTAGTGGCGCTCTTCCGTAGTTTCGTAGCTCGCATGGAGCGAAGCGCAATGCGGGACGGCGCTCGTCGATTGTCCTGGATTTCGCTTCGCTTCATCCAGGCTACGGTGCTCACTTCGTCCTGAGCAGCCCCACGACGTCCTTCACGTCGCGCATGATCGGCGCGGCGATGGCGCGCGCCCGCTCCGCGCCGTCGGAAAGCACGGCGTCGATATGAGCCGGATCGGCGAGGAGCTTTCTCATCTCCGCCGCGATCGGCGCGAGCCGCGTGACCGCAAGCTCCGCCAGCGCCGGTTTGAATGTGGAGAACTGCGCGCCGCCGAATTCCTTCAGCACCTGGTCCCGCGTCGTCCCCGCAAGCGCTGCGTAGATGCCGACCAGGTTGTCCGCCTCCGGCCGTTTCTCGAAGCCCTTGGTCTCCGAGGGCAGGGGCTCGGGGTCGGTCTTCGCCTTCCGGATTTTTTGGGCGATCGTGTCCGCATCGTCGGTCAGGCTGATGCGCGACATCTCCGAGGGCTCCGACTTCGACATTTTCTTGGTGCCGTCGCGGAGGCTCATCACGCGCGTCGCCGGGCCGGTGATCATCGGCTCCGGCAGCGGGAAGAAGGCGTCGCCATGCCCGTGCGCCGCGATCGACTCGGCGAAATCGTTGTTGAACTTTTGGGCTATGTCGCGGGAGAGCTCCAGATGCTGCTTCTGGTCCTCGCCGACCGGCACGTGCGTCGCCTTGTAGGCCAGGATGTCGGCTGCCATCAGGTTCGGATAGACGAAGAGCCCAGTCGAGGCATTCTCGCGGTCCTTGCCGGCCTTCTCCTTGAACTGCGTCATGCGGTTCAGCCACCCCATGCGGGCGACGCAGTTGAACACCCAGGCAAGCTCGGCGTGCTCGTGCACCTGGCTTTGATTGAAGATGATCGAGCGCTTCGGGTCGAGCCCGCATGCGAGGTAGGCGGCAGTCACCTCGCGGATGTTTTGCACGAGCTCCTTCGGTTCCTGGAAGATGGTGATGGCGTGGAGGTCGACTACGCAATAGATGCAGGCGTGCGTCTCCTGCATCTTTATCCAGTTCACCATCGCGCCGAGATAGTTGCCGAGGTGGAGCGTGTGCGTCGGCTGCATGCCGGAGAACACGCGTTCGGGGAATTTCGCCATGGTGCGGACGCGATCGGTGAAGGGACGGGTCGGAGGCCGCGCTTATGACGAATGGGGCTCCGTCGCGCAAGGCCGGGCCGGAGCGGCAACCGGCACATCGATCTGCTCCCTCACCGGATCGAACCGCCTGTCTATGCGAACCGGAGTTGCCTCGCTGGCGCCCACGCCGCTATCTCATCCTTATGCCCGTAGGAGACTTCAACGGCCCCGCTGGTGCGGTCGAACCCGAAATCGCCGGAAGGCGCGGACTAGGGAGAGCCGCCAGGCGTTTGAACCTCACGCATGTCCGTCGTAGTTGACGTTGTCCTCCCGGTCTTCGGCATCATGCTCGCCGGCTTTCTCGCCGGCCGCTTCGGGTTGGTTGGCGATGCGAGCAGCGAGGCGCTCAACCGCTTCGTCTACTATGTCGCGCTGCCGGCGCTGTTCTTCGTCTCGCTTTCCTCGGTGGACGTCGGTGACGCGCTCGACTGGTCATTTGTAGCCGCGTTCGCAGGCGCGCTCTTCGCGACCTTCGTTCTCGCCATCGCCGTCGCGCTTTTCGCCTTCCGCGACAGGCCGGCGGTGCTCTGCCTGCACGGGCTGAGCGCGATCTTCTCCAACACCGGTTACATGGGAATCCCGCTCCTTATTACCGCGTTCGGTGAGCCCGCCAAGCTGCCGGCGATCCTCGCCACGATGATCACCGGCGCCGTCGTCATGCCGGTTGGGGTGGTGATCGTCGAGCTTGACACCGGACGGGGCGGCAGTCCGGCTCGCATCCTGGGCAAGGTCGCGTATGCCGTGATTCGCAATCCGCTCGTGCTGTCGGCGGCCGGCGGCTTGCTAGTCTCTCTCCTTGGCCTTCCGCTGCCCCGCGCCATTGCGACGTTCTGTCAGATCATGGGAAGCGCGGCCGGCCCCTGCGCCCTCTTCGCCATCGGGCTGTTCATGGTGGGGCGCTCGCTTCGCGCCGATCTCGGCGAGGTCGCCTGGCTCGTCCTGCTCAAGCTCTTGGTGCAGCCGACGATTGCTTGGTGGCTTGCCTTCGAGCTCTTCTCGATGCCGTACGTCTGGGCCGCCTCCGCGGTAATCCTCTCGGCGCTTCCGACGGGCGCGCTGGTGTTCGTGCTGGCGCAGCAATACGACGTCTACGTTCAGCGCGCGAGCGCGGCCATCCTGATCTCCACCATCGTCTCCGTCTTCACGCTCTCGCTGCTCTTCGTGGTGATGGGCGTGGTTTGAAAGTCCGCTGCGGTCGTTTCGGCCTGCTGTTCGCCATCGCGGGATGTCGATCGTGCGGAAGCCCGGAAAACACGCGTTCGAGGGCATTCCCGACCGCTACGCCACTGCGGCGATCACGTGCGCCTGGATTTTTCCCTCCACAGGGCCGTTGCCGTGGCGCACCGCGATCGCCTCCGCGGCGCGCTCGGTGGCGAGCTGGAGAGCGCCATTGTCACGAGCCTCGATTTCGTTCCTGAGCGGCGTTCCCTGGCAATAGGCGGCGGAGGCTGAATGCGCCGAGGGCGCTCGGCTGACGCTCTCAATCGTCTCGATCGCGATGCCGGAAAACCCGGCGCTCGCAAGCTCGGCGCGGATCAGCGCCGTATCGTGATAGCCGTGCGGCGTGCGGGCGAGGAACCGTGGCGGGTCGTGCGGGAAGACCGCGGCGAGCGCGTTGGTGACCTCGTCGGCGAATGCGTTCTCCTCGATACGGTCCCAGACATTGAAGAAAAAACGCCCGCCGCGCTTCAGCACGCGTCGCGCCTCTCGAAAGCCCGCGACCCGATCGGGAAAGAACATGACGCCGAACTGGCAGCAGACCGCATCGAAGGAAGCGTCGTCGAAGGGCAGCTTCAGGGCATCCGCCTGCTGCCAGGCGATGCGCGGGTTCTGGCCCTGGCGGCTTGCGGCAAAGTCGAGCATGGGCCGATTGAGGTCGGTCACGACATAGCGCGCGTCCGCTATCAGTTTTGGCGCAAGCGAGCGCGTGACCACTCCTGTGCCGGCCGCCGTTTCCAGCACCGAGCGGGGGGAGAGGGCGGCGACGCGCTTCGCGAGGTCGCGCGCATATCCCTCAAAAATCAGGGGGACCATCAGCGTGTCGTAGAACTCGGGGATAGACCCAGCGAACACCTTGTCGACTTCCGGCATTCCGGCCCTCCCGTCGGGAAAATCTCAATGAAGAACGTGCCAATGTCTTTTTGGCGGCAGCGCGAAGGCTTCCCGCGTCCGCCAGTTCAATCGGCGTCAGGGGCAGGGGAGACGCCGATCGGCGCGTAGATCGCCTGCTTCCCCGCGACCCCCTTGAGTGCGAACATTCCAAGCGGCTCGACCGTGTCGCCGCACAGCTCCGCCATCTCCCGCGACAGAAGCACATTGCGGCCAAGCTCCTTCGTCAGCCCCTCGATGCGGGTGGCGACGTTGACGGCCTGCCCGATCACGGTGAAGTCGAGGCGCTCCGTGCCTCCGATATTCCCGTAGAGCACGTCACCGACATGCAGCGCCAACCCGAAGCGGATCGCCGGGCGGCCTGATCCGCTCCTCTCCGCATTGATCGCGCGGATCGCCGCATCGGCCTCTTTCGCGGCGGTCAGCGCTCGGGCGGCGACAGCCCGCTCCTCCTCGCCGGTGAGCGGGAATATTCCCAGGAGCGCATCGCCGATGAACTTTAGCACTTCGCCGCCATGGCGGTCGATCGCGTCGGTCATCGCGCCGAAATAGTCGTTGAGGAGCGCCACCAGTTCGTCGCCGGGCAGCTCCTCGGAAAGCCCGGTGAAGTCGCGAAGGTCGCACGTCCAGATCACGGCCCGGATGGTCTCGGACATGCCGCGTTTGATGGCGCCGTCGAGCACGCGCCGCCCGGCGGAGCGCCCGACATACGTGTCGAGCAGCGTGAGCGTCGTCCGGTGCAGGGCCTGAATTTCGAGGATCATCGAGAGCGTCGGTACAAGTTCTTGCAGGAGCGCGGCCTGCTCGTCCGAAAAGCCGCCGCGGCGGCGCGTCGCGTACGTGATTGCCTTCCAGGAACCGTCGGAGAATGCGAGGGGCAGCGCGAGGTAGTCGGTCATGCCCTCCGCGCGAAGGTCGGCGAGGATCGGGAACTCGCCCGGCTGCGGCGGCAAGTCCAGCCGGCAGCGCACGCTGCCGCCTTCGTAAACGATCGCCATCGGGCTGTTCTGGAACGCCTGAAGCCCGGCGCCCTCCTGCCTGAAGCGGCGCTCCGTCACCGGGTGTCCCTCCTCCCACAGGCAGCTCAGCGAATAGACTTGCGGATGAAGAATAGGGACGCCGGTCGTCACCCGCGCGACCTCGATCCCTGAACGCAGAAGCGCGCGGGCGAAGGCGTCAATGAACGGCGCTGTCTCGCGGAAGCGCGCACCGTCCGATTGCAGCCATCGGAGCATCTCGCTCATGGAAAGCCGGTCAACGCCCCCCCGGCTTCGGCGGGTGGATGAACCGC
This sequence comes from Propylenella sp., assembly GCA_050728815.1. Taxonomy (GTDB): domain Bacteria; phylum Pseudomonadota; class Alphaproteobacteria; order Rhizobiales; family Afifellaceae; genus DASWJZ01. The sequence goes on from JBOHKB010000324.1 coordinate 9,763, forward strand.
CAGGGCGACACCTCGTCCTTGATCGGAATCTCGATTAGCCTTGGGGCCCCGTCGGCGAGCGCGCGTTCGAGCGCGCCCTTGAATGCCCGCGGGTTGTCGACACGCTCCGCGGCGACCCCAAACGACTCGGAGAACTTGACGAAATCCGGGTTGGTCAGCTCGGCGGCGATCACACGGCCGTCGAAAAGCTGCTCCTGGTCGCGCCGGACGTTGCCGTAGGCGCCGTTGTTGAAGACCAGAACGACCGCGCCGATCCCATACTGAACGGCAGTCGCAAGCTCCTGCGCCGCGAACATGAAGCCGCCGTCGCCGGCGATCGAGACCACCGGCCTGTCGGGGTGAGCCACTTTGACCCCAAGCGCGGTGGGGAATCCGAAGCCGAGTGTGCCCTGATAGCCCGTGCTGACGAATGTCCGCGGCTCATAGACGGGAAAGCCGAACCACGAGGCGAATCCGACCTGCGTCGCCTCCTCGACAAGAAATCCGTCGCGCGGCAGCACCGCGCGAAGCGCGCTGAGATACGCCATCTGCGGTTGGATGGCCTGAATCTCCGCCTTCAACTTCAACGTCGCGGCACGAATCTCCTCTCGCCGCGACGATGAGCGCGAATAGCCGACGCGGCTCACCGCCTCGATCAGCGCGGTCGTGGCGGCGGCGGAATCGGCCAACACTGCGACATCGGCAGGCGCGCGGCGCATCTCCGCCGGGTCGATGTCGATCCGAATGACTTTCAGTTCGGACGGACGATAGGACCAGCGCCAATCCGGCAGCTCCATCCGCGTGCCGATTCCAATCGCAAGGTCGGTCGCCTGCCACAGCTCGTAGGCCGCCGGCAGGATGAGCCCGAGCTCGTGGTCGTTGGAGACGATGCCGCGCCCGCTGCGGAACGCGACGACCGGCGCGTCGAGCATCTCCGCCAGCTCCAGCACCGCTTCGCGCGCATGGATGGCGCCGCTCCCGACGAAGATCATCGGACGGCGCGCCGCGTTGATGAGACTGACCGCGCGCTCGATCTGGTCCGCGTCGACCGCCGGCGGCGGAAATAGGGGCATCGGCGCTGCCGGAAGCGTTTCGGCGCGCGCCATGAACACGTCCCATGGCATCTCCAGGGCCGCCATGCCGCGTCTGCCGGAGAGCATCGCCTGGAAAGCGCGCGCCACCATCTGCTGGCTCACGGCCGGGCTTTCGATCCGCTCCGCGCACTTCACGATGCTCCGGAGGGTGGCGAGCTGATCGCGCATCTCATGGAGATGTCCGCGCCCGCGATCGAGGAAACGCGTCGGCACTTGACCTGTCAGAAGCAAGACCGGCTCGTTGCCGCTCTGCGCGGTCAGCATCGCCGCCGCGGCGTTCAGCATCCCCGGACCGGGCACGACGGTGAAGGCTGAGGGACGGCCCGTCGAACGCGCATAGCCGAACGCCATGTAGCCGCAAGCCTGCTCGTGCCGCGCGCCGATCACCCTGATCTTGGCGCCGGCGCGGGCGAGTGCGTCGAAGAGCCCGTAGGTTTGTACCCCCGGCAGGCCGAAGACCGTGTCGATGCCGTGGTCAATGAGGCCGGCAACCAGCCCCTCGCCCCCGGTCATCACCGTCATGCTTCAACTCCACCGGGCGGCTTTCGCCGCAGGATGCGAACGAGCGCGCCAAGGTCGGCGGCGCCGGAGAGATGCGCCAGCAGAAAGTAGAGCGCGGCGCCCGCCGCGACGAGGAGGAGCAGTGCGCTCGCCTGCGTGAGCAGGCCGGCCGATGGCAGGAAGGCAAAGCCGAGGCCTGCCGCGGCAGCGAAGAGCGCGACCGCCATGGCGACGGAGACGCCGAGCGTGAGCGCAATCCGGCGGACGGTCGGCGCGTCGAGCGGCCAGTGGCCGCGCCGCATCAGCAGCGCGAAGAGCGTCGCGGCGTTGAGCCAGCCCGCGACGGTCGTCGCGATCGCGATCGCGACCTCCTCGAGATAGGGGAAGAGGAGAAGGCTCAGCACGATATTGGTAATCATCGCCGCCGCCGCGGCATACATCGGCGTCCGCGTATCCTCGCGCGCGAAGAAGCCGGGCGAGAACACCTTGACCAGCACGAAAGCAGGTAGGCCGAGCGCGAAGAAAGCGAGCGCCCGCGCCACGACGGCGCTCGTTTCGGGCGAGAAGGCGCCGCGCTCGTAGAGCACCCGCACCACCTCCTCGGGGATGACAAAGAGCGCGGCGGCGGCCGGCAGCGTCAGGAACAGCGCGAATTCGAGCGAGCGGTTCTGGTTGTGCGCCGCCTCGCGCATGTGTCCGGCCCGCAGAGCGCGCGAGAGCTCCGGCAAAAGCACGACGCCGATGGCGACGCCGACGATGCCGAGCGGCAGCTGGTAGACGCGGTCGGCATATTGGAGCACTGCAATCGCTCCGTCTTTCTGGCTGGCGATGATCTGGCCGATGAAGAGGTTGATCTGGGTGATGCCGCCGGCGATGGCGGCCGGCGTGGCAAGCACCAGCAGGCGCTTCACGCCCGGCGTCATGCGCGGGCGAACGATCCTGAGAGGAAAGCCGGCGCGGTGCACGGCTACGACGAGGAGCGCGAGCTGTGCGAGCCCCGCGGCAAAGACGCCGCTTCCCATCACGATGCCGATCCGGTCCGGCGAGACGTCCAACAGAATGCAGCCGGCAAGAACCACCACCAGGATGATGTTGAGCAGAACCGGGGCGAAGGCGGCGGCGAAATAGCGGTGCAGCGCGTTCAGGATCCCCGACAGCATCGCCACCAGCGACATGTAGGCGAGGTAGGGGAACATGATGCGCGTCAAGAGCACGGTGAGGTCGAATTTCTGGGCGTCGTCCACGAAGCCCGGCGCGATGAGCGTCGCGACGAAGAGCGGCGCGGCGAGTTCGGCGATCGCGGTCAGCGCGAGTAGGATGACGAGGAGCGCCGAGAGCACCTCGGCGGCGAATGCCTTGGCGCCGGCCTCACCGCCGCCCTCCAAGTTGCGGGCAAAGAGCGGGATGAAGGCGGAATTGAATGCGCCCTCGGCGAACAGCCTGCGAAAAAGGTTGGGAAAGCGGAAGGCCGCGTAGAAAGCGTCCGCGACAGGCCCGGTGCCCAGCGCCGCAGCTATGAACACCTCGCGCGCGAAGCCGAGCACTCGGCTTGCGGCGGTGTTGCCGCCGACCGTAGCGAAGCTGCGCACAAGGCTCATTCGGAGGCGCGTCCTTGCTACAGTGCCGGTGGCGATTGGCCCCGCGACGTCGATCGCGATTCCTGCGAGAGAATCCCGCGCCCCGTGCCTAGTCCGGGTGCGCCGAAATGAAAAGCGTCAACCGCAGAGGCGTCTGACACGGCGGGCGTCGCCGATCATCGCGGCGATTTCGGGCGGGATGCCCATGCCGAAGAACACGCCGAAATCGTCCGGGTCGATGATTCCGTCGGCGATCAGCGCGCCGAACGCGGCGATGATCTCCTCGCGCATCCTCGCGAGATCGCGGGTCGTCTGCCGGAGGTCGTCGGTGATCGTCTGCCAGTCCGCCTGGTCGTTGGCGCTTTTCCGCCTTGCCCGTTCGGAAAGGTTGAAGTCGGTCCAGTAGGTTTGCACGGAGACCTCGCGGAAATCTTCGGCGTAGGCCTTGATCGCCGCGATGAACTGCTTCCGCCAATAGGGCTTGCACAGGTGCAACGGCTTGCGGCTCGCATTGCAGAGGAGCTGGGCGGATTGCTCGATCATGGTGCTGCTTGGCCCGCCGAGACCCGCGCGGTCGCTACTGACCGCGCGCAGCCGCCGCTCCGCCGCGGCGTCGGCGGCGGCCTTCGCCTCCGACTTGCAGTGCTTCAGGTCGGCCTCGTTCCAGCTGCCGTCGTCGATCTCGCGGCGTAGCTCAGGCGCCCCGCGCGGCCCGGTCGCCGCGGCGAGCAACGGCGAAGGCTCCGGCGTCGACATCGCAATGACGCCGACGACCGCGCCCGCACCGACCAAGCCGCTCACCACCGCGGCCAGTATGAAGCCACCAGGAGACAGATCGTTCTCCGTAGTTGCTGCGGCGCCTGTTGCCCGACGCCACACGTTCGGTCAGCCGGAATCTGGGGCTGATCGCTAAAATTTAGCGGCAAAAGGTTCCGCGAGGTTTAAGCAGGCGTTACCGGGGCCACGTTTGGCGGCGCCCCGCTTACGCCGCTGCGTCGGACGCCGTGAGTGCGATTGCTTCGCAGAGCGCCTTCACGATGCGATTCTCTCGCGCTTTCGCGGTGACTTTGTGGCCGACGAGGTCGGTCACGTAGAAAGTGTCGACCGCGCGCTCGCCGAAGGTCGCGATGTGCGCCGAGGCGATGTCGAGGTTCAGCTCCGAGATCGCGTGTGTCAGGTCGTAGAGCAGGCCGCTGCGGTCGAGGCACTCCACCTCGATGACCGTGAAGCGGTCGGAAAGCTCATTGTTGATAGACACCTGAGGCTCGATCCTGAACGCATCACGCCGCCGGCTCTTGACGCGCTTTCCAGCGAGCATCGCCGCCAGCCTTACCCGGCCCTGCAGCGCCTGCTCGATCAGCTTGGCGATGCGCTCGCCGCGCCGCGCCTCGTCGGCGTCCTCCGCGAAGGCGCGGCTGACGATCACCGTGTCGAGCGCGCGCCCGTCGGCGGTGGTGAAAATCTGCGCATCGACGATATTCGCCTCGCACGCGGCGCAGGCGCCGGCGATGGTGGCAAGCAGCCGCGGATGGTCGGGCGCCAGGATGGTCAGCTCGGTCGCGCCCTCGAACGTCATCGGCCGCACCTCGAAGGCAAAGCTCGAGCCCTCGCGATCGGCGTTCCGTACCAGCGCCGCATGGCGCGTCTGCCGGTCGAGATCGACGCGCAGCCAGTAGGCCGGATAGTGGAGATCGAGAAAGCGCTCCCGCTCCATTTCCGGCCAGTCCGCCAGCCGCGCCGCCAGGGCTGCGCGCGCCTCGGCAAGCTGGCGGCTGTGCGATTCGGCGCTGAACCCGCCGGTCAGGATCGGCTCGGTCTCGTAATAGAGCGCGCGCAGCAGCTGTCCCTTCCAGCCGTTCCACACGCCTGGGCCGACGGCGCGGATATCGCAGACAGTGAGCACCAGCAGGAGCTTCAGCCGGTCCATCGTCTGCACGATCTGCGCGAAGCTGAGGATGGTGCGCCGGTCGGCTAGGTCGCGCGACTGGGCGATGCGCGACATGGTCAGGTGCTCCTCGACGAGCCAGGCGACGAGTTCGGTCTGGTTGGCGTTCAAGCCGAGGCGCGGACAGAGCCGCCGCGCCACCTTCGCGCCTGCGATCGAATGGTCCTCCGGCCGGCCCTTGGCGATGTCGTGCAGGAAGAGCGCGACCGTGAGCGCGGTCATGTCCTTGATCGAAGGCAGGATGTGGCCGGAGAGCGGGTGGTCGGCGACGATGCGCCCGGTGCGGATCGCCGAGAGCACGCCGATCGCGCGGATCAGGTGCTCGTCCACCGTATAGTGGTGGTACATGTTGAACTGCATCATCGCCACGACCTTGCCGAAGTCAGGGATGAAGCGGCCGAGGACGCCGGCTTCGTTCATCGCCCTGAGCACCGCCTCGGTGTGGTCCGGGTCGCAGAGGATTTCGAGGAAGAGGCGGTTCGCTTCGGAGTCGTGCTGCAGCGCGCGGTCGATGCGCTTCAGCGACTTGGTGATGAGCCGGAGCGCGTCGGGATGGAAGGCGCAGTCGTTCCGCCCGGCTTCATGGAAGATGCGGATGAGGTTGACCGGGTCGCGCTCGAAAACGTCGTCGGCCGAAACGTTGATGCGGCCGTGCTCCACGACGAAATCGCCGCGGCTGGTCAGCCGCTTCCGCCGTGGGCGCATGCCGCGGATCAGCCGGTTCAGCCGCGGCACGTTCTTGGCCTCGCGCTCCTCAAGCTCCGCGCAAACGATGCGCGTCAGGTCACCTACGTCCTTGGCGACCAGGAAGTAGTGCTTCATCAAGCGCTCGGCCGCCTCGAGGCCAGGGTGCTTCTGGTAGCCGAGCCGCCGCGCAAGCTCCACCTGCAGGTCGAAGGAGAGGCGCTCCTCTGCCCGTCCGGTCAGGAAATGCAGGTGGCAGCGCACCGCCCACAGGAAGTCGGCGCAGCGGAGGAAGAGCTGATACTCCTTGAGGGACAGCAGCCCCGCATCGACCAGCGCCTCGTTGGACTGAACGCGGTAATAGTATTTGGCGATCCAGAACAAAGTCTGCAGGTCGCGCTGGCTGCCTTTTCCTTCCTTCACTTGCGGCTCGACCAGGTAGCGCGACTGGCCGGCTCCGGCATGGCGCGCGTCGCGCTCGGCGAGCTTCGCCGCGATGAACTGCCGCGCCGTCCCGGCGACGACCTCCTTGTGGAAGCGCGTCTGGAATTCCACGAACAGCACCTCGTCGCCGGCAAGCGGGCGCGCCTCGAGCACCGCGGTGCGGATCGTCATGTCGTCGCGCGCCGCCTTCAGCGTCTCGTTCAC
>JBOHKB010000325.1:0-2884 GCA_050728815.1 Propylenella sp.
GCCCGCGCCATGCGCGGGCCGCTCCAGCTTGGGGAACCCGGCGCTGCTACCGGCGTTGTCGTGCAAACCCGAAACCGGAGTGGTGCGAGATGAATTGGGACAGGATTGAAGGCAACTGGAAGCAGTGGAAGGGCGCGACCAAGGAGCAGTGGGGAAAGCTGACCGATGACGACCTCAACATCGTCGAAGGCAAGCGCGATCAGCTCGCCGGCCGCATCCAGGAGCGCTACGGCATTGCCAAGGACGAGGCGGAGCGGCAGATCGACGAATGGGTGGCGCGCACCCAGAGCTGGAGCGAGCGCGACGTCGCCTGACGCGTCGACTGCCCGAGTAGTGGCCTCCCAAAAATGCGGTAGAGGCCAGCGGAGGCCGGGGTCAAATCCCGGCCTTCGCATTTCTGTATCCGACCGCTCCCAGTAGGACCCCAGTAGGAAAGGAGTTGAGCGGGAGCGACGCATTCGCCGGTGAAACCAACACGTCCGTTAGCCGTTTAACGACATGCCGGCCAGGGACGACGGCGGGGCTCAAGGAGACCGCGTTGGGCTTGATGACGACAATCGGGCGGGCCGTATTCGGGACGATCAGCGTCTTCATGATGCTGCTCGCGGCCGGACTGATCATCTTCGCCGGCATTCAACTCGCCAGCGTCTTCGCGACGCCTGAACCGGCCATCGGCCGGCAGCTCCTCGACTCGGTCGGCTACACGATCATCGCCGTCGCGGTCTTCGAGGTCGCGAAATACATCTTCGAAGAGGAGGTGCTGAACCCGACCGAGATGCGCCACACCGGCGAGGCGAGGCGCTCGATGACCAAGTTCGTCTCCACAATCGCTATCGCCGTCTTCCTCGAAGCGATCGTCACGGTATTCCAGACCAGCAAGGACACGGACGTCTCGAACATGCTCTATCCGACGTTCCTCCTCTTCGGCGGCGTAGCGCTGATCGTCGGCCTCGGCGCCTATCAGCGGCTGAGCGCGACTGCGGAGAAGCTGGTGGAGGGCTCGCCGGGCGAGCCGACGACGGAAGAGGATCTGAAGCGGCCGGAATAGCGGCTCAAGCTGCGCCTGCCAGGAACCAGAGCCGGCAACCGGCGTTTTCCAGAATTCGCGGCGAACAGCCCGAAGCGGGGCGCTGGAGAAACCACCATGCTAGGAACGATCCTCCTCATAATCCTGATCTTGCTGCTGGTCGGCGCCGTTCCGTCGTGGCCCTACAGCCGCGGTTGGGGCTATGGCCCTTCCGGGATCGTGGGCGTCATCCTGATCGTGATCCTCATTCTGCTGTTGATGGGCCGCATCTGACGCTGGACGTCACGCCACCTTTTCACGGCGCGATTGCATAGAGGACGGCCGGCCGTTGCCGATCCGTTTCGACGGCCGCTCCGCTCCGGGAGCAACCGCCGACGGCGCGCAGCGTTAAACAAGGCCGCGCGTACGACGAAGCGGCTCGGGGATTGGACTTCGCAATGCAGGGGCCGCTGCTTGACCGCCCGATGAACGCGGGAAAAACGTCGCTGGCGTCGGTCGAGACGTCCGCGCTCCTTTCGCTCGCAATCATCGTGGTCGTGGTCGCGGGCCTCTATTTCGGCCGCGACATCCTCGTTTCGCTCGCGCTCGCCATGCTCGTCAGCCTGGCGCTCGCCCCGCTCGTGCGTTCGTTGCGGCGGGCGCGTGTGCCCGACCCGATCGCCGTCTCGGCGGCGGTCGCGGCCGCCTTTCTCGTCATTCTCGCCGTCGGCTGGGTTGTCGCCTCGCAGGGAGCGGACCTCGCCGGACGCCTGCCCGCCTATCAACGCAACATCGAAACGAAGGTTGACGCACTGTTCACCTCGCCGCCCGGCGCACGCCTGTTTCAGCGCGCCACAGAAATGGCCCGCGACATCGGACGCAAGGTCGAGGAGGAGACGAACGGAGAAGAGGAGGACACATCGGTATTCTCAGTCGGCGGCGAAGCCGATCGAGCGCCGCTCCCGGTCGTGATACGCGACCCGGAGACGACACCGATGCAGATGGTTCGGACGATCATCGGTCCGGTGCTCGGTCCGCTGGCGACTGCCGGCATCGTCATCGTTTTCGTCATCTTCATGCTGTTGAAGCGCGAAGACCTGCGCGATCGCGTGATCCGGCTCGCCGGTCCGAGCGATCTGCCAAGGACCACGCAGGCGCTCGACGACGCCGCTCAGCGCGTCGGCCGTTACCTCCTGATGCAGCTCGTGGTGAACGCTACCTATGCGGTGCCAATCGGAATCGGCATCTGGCTCATCGGAATCCCGAACCCCATACTCTGGGCGATATTGTGCGCGCTGCTGCGCTTTGTCCCCTATATCGGCCCGATCATCGCGGCGTTCTTTCCGCTCGCGCTCGCCATCGCCGTCGATCCGGGCTGGACGATGTTCCTCATGACCGGCGCGCTCTTTATCGTCGTCGAACTGCTCAGCAACAATTTCATGGAGCCCTGGCTCTACGGCGCGAGCACAGGGCTTTCGCCACTCGCAATCATCGTGGCGGCGGTGTTCTGGACCTGGCTGTGGGGACCGATCGGCCTTCTCCTGTCGACGCCGCTCACCGTCTGCCTCGTCGTGCTCGGCCGGCATGTCCCGCAGCTTGCTTTCCTCGACGTGCTCCTCGGCAGCGAGCCCGTGCTCGAACCTGAGGAGCGGCTCTACCAGCGCCTCTTGGTCGGCAACGGCGAGGCGACGGAGAACGCGGTGCGAAGCCTGAGTGAAAGCTCGCTCGCCGAGTATCTCGACGGCGTCGCGATCCCGGCGCTGGCGCTTGCCGAGCGGGACCGCGTACGCGGAGCGCTCGACGAGGATCGCCTGGCGCGGCTCTCCGCAAGCGCGATAGTCCTCATCGACAACCTTGCGGAATGGGACGGGCCGGTGT
>JBOHKB010000326.1:0-5210 GCA_050728815.1 Propylenella sp.
TCATCGCCGTTCTGATCATCGCTTGGGTGATCTACGGGCGCGGCGGAGATGAAGCGCCTCCGCCCGAACCGGCGGCGACCGAGCAGCAGGCGCCAGCTCCGCCTGCCGAAGCACCCGCCCCGGCGCCTGAGCCGGTCGCGCCCGCGCCGGAACCGGCTGCACCGCCGGCAGAGCCTGCTCCACCCCCGGCGCAATAGGAACGCAGAAGCGAAGGAATTCACACCACGGCGCCGCGAAAAAGCGGCGCCGTGTTTTGCCTTTTTTCATCTGGTTTTGATTTGATCGGGCGGAGCGCGAGGCGCGATTAATGCAGGGGGTAAGGAGAAACGCCATGGCCGCAAGCGAACGCCCCGACCGCTTCGCGCCCTCGCGTGAAGGCCCGACGCCGCACCGGCTCAGCGTGCCCGAACCCGAGGAGATCGGGCTCCCGCGCGCGAGGCGCAGCTACGTGGTGCCGATCCTGATCGCGCTCGCGGTATTCGCGCTGATCGTTCTGGTCCGCTTCCTCTGGGAGTAATCGGACGGACCCCGTCCTTCATCCCTTCAATCCCGCAAGAAGAGAGGCGGCGCCCCGCGCCAGGCATTCCCAGTCGCTGCCGACGGCGATCAGACGGAAGCCCATGTCGCGGAAGCGGCGTGCGGCATCGGGTGTCATTGCGAATGCGCAGGCGACCTTGCCCTCTGCGCGCGTCCGCCTGGCGACATCTTCGGCGGCCTTCAGCATCTCGGCATTGCCGGCGTCGACGCGCGCGCCGTCTGAGAACGCGATCGAGAAATCCGACGGCCCGACGAAAACGCCGTCGATCCCCTCGAAGCCCAGGATTTCGTCGAGCGCGGCGAGCGCCGCCCGCGTCTCTACCATGGCGATCGCCAGCGTGTCGCGATTGGCCGAGCGGAGGTAGGCCTGAGGGTCGGGCTGCCGGTGCAGCGTCAATGTCCGAGTGGGCCCCCATGAGCGCTCGCCGGTCGGCGGAAATTTCATCGCCGCGGCGAAAGCGCGAGCCTCCTCGCGCGAATTCACCATCGGGGCGATCACCGCGGCGGCGCCGAAATCGAGCGCGCGGCTCGCCATGTCGTTGCGGCCGACGGGCACGCGGACGATGGCGGGCTTGCCGGCGAGCGTCACCGCCGCGACGCCGCGAAGGATGCTCTCGGTCGAATGGCCGCCATGCTGCATGTCGAGCGTAACGGCGTCGTAGGCGGCCCGCGCAAGGAGTTCGGCGATGAGCGGATCGGGAATGGCTGACCAGGCGGTGTAGACTGTCTCGTCGGCCTCCAGCCGCGCGCGCAGGGACATCGAGGTCAAGGCCGGTCTAGCGTCCGGCTTCGATCTGCTCGACGGCCTCGGCCAACTTCTCTTCCATCGTCCGCCGGATCTGGTGATCGGACACTTCGACTTTCGCCGCGTCCAGATCGGCGCGGAGCTTGCGGAAGACGTCCTCGTCGCCCGCCTCCTCCATGTCGGCACGGATCACTTCGCGCGCGTAGGCATCGGCGTCAGCGCCGCTCTTGCCGAGCTTCTCGGCAGCCCACAGGCCGAGCAGCTTGTTACGCCGCGCGGTAGACTTGAAGCGCAATTCCTCATCGCGGGCGAACCTGCTTTCGTACGCCTCCTTGCGCTTGTCGAAGGTGGTCATGCCAGAAATCCTCCTCGGATCGGCGGTTTCGCAATCCCTAACCGCGCAGCCTCCGCCATGCAACGCCGCGCGACGTCCGAAGCGGGCGCAGCGGTCAGATGACTATCAGGAAAGAATCGGCGTCAGCGATGAGGACGCTGAGCAGCACCAATACCCCCCGATTCAGGGGCTTAGACGCCGCATTGTGTCGGACCCGCGTTTCCGCTAGGTTCCGCGCGTTAGACGGGTTGGCCGGCGATTCCCGCCTTTTCCCGCCCGCCGGCGTCCACCATATTCTGATCCATGAGAGCCATGAGTCGCCGCCGCCGCATCTATGAGGGCAAGGCCAAGATCCTGTACGAGGGTCCGGAGCCGGGCACGCTGATCCAGCATTTCAAGGACGACGCCACCGCCTTCAACGCCAAGAAGCACGCCGTCGTCGACGGCAAGGGCGTGCTCAACAACCGCATCTCGGAATACATCTTTAACCACCTGAACGGGATGGGCATCCCGACCCACTTCATCCGTGCGCTGAACATGCGCGAGCAGCTGATCCGCGAGGTGGAGATCAGTCCGCTCGAGGTCGTGGTGCGGAACGTCGCGGCGGGCTCGCTGGCGGAGCGGCTGGGGCTCGAGGAAGGCATGGCGCTGCCCCGCTCGATCATCGAGTTCTACTACAAGAACGACAAGCTCAACGACCCGATGGTGTCGGAGGAGCACATCACCGCCTTCGGCTGGGCGAGCCCGCAGGAAATCGACGACATCATGTCGCTCGCGATCCGCGTGAACGACTTCCTCTCCGGCCTCTTCCTCGGCGTCGGCATCCGGCTGATCGACTTCAAGATGGAATGCGGGCGGCTGTGGGAAAACGACATGATGCGGATCGTCGTCGCCGACGAGATTTCTCCGGACTCCTGCCGGCTCTGGGACATCGGCACCAACGAAAAGCTCGACAAGGATCGCTTCCGCCGCGACATGGGCGGGCTTTTGGAGGCCTACCAGGACGTGGCGCGCCGGCTCGGCATTTTGAACGAGAACGAGCGGGCGCCGGCGACCGGCCCGGTGCTGGTGAAGTAACGCCTTCACGTTGGTGCTCTGCTTGTCTACGTCCCTCATCCTGAGGCGCGGGACCGACGCAGTCGGGCCCGCCTCGAAGGATGATCCAGCAAGCGCTGGACGCGTAGCGGTGCGTGCTTCGAGGCGCGCTCCGCGCGCACCTCAGCATGAGGTCGGTTGGGTGGCCGCCGCTCGCCTGCGATTGCCTGTTCGATGAAGGCCCGCATTTTCGTCACGCTCCGCGAGGGCGTCCTCGATCCGCAGGGCCAGGCGATCGAAGGGGCGCTCGCCGCGCTCGGTTTTTCGGGCGTGAAGTCGGTCCGTCAGGGCAAGGTTTTCGACATCGAGCTTGCTGACAAGCGCGACGCCGAGGCGCGGCTGAAAGCCATGTGCGAAAGGCTGCTGGCGAATACGGTGATCGAGGACTACCGCGTGATGATCGACGGCGAGGGCGCCTACTCTTAACGCCACAATCACCGCGTCTGCGCGAAGCCCCGGCCGGCAATCGCTGGAAGTGCCACTGCTGATTGACCTTTTTCGCGATTCGATGTGAACTCGGTCGCGCGCCAGGGAGGCAAGCATGAACCAGGATGCCGCTCAGCAACCCGACTCCGGGCTCGACGTCTTCACCAATATCTTTGGGAAGATCAACGTCGAGAACATCCTGCCGCTCGGCAACGGGCTCGCGTTCCTCGCGCTACTGCTCGCGGCGATCCTGATCGCTATCTCGATGATCCGCGGCAAGACCGACGCCACCACGTCTCTCCTGATCCGAAATTTCTTCTTCGTCGCGATGTTCTTCGTGGTCACGACGATTGCTGTCGACGTGCTTCGCATCTTTGTGCCCGGGCCCTGCGGCCGCCGGTCCTGTGGTGGTGAAAATAACCTCGGTCCCGCTCCAGGAGATGGACGAGCCGCCATTTCCGATCGAGGTTTCCTACAACGGCGAGGCCTGGACAAATATCTTCGCAAGCCCGCTCGATGCGACGCTCTCAGGCGGCGGCAGGAACCTCCTCATGATCAGCGCCAATGTGGTGGCGGGTCGGCTTCAGGAAAAGACGCGGATCATCTCGGAACTGACCAAGGACTTCGAGAACTTGACCCAGCAGTCCACGTCCACGGTCGCGCCGGTCATCGATTTCACCGGCGGATAGAACGATGCGAGGGCGCATGGCATTGCTTGGCGTCGGTCGGATTGTCGCTCTCGCGATTTTGATCGCAGCTTTCACTCCCGGCACGGTTGTCGGCGGCGAGCTGATCAAGGACAGCACCGGGCAGGAAGTCGATAGCGAGCTTGACGCGCGCCTGACCAATGCGCGGAGCTTCAGGCTGAAGGGCCCGAATTTCGACCTCGACAAGTCGATCGTGCTGCTCGAGGAAATCACGCGCGAGAAGGCGGACTATTACCGCGCCTGGTACAACCTCGCACTCGCCTACCTGCAGAAGGACCCTGAGGATTTCGAGCCGATTCAGAAGGCTTTCCAAACTGCCGCCGACATACAGGCGAAGGATCCGAACATCGTCGACGGCAGCCTCTACAATTCGTTCGGCTGGGCGCTGCTCAACGAGGGGCAGTACGCCGCCGCGGAAGAAAACCTGATGCTCGGCCTGAAACTCGCCGAAACGAACAGCGACTGGACCAACTCGGCGCTCAACTACAATCTCGGGCGGCTCTACTTCGAACAGGGCAACATCCCGAGCGCCGAGGAATATCTTGGCACGGCGGCCGACCGGTACAAGAACGGCATGGCCATCGAACTCAAGGCGATCATCGATAAAACGAGAAAGCCGATACTGAAGAAAGGCGGGTAAGGCCGACGGGACAGGCGCACGGGGGGCTTCGCTTTTCACGCCGGCACCGGTCCCTGGGATAGCTATTTTTCGCGGCGCGGCAGCGCTTGTCGGCCGCCCGCGTTTCCGTTTACTTCCTCCCAGCATGGAATCAGTGATCGTCCTCTTCCCCGGCACCAACCGCGAGCGCGACATGGCGGCGGCGCTGAGGCGCGTGACCGGCCACGAGCCCAGAATCGTCTGGCATGGCGAAACGTCGTTGCCGGACGCCGACCTGATCGTGCTTCCGGGCGGCTTCTCCTTCGGCGACTATCTCCGCTCCGGCGCGATCGCGGCGCGCTCGCCGGTCATGCCGGAGGTGGTGCGGCGCGCGCGCGAGGGCGCGCTCGTGCTCGGCGTCTGCAACGGCTTTCAGACGCTCTGCGAGGCTGGGCTTCTTCCGGGCGTCCTCATGCGGAACGCCTCGCTCAAGTTCGTCTGCCGCGAGGTGAAGCTCGAGGTCACGAACACGCAGACGCCGTTTACCCGCGCCTACCGCCCGCGGCAGGTGATCCGCTGTCCCGTCGCCCATGCCGACGGCAACTATTTCGCGGACCAGGCGATGCTCACGCAGCTTGAAGACGAAGGCCGTGTCGTCTTCCGCTACGCCGAGGGCACCAACCCGAACGGCTCGCAGAATGACATCGCGGGAATCGTCAACGAAGCCGGCAACGTGCTCGGCATGATGCCGCATCCGGAGGACATGAC
>JBOHKB010000327.1:0-2256 GCA_050728815.1 Propylenella sp.
GAATTGAGAAAGGCGAAGACGCAGCCGTACATCAGCGCAGTTCCGAACGCGTAGGCTGCTGCGATGCGGTTGGAGACCACGATCCGAAACGCCTCTAGCACCGGCCCCGGCTGGAGCGGTCGGCGGCCGGCGGCGGAGAGCGTCTCCGGCAGCCGCAGCCAGCACCACGCCAGCATTCCGATGCCGGAAAGCGCGACGAACGCCATGATCCCGCGCCAGCCGGCGATGATGGCGATGCCCTGGCCGACGCTCGGCGCGATGATCGGCACTGCCATGAACACCATCATCGCCAGCGACATCACCCGTGCCATCGTGCGGCCGCCATAGGTGTCGCGGACGACCGCAACGGCGGTAACGCGCGTCGCGCCGGCGCCCAGGCCCTGCAGCGCGCGCATCGCAAGCAGCATCACGAAGCTCGTGGAGAGCGCCGCGGCGACGCACCCGAGCGCGTAGAGCCCGAGCCCGATCAGGAGCACGGATCGTCGCCCGAAGCGGTCGGACACCGGCCCGAAGAGAAGCTGCGACACGCCGAAAAGCGCGACATAAGCGGTAAGCGGGAGCTGGCGGGCGTTCTCGTCGGCGACCGAAAGGCTCGCGCCCATCTGCTGCAGCGCGGGCAGGATGATGTCGATCGCCATGGCGTTGAGCGCCATCAAGAGCGCGATCATCGCCACGAATTCGGCATAGGGCAGGGCGGCTGCCGCCGGCGGCGCGCCGGTACGCTGCTCCATGCCGAGATTCAGCCGCCGGCGGCCGGCGGCTACCGCTCCACCGGGTGGCCGGCTCCGACCCAGTCCTTGAGTCCGCCGAGATTGTAGACCCGCTCGTAGCCGAGCTCTTTCAGCACCTTGCCGGCAAGCGCCGAGCGGGCGCCGGAGCCGCAATAGGCGATGACCGCCTTCTCTTTGTCGAGCTTCGGCTCATGCGCGGGGAGGTCGGCGCCAAGCGCCTCGATCATGCCGCGCGGGATCGCGATCGCGCCCGGCACCTTGCCGGTTCGCTCGACTTCCGCCGCTTCGCGCACGTCGAGGGCGACCGCCTCGCCGCGGTCGAGCATCGCCTTTGCGTCCTCTGGCGAAATTCTCGGCACGAGCCGCATCGCCTCCTCGAGGAGCGCCTGCATCGACGGGTCCATCGGGAACTAACGATTAGGCGGCCGCCACCACGCCCTTGTCCTCGAAGAGCGTTTTCAGCTCGCCGGCCTGGAACATCTCGCGGACGATATCGGCACCGCCGACGAATTCGCCCTTCACGTAGAGCTGCGGGATGGTCGGCCAGTCGGAGTAGGTCTTGATGCCCTGGCGCAGCTCGTCGGACTCGAGCACGTTGACGCCGGAATAGGTCACGCCGAGGTAATCGAGAATCTGCACGACCTGGCCGGAGAATCCGCACTGCGGGAAAGCCGGCGTGCCCTTCATGAAAAGCACGACGTCGTTGGACTTCACCTGGCTGTCGATCCAGCCCTCGATCTCGCTCATCGTCATATCCCCTTGAATCGGCGCGGCGGCCGGAGCGTCCGCCCTCACTTTGGCGCGCTGGTCTGCAGAGCCAGCGCATGCAGCGTTCCGCCCATGTTCCCTTTCAGCGCCTCATACACCATCTGGTGCTGCTGCACACGGCTCTTGCCGCGAAATTGCTCCGAAATTACCTCGGCCGCGTAGTGGTCGCCGTCGCCCGCAAGGTCGCGGATGGAGACCGTTGCGTCCGGGAGGGCCTGCTTGATCAGGCGCTCGATGTCGCTGCGGCTCATGGGCATGAGCGGTCTCCCTCTCTCGGCCCGGCTTGCCCGGCGGGCGCCGACAAATGTGGGCGCGAGGCCGGGCGAGGTCAATGCGGAGCCCGGTTCAGCCCTGCAAGCCGCGTGCCTTGGCCGGCCTTTCGCCCATGAAGCGCGGGAACCAGCCCTCGTGGCGTTCGCTAAGCTCCGAGACGGAAAGGGGGCGTGCGTCCCCGAGAATCAGTTCTGAGCCTCCTGTCGTGCCGATGCGGGGAAGGGAGACACCCGCCTGTCGCGCATGCTCCAAGGCACGCCCCAGCCGGTCTTCCGGGACCGTCAGGATATAGCGTCCCTGGTCCTCGCCGAAGAACAGCGCCGCCGGATCGCAATCGTTGAGCTGGTTGACCACCGCGCCGATGCCTGACGCGATCGCCATCTCGGCGAGAGCGACTGCAAGGCCGCCGTCGGAGAGGTCGTGCACGGCGGTGACCAGACCGTCGAGGATCAGCGCGCGGACGAAGTCGCCGACACGTTTCTCG
>JBOHKB010000328.1:0-5867 GCA_050728815.1 Propylenella sp.
GCCTCGAACGAGGACGCCATCGTGGAGGGAGGAATAGGCGTCCTACTTTACCTGGTTACCCCAGAGGTTCGGGTCGTCGACGTTCTCCTTGGTCACCAGGACGGCCGGGAGGAGATCCATCTTGTTGCCGTTGAACTCGACCACCTCGCTGCCGTGATCGGTCTTGCCGAGCGCGAGCTCTTCGCCGGCGAGCGCGTCGACCAGGTACTGCACGCCGTACTTCGCATAGAGGTCGAGCGGCTGCGAGATGCCGGCGTCTAGCTCGCCATTGCGGATCAGCTCGAGCGCCTGCGGGCTCGCGTCGATGCTGATGTTGTAGATGTGCCCTTCTTCCCCGACCTTCGCGTCGCGCCCGGCCTGCTTCAGGACATTGAGCGTCGGCGAGAGTGCGTAGTCGGACTGCTGGAAGACGCCCTTCAGGTCCGGGTTGGCGGCTAGCACCGTCTGCAGCGCCGCCGCCTGCTTTGTCGCGTCCCAGTCGGTCGGCCGCTCGATCAGCTCGATGTTTGGATGATTCTGCGTGATGCAGTCATGGAAGCCCTGCGTGCGCTCACGGCCGTTGATCGAGGTCTGCGCGCCTTGCAGCGAAAGCACCTTGCCGGCGTCGCCGATCGCCTTCGCCATCGCCTCGCAGGCGATCCAGCCCATGCCGATATTGTCGGCGCGTACGATCGCATAGAGGTTGCCGCCATCCGGGCCGATGTCGATCGAGACCACCGGAACTTTCTGCTCGGCGGCGAAGTCGAGCGCGGGGATGATCGCCTTGCTGTCGTTGGCGACCACGACAAGGCCTTGGGCGCCGGCGCCGACAAGGCTGCGGACATCGGTGATCTGCTTGCCCGAGTCGCCGTCGGCGTTCGTCGGCTCGAGCATCTTCAGCCCGGCGGCTTCCGCCTCTTTGCTGGTCTGGTCCTGCAGGATCACCTGGAACTGCGAGAACAGGAATGGCGAGGAGTACCCGATGGTCTCGCCCGCCGCGTAGCTCGCGCCGGAACCCGCGATCGCCATCAGTAGCGCCGCTGCCGCGACCGAGGCCAGGCGTCCGCGCCGCCGGGCGGCGCAATCTTCTCTTCTCATAGCCGTTCCTCCCTGCGCCATTCTTGAACGTCGGTCGGGGAGGGTGGTGACGGCTCACGGCCCCCACCCTCAAACGCGCAATGATCCGATGACCATGCGATCTGCTCCTCCTTGGCGCTTCGAAGGAGCGCTACAAATCGATTTAAGAGTGCTTGCGCGGATGTGGCAAGCGGAAAACGATGCTGCAACGCGAGAGGCCGACCTCGCGCAGGAGGATCCGATCCTACGAGAAACGCGTGCGGCACGGCGTCTCCACAAAACAAGAAAAGAGTAGACGCAGCAAATAGTTGCTTTCGATCGCTCTCCTGGCATGAAGCAAAAACAGCGTGCCATGCTGGGCCTCTTGGCAACCCTCGACTCCGCTCCCTTGCGCGCTGTGCGTGTTTGTCGATAGAAGGAACGCCGTGGCCAGGAGATAAATCGTTTCGATCCGCGCGACGGGTGAAAACGGAGCGAGATGGCAAGCCTCAACGGCAAGACCGCGCTGGTGACGGGAGCGAGCCGCGGCTACGGCCGGGCGATCGCCGAGCGGCTCGCGCGCGATGGAGCCTTCGTCGCGGTTCATTACGCGGTCAACGACGAAGCGGCGAACGCCGCGGTCGCCTCGATCAAGAAGGCGGGGGGAGACGCGATCGCCGTTCGGGTTCCGCTCGACGGGACGCTGATCCGCGTGCAGACATTGTTTGCCCAGCTCGACAAGCAGCTCGCCGCGCTTGGGCGACCGCAGAAGCTCGACATCCTGGTGAACAACGCCGCGATCAGCCCGCGCGGAACGATCGAGGATACCTCCGAGGCCGTCTTCGACGAGGTGATGGCGGTGAACGCCAAGGCGCCGTTCTTCATCGTGCAGCTTGCCGCAACGCGCATGCCGGACGGCGGGCGCGTCATCAACATCTCGTCGCAGACTTCGCTCATCGCCTTTCCGGGCGTCGCCGCCTATTCGATGGCTAAGGGGGCGCTCGACCTTTTGACGAAGGTCGCGGCGAAGCATCTCGCGCCACGCAAGATCACGGTGAACTCGGTGCTGCCGGGGATCGCTGACACCGACATGAACGCGAGTTGGCTGCGCGGAAATCCGGAGGCGTTCAAATCGGCTTCCGCCTATAGCGCGTTCGGTCGCATCGCGGACGTGACCGACGTCGCCGATATCGTCGCGTTTCTGGCGGGCGACGACGCCAGGTGGATTACCGGCCAGCTGATCGACGGCGGCGGCGGCAGTGGCCTTTGAGCAATCGGCGGGTGCGGCTCTACCCGGGGTGTGTCATATCGCCATCTGATGTGCGAATCGTTCAAAGGGCGAACCCCATGAAGGACAAGCGGCGGACAAGCGGCTCCGCTCGCCTGCCGACGATCAGGGACGTGGCGGCCCGCGCCGCCGTGTCCCCCGCCACGGTCTCCAATGTCCTCTCCGGCCTCCGCGGCGTGACGGAGGACCGCCGGCGCGCCGTGCTCGAGGCCGTTGAGGCGCTCGGCTACAAGTCCAACCATATGGCTTCGAGCCTTCGGCGGGGCGAGACGCGCACCGTCGGCATCGTCGTTCCCGATCTCGGCAACGAGTTCTTCGCCGGCCTTGTCCACGAATGGGAGATGATCGCCTCCAACGGTGGATACGAGATCCTGGTCGTTGCGAGCGGGGAAAACCCGGCAACCGAAGCGCGCCGCATCGCGTCGCTCATCGCGCGCCGAATCGACGGCCTTCTGGTGGTCGCGGCGGAGGACGATTTCGGAGCGCTTCCCGGATTTCCAGCCGGCCTGCCGCCGACCGTCCTCGTCGACCGCGCTTTCGGCCATTCGCAGTTCGATACCGTCGCCTCCGATCACTTCGATGCTGGCTACCGCGGCTGCCGGCATCTCATCAATCTCGGGCACCGCGAGATATCGTTCCTGATCACCTCGACCGCCCACAAGCACCTCCGGGACCGAATCGACGGCTATCGCAAAGCGCTTGCCGATGCCGGCCTTGCGGCGCGCGAGCGGGTCGTTCTCGGCGGGGCGAGCGTCGAGGGATGCCGAAGCGCGATCGAACAGGACCTGCGGCGCTCCGACAGGCCGACCGCCGTTTTCGCCGGGACCTTCAACGCCACGCTCGGCGCGGTGAAGGCGATCAGCGCGCTCGATCTCGCGTTTCCGAAGGGGATATCGCTGCTCGGCTTCGAGCACTCCGAATGGATGACGGCGCTCAGGCCCTACATCAGCACGGTGCGGCAGTCGGCAGGTGAGCTTGCGGCGCGCTCATGGCAGACTCTGCTCACGCGGATCGGCAACGACGCTGCCGACCTCGCGCACGTGAAAATCCAGTTCGAGACCGTGTTCCGCGAATCGACCCGCCCGCCGCCGCACGTTCCGGACCGGAGGGAGGCCGAGGCCCTGTCGGCCCCGGCGTAGCCGCCGGGACGCGTGCAGCCCGCAGCGGCTGCCTAGCGGGACAGGTTCCTGGGAATCAGCATTTCGAGTTGACTCGCCGACCGTTGTCCAGCACGCTTCCAAAACGTTTTGGAAGGCGGGGGAGGGGCGTGTGACGCCGAGGCGTCAGACCGGGTTGAAGGATCTCGCGCTGGAACTCGGGCTCTCCATCACGACCGTATCGCGCGCGCTCGCCGGCTATTCCGATGTGAGCGCGGAAACCCGGCGTCGCGTCGCGCTTGCAGCTGAGGCCTGCAACTATGTGCCGAACCGCGCCGGGCGGATGCTCGTGTCGGGGCGGAGCGATTTCATCGGCATGCTGCTCCCGGTGCGCGGCGACGAGATCATCGACAGCTATCTCTCCGAGTTCCTGGTCGGGCTCAGCACCGGCCTCACGCGTCGCGGCCGCGACCTTTTCCTTGCCACGGTTCCTCCCGGGGAGGACGACCTCACGGTGCTCCGGCATCTCGTCGATAGCCGGCGCGCAGACGGGGTCGTCCTCTACCGCACCCTTCTCGACGATCCGCGGGCGCGGTTCCTGGTCGAGCGGCGGATGCCGTTCACCTCTCACGGGCGGACGCTCACGCTCGATACGCACTATGCCTGGTTCGACACCGACGGTGAGGCGGCGTTTGCAAGGGCGGCGCGCATTCTCCTCGATCTCGGCCACACCGACTTCGCGTTTCTCGGACCCACCCAGCCGTTCACCTACGCCCATCTCCGTCAGCGCGGTGTCGAGACGGCGCTCAGCGAGCGAGGACTGCGTCTTGCGCCGGACCGGATCATTCTCGCCCCGGCCGGAGACGGGGAGGCGATCGCAGGCGCCGCCGAACGGCTGCTCGACCTTTCGCCGCGCCCGACGGCGATCTTCGGCGCCAAGGATCAGTTCGCCCTCGCCATCCTCGACGCGGCAAGGCGACGCGGGATCGACGTGCCACGGGACATTTCGGTGATCGGGTTCGACGACCTGCCGGTCGCCGCCTATGCGCGGCCCGCGCTCTCCACCTTCGCGCAGCGTATGGTCGAAAGCGCCGAAAAAGTCGCCGACATGATCCTCGATCGCGTAGAGGGCGGGCCCCAGGCTGTCCAACCGCGCCTGATCGAACCGGAGTTCATCGCAAGAGCAAGTCACGGACCCGCGCCGCGTCGACGGCGCCGAAAACCGACAGGCTGAACAAGCTGCAAAAGGGAGGAACGAGAATGATCCACAAAACGAGATTGCTGAGCTTGGCGACATCCGTCGCGATGGTCGCGTTCGGGACGGCCGTCGGGACATCGGCGGCCAGCGCGCAGGGCCTGCTGTTCTGGTCGACGCAGGCGAATCCGGTCGAGGAAGCGCAGAAGATGCGCGACGATGTGCTCGCCGGCTTCGATGGGGAGGTCGACTTCCAGCCGCAGCAGGAAGGGCCGTTCATGACCCGCATCGAGGCCGAGCTGCAGGCGGGCTCCGGACAGATCGGCGTGATCGGCGCGCTCCACGGCAGCTTTACCTCGTTTCCCGACGGGCTCGTCGACCTGAGTTCCGTGGTCGGTGGCCTATCGGCCCCGGCGAGCTCCGCCTACGTCGAGTTGGGCAAGCTCGGGACGGGCGAACAGAAGTACGTGCCGTGGATGCAGGCCACCTACATCATGGCGGCGAACAAGCAGGCGCTCGAACACCTGCCCGAGGGCGCCGACATCAACGCGCTCACCTATGACCAGCTGATCCAGTGGGGGAAGAACCTCACTGAGAACACCGGCGGACCGAAGATCGGCATCCCGGCCGGACCCGAGGGCCTCATCCATCGCTTCGTGCAGGGCGCGCTCTATCCCTCCTTCACCGACTCCATGGTGACGAAATTCCGCTCGCCGGAAGCGGAGGCGATGTGGAACACGATGAAGGAGCTTTGGGCGGTCACGGTTCCGACCTCGACCAATTACGGCTTCATGCAGGAGCCGCTGATCACCGGAGAAGTGTGGGTGGCGTGGGACCACATCGCGCGCCTCGCCAACGCCTTCAACGAGAAGCCCGACGACTTCGTCGCTTTCCCGTCGCCCGTGGGGCCGACCGGGCGCGGCTTCATGCCGGTGGTGGCGGGCATCGGCGTGCCGGTCTCGGCGCCCGACAAGGAGGCCTCGAAGAAGCTCGTCGCCTACCTGATGCAGCCGGAAACGCAGCTGAAGACGCTGCGCGCCACCAATTTCTACCCGATGGTGGAGGTGGAGATCCCCGCCGACATGCCGAACTCGGTGAAGATCGCCGGGCCGGCCATCGCCGCGCAAGCCGCCTCCGCCGAGGCCAATCCGGGCCTGCTGCCGGTCGGGCTCGGCGACCTCGGCGGGCAGTTCAACAAAGTCCACATCGACACGTTCCAGCGCATCCTGCTCGCCAACCAGGACATCAAAGC
>JBOHKB010000329.1:0-6336 GCA_050728815.1 Propylenella sp.
GAAGCGTCGCCTCGCCCGGATGCGGCGCTCGCGCGGTGCGCGGCCGTCCGGCGGCAAGGATCGGGGCGCCCGTCCGCGCCTTCAAAAGCCGCGCCGCGGGCGAGTGGTCGCGGTGCGTATGCGTCGCGAGAATATGCGCGACGCGCTCGTCGCCGATCGCCGTGAGCAGGGCCTCGACATGGGCCATGTCGGCCGGGCCGGGGTCGATGACCGCGAGCGAGCGCGTGCCGATTAGGAAGGTGTTTGTGCCGGCAAATGTGAACGGACTGGCATTTGGCGCTGTCACCCGGCGCACGCCCGGTGCGACCTCGACCGCCTCGCCGTGGCGCGGATCGAAGTCGCGGTCGAAGACCAGCGCCATCGGAAGCGTCACACCGCTTCGGGCGTCGACTCAGGAACCCAACCCTCGGCGACGCCGTGGCAGGCGTGCAGCGTCCTCCCCGCGTGCATCAGCGTCGGCCGTTTCTCCATGCAGATCGGCGCGCGCGCGAAGGGACAGCGCGGATGGAACGGACAGCCGCTCGGCGGATCGAAGGGGGAGGGGAGCTCGCCTTCGAGCTTGATCTTGGCGCGGCGTCGCTCCGGATCGGCGACCGGCGTCGCGGAGAGGAGCGCGCGCGTATAGGGGTGCTGCGGGCGCTGAAAAATATCCTCGACCGGTGCAATCTCCACCGGCCGCCCGAGATACATCACCATCACCTCGTCGGCGACGAAGCGTACGACCGACAGATCGTGGCTGATGAAGACGTAGGTCAGCCCAAACTGTTCCTGCAAATCGGCGAGGAGGTTCAGGATCTGCGCCCGGATGGATAGATCGAGCGCGGAGACGGGTTCGTCGAGCACGAGGATTTTCGGCTCGAGCATGAGTGCGCGGGCGATCGCGATGCGCTGCCGCTGGCCGCCGGAAAACATGTGCGGATAGCGCCCGTAGTGCTCGGGCCGCAGCCCGACGCGCCGAAGCATGTCGAGCGCCTTGGCGCGGCGCTCGGCCGCGCCGAGCCGCGTGTTGATGACTAGCGGCTCTTCCAGGATCGATCCCACCTTCTGCCGCGGATTGAGCGAGCCGTAGGGGTTCTGGAAGACGATCTGCACCGTCTTCCGCATCTCCTTCAGCTTGCCGCGGTCGGCGCGCCCCACATCGACACCGTCGATGACAAGCTTCCCGTCGGAGGCAGGCTCGATCATCGTGATGAGGCGCGCGAGCGTCGACTTTCCGCAGCCGGATTCGCCGACGACGGCGAGCGTCTTTCCCGCCTCGACGGAGAACGTCGCGCCAGCGAGCGCCCTGACGGTCGCCGGCTCGCGGAACGCGCCGCGGCCGATGTGGTAGTGGCGCTCGAGGTCGGCGGCTTCGATGACGGCGCTCATGCCGCCTCCCTCCGCGCGTGCCGCGGATAATGGCAAAGCGCGCTACCAAGCTCCGGCGGCTGCACCGGTGGAACGAGCTTGCGGCAAAGCTCCGTGGCGAAATCGCAGCGCGGATTGAAGACGCACCCCGACGGCAGGTCGCCCTGGCCGGGGACGACGCCGCGGATCGCCGGCAGACGGTTGCTGGCGGCGCGGTCGGGCAGCGCGTCGAGCAGCGCGCCGGTGTAGGGATGATGCGGGCGGGCGAAGAGGCCGTGTACGTCCTGCCGCTCAACCTGCTGGCCGGCATATTGCACGACGACGCGCTGCGCCGTCTCGGCGACCACGCCCATGTCGTGGGTGATGAGCACGAGCCCCATCCCGGTCTCGCGCTGCAACTGGAGAAGAAGGTCGAGTATCTGCGCCTGGATGGTTACGTCGAGCGCGGTCGTCGGCTCGTCGGCGATCAGGAGTTTTGGGCGGCAGGCAAGCGCGATCGCGATCATCACGCGCTGGCTCATCCCGCCCGAAAGCTGATGCGGGAAGGCGGAAAGCCGCCGCTCCGGCTCCGGTATGCCGACCTCCGTCAGAAGCGCGACGGAGCGCGCATGCCGAGCCTTGCGGTCGAGGCCGAGATGCGTCTTCAGCGCCTCGCCGATCTGGAAGCCGACGGTGAAGCAGGGATTGAGGCTTGCGATCGGCTCCTGAAAGATCATCGTGAGATCACGCCCGATCACCTGTCGCCGGCGGCGCGGTGCGAGGTGCGCGAGGTCCTCGCCGGCGAAGTGGAGGCGATCGGCGGTGACCGTCGCGGTGCTGGGAAGGAGGCCCATGACGGCGAGCATCGCCACCGACTTGCCCGAGCCCGACTCCCCGACGATTGCGACCACATCGCCGGCATCGACCTCGAGGTCGACCCCGTCGACGGCCTTGAACGGCCCAGCGGCGGTCGCGAAGGTGACGGAGAGGTTCTGGATTTCGAGGAGGGGCATGCTTTGTCCAAGCAGCAATCTGGCTTATATTCGGGTGTCAGAGGAGACTGATGATGACGGACCAGAAGCCACCGCCCCCCCCAAAACCGATCCTCGGGCCAATGGGGCCGCGGCCATACTATTGACCGACAGGGGTAGGCCGAGCGACCGCTCCAACACTGCGATGGCTTGGCGCGCCAACGTGGCAGCGTGAGTCTTCAAGCGAAAGTAATCTTCCATCATTGTGAGCTTACGGTCGGGTGGAAGTTTACTGAAAGAGTCCGCCCGTAGGTCTTCCGCAAAATGCGCGATAGCTTCGCGCAGTTTGTAGTAAAGGACCACGGAGTCGATTACCTCTGTGGGAAGCACCGTTATGTCCGTGACAATCGCGGAAAAAATGGGCGCCCCGGAATCTTTTGGCACGAACGGCGTATAGGGATGGTCCAGCGGCGCGGACATCAGTCTCTGACGCGTTGCTTCGACCTCGGCCGTCGCGTCGATCTTGTCCAGCGTTGTCAGGTCGCTGCGGATTTCGGCGAGGATTGCAGTATGCGTGTCGATGACTTTCTCGGCGCGTCGCTCCAGCTCAAGGCGGCGCGCGTTCCGAAGGGTGACAAACCAACCGGCGACGTTGATCAGGCCGGCTATCGCAGCAGCAATGATCGCCGGCCCAACCCAAAGCGCTGGCTCCATCCCTCAGCTCCGCTTGAGCTTCGGGTCGAGCGCGTCGCGGAGGCCGTCGCCGATCAGGTTGATGGCGAGCACAGTGATCAGGATCGCAAGGCCGGGGAAGGTCACCACCCACCAGGCCCGCAGGATGAATTCGCGCGCCTCTGCGAGCATCGTTCCCCATTCCGGCGTCGGCGGCTGCGCGCCCATGCCGAGGAAGCCCAGCGCGGCCGCATCGAGGATGGCCGTGGAGAAGGAGAGCGTCGCCTGCACGATAAGCGGCGCCACGCAGTTCGGCAGGATGGTCACGAGCATCAGCCGGATCGGGCCGGCGCCGGCGACGCGCGCCGAGACGACGTAATCCTTTGTCTTCTCCGCCATCACCGAGGCGCGCGTCAGCCTCACGAAATGCGGCTGCAGCACGAGCGCGATCGCGATCATCGCGTTGAGCAGTCCGGGGCCGAGGATGGCGACGAGCACAAGCGCGAGGAGCAGGGATGGGAAGGCGAGGATCACGTCCATTACGCGGACGATGACGATGTCGATCCAGCCGCGGAAGAAACCGGCGATCAGCCCGACGATGATCCCGCCGCTCAACGAGATGCTGACGACCACGATTCCGATGAAGAGGGAGAAGCGCGCTCCGTAGATGAGCCGGGAGAGGATATCGCGCCCAACTGCGTCGGTTCCGAGGAGATACGCGCTCGTGCCCCCATCCTGCCAGAACGGCGGCAGCAGCAGCGCCTCGCGATTCTGTACGCTCGGGCTGTGCGGTGCGAAGAGGGGCGCCAGAACCGCGACGACGACCAGAGCGACGAAGACGACGAGTCCCAGCACGGCGCCTTTGTTTTCGGAGAAGTAGAACCAGAATTCCGCCAGCATGTGACGCCGCGCGCGCCATCCCGATTGGGCGGCGCGCAGGACGGCTTCCGACTGTTCGGGAGCGGCGAGTTCCTGCGTGACGGCCATCGCGTGCCTCAATTGTGTCGGATGCGCGGGTTGATGACGCCGTACAAAAGGTCGACGCCAAGATTGACCAGCATGATGAGCGAGGCGATCAGTACCAGTCCGCCCTGAACGACCGTGTAGTCGCGTCTGAAGACGGAATCGACCATCCACTTGCCGACCCCGGGCCAAGAGAAAATCGTCTCGGTCAGGATGGCGCCCGCCATCAGCACGCCCACTTGCAGGCCGATCGTCGTGACAACGGGGATGAGCGCGTTCCTCAGCGCATGCAGTCCGATCACCCTGAACGGCGGCAGCCCCTTCGCGCGTGCGGTTCGCACATAGTCCTCTCCCAGCACTTCGAGCATCGCCGAGCGCGTCTGCCGCGCGATGACGGCAAGCGGGATCGTCCCGAGCACGATGGTGGGGAGGACGAGGTGGCTGAACGCGGACTTGAAGGCGCCGGATTGGCCGGAGATCAGCGAGTCGATCAGCATGAACCCGGTGACTGGCGGGAAGAAGAAGGCGAAGGAAATACGGCCCGAGACCGGCGTCCAGCGCAGGATGCCGGAGAAGAGAATGATGAGCAACAGGCCCCACCAGAAGATCGGCATCGAATAGCCGACGAGCGCGGTTCCCATGATTCCCTGGTCGGCGACCGAGCCGCGCTTGACGGCGGCAAGAATGCCGGCCGGCACGCCGAGAATGACGGCGAACAGAATGGCGCAGATCGAGAGCTCCAGCGTCGCCGGAAAGCGCGTCAGGAACTCTTCCAGCACGGCCCGCTTCGTGGTGATCGACTCGCCGAAATCGCCGGTCACCAGTCCGCCCAGGTAGTCGAGGTACTGGACGACGATATGCCGGTCGTAACCGAAGGCGTGTTTCAGGTCGGCGTAGCGCTCGACCGTCATGCCTCGCTCGCCTGCCAATAGCAGGATCGGGTCGCCGGGCAGCAGTCGGATGAAGGCGAATGCGACGATTGAGACCCCGATGAAGGTCGGGATCAGGACTCCGATGCGGCTGAGGGCGAAGCGGAGCATTGCATGTAGGAACGGGGCGGCTCTAGGGCCGCCCCGAAGGTTCTCAGCCTCTACTGCAGGTCGACGCCCTCGAACTGATGGGCGCCGAGCGGGCTCATCTTGTAGCCCGTCACTTCCTTGCGCATCGGCATGTGGATGATCGAGTGAGCGATCGTCGCCCACGGGGCCTCGCGCTTGAAGACGACCTGCGCTTCTTCGTAGAGCTTGGCCCGCTCCGCGGCATCGGAGGTCGTCTTAGCGTTCTGGATCAGACCCTCGAACTCGTCATTGCACCATTGGGCACGGTTTGCGTTGCCAACGGCCTCGCATCCGAGCAGGACCAGCAGGAAGTTGTCGGGGTCGGGGATGTCGGCGGTCCAGCCGAGCAGCACCGCTCCATCGCGATCCTCGGCCTTCGACTTCTCGAGATACTCTCCCCACTCAAAGGAGACGATCTCCGCTGTCACCCCGATTGCGGCGAAATCGGCCTGAATGAGCTCGGCCATGCGCTTTGCGTTCGGGTTGTACGGCCGCTGCACCGGCATGGCCCAGACTTTCATGGAGAGGTTCGTCACGCCGGCGTCGGCCAGCATTTTCTTCGCCGCCTCCGGATCGTAGGGGTCGTCCTCGATCGCGTCGTTGTAGCCAATGAGGCTCGGCGGGTAGGGATTCTTGGCGGTGACGCCAGCGCCCTGGAAGACTGCGTCGAGGATGGCCTGCTTGTTGATGGCCATGTTGAGCGCCTTGCGGACCTCGGTCTTGTCGAACGGCGCCACCTTGGTGTTGTAGGCAAGATAGCCGATGTTCATACCCTCCTGCTCCATGACCTGCAGGTCGGGGTTGCTCATGAGGCTCGCGACGTCGGCGGGGTTCGGATACGGGATTACGTGGCATTCGCCGGCGAGCAGCTTCTGTTGGCGCACCGCCTGGTCGGTGGTGATGGCGAAGACCAGATCGTCGATCGGCTGCTTGCCCTTCCAGTAGTCCTCGTTCGCGCGGTAGCGGATCGCCGCGTCCGGCTGGTAGTCGACGAACTCGAAGGGGCCGGTGCCGACCGGCTGCTGATTGAGCTGGTTCACCTGACCGTCGGCTTCCAGCTTGTCGGCGTACTCCTTCGACAGGACGGACGCGAAGTCCATTGCGAGACCGACGAAGAAGGTCGCGTCGGGCTTGTTCAGCGTGAACTTCACGGTCGCGTCGTCGACCTTCTCCACCGACTTCAGGTTGGTCGGGAGCGCCATGGAATTGAAATATTCCCACGAAGCGCCCTGGACGTACTGATGCCAGGGATGGTCCGCCTTCAACTGGCGTTCGAACGTGAAGACCACGTCGTCGGCGTTGAAATCCCGCGACGGCGTGAAGAAGTCGGTGGTCTGGAACTTGAC
>JBOHKB010000330.1:0-5224 GCA_050728815.1 Propylenella sp.
TGGAACGTCGGAAGGTTTCCCATGCTGAGGTTCGGGCTTCCTTGCCCAAGGATGAGACGGGACCCCTTCCGACACCGCACTAATCATCTTAGCCGGAGCGGCGATTCGTGACTTACAAGGATGAGGGATGACAAAGCCTAGGCGTAGGGCGACACAAGGTTCCTCCGCTGGCCATGCGTGCAATTGGGCCTAAACCGTCGCATTGTGATATGATCTAACAATGACCCGGCTTGAACGCATCGAAAAGGAAGTCGCCGAGCTGTCTGCGGACGAGCTTGAGAAGTTCCGCGCGTGGTTCGAGACGTTCGACGCCGCGCGGTGGGAGAGAGAGCTTGAGCGCGATGTCGCATCGGGGGCGCTCGACGCACTCGTCGATGAAGCGCTCGCCGACCACAGTGCTGGCCGCAGCAAGCCTCTGTGAGGCATTTCGCCAGCCCGGCGTTCTGGCGCGCCTACCGCCGTCTGCCGGAACCGGTCCGGCGCCTCGCGGACCGCAGCTTTGACATCATGAAGACGAATCCGAGGCATCCGGGTCTGAACCTCAAGCGTATCGGTCGAATCTGGTCCGCGCGGGTCGGGCTCGGCTACAGAGCGCTCGGCGCTGACGCGGGCGGAGACATCGTCTGGTTCTGGATCGGGTCTCACGCCGATTACGACAAGATGCTGAAGAGATAGGCCGGCGAGGAGAGCGGTCACCCAGCCGAAGGGCGCCGTCATCCAGTTCCGCGAGAATATCTTCGCCAACCCGCCGGCGCTGGTGCGCGAGATCACCGAGCAGGGGTCGATGGCTAGGCTCAGGCCCGATCAGCGCGTGGTGTTCATCAGGGATTGGGGCAGAGCGGAGGAGAGGCTGAAGGGCGTGGCAGGGATATTGACGAGGCTGGTGAGATTGGCGGAGGAGGGGAGAGAAGCGGCGTAAGGAGGCGACGCCATCGATAGTCCCAAGCCTTCAGCCGCGCTCCCGTCGAACGGCTCAGCGTCCACGAGGTCGCCTCAATGCCTTCGCAAACCGGTCGGTCAGAACCTCGATTCGCCCAACGTGGCTTGCTAAATCGTTCGTACTCCGATTGAAGCCATCATATGACAGCAGTTGCCTGTCAACATCCGTAGCAGGCTCACCGGCGTCGGCTCTCCTTCGGTTGACCCTCCTCGTGTCCTCAAAACGAACCAAGAAGTCGCGAACCTCCAAATATTTGTCGACATCCAAACTACGGATGAACCAGTAGTAGACTGGAAGCACGCCGGAGGAGCCAAGAAGTCTGTCCTTTGGGAGGAAGATGGTGGTCATGTCGCTCAGAGTCTCGTCGACCCGTCTCGCAGCGAGTTCCAACTGACCGCGGTTCCGCTCAGAAGCAAGGACAAAAGCATCAAGGCTTTTCTTTTTTGTTTCTTGCGGGCCCTTGCCAAACTCGAAAAGCAAAAGTTTCGCGGCAGCATTCAAGTCCTGCCCACGCTTCACAGGGAAGGAAACGAATTCCAGAAAGAATTCATGTTTTGAGATTTGGCGAATCACCTTAGGGGCGGGTCCCGCCATTGCGTTACGGACCTCGGCGCCAGTAAGAGGCTTGCTCCTATTCAAGCGAATAAATAGCTCATTTATGAGGTCCTCGTTACCAGTTATAACACTCATTACAGCAAGATTATAGTTGTCAAATGTCTCAGCTATATCTGGATATTTGCTGCGCAAATCCTTGTACCCCAACCCGCCGACTTTAAGATCGCGTCGTTCAAGTAGAACAAAGTCATCGTTTAGCGTTATCCTTCCATCGAAGAAATCGAATATAGCCTCAAATCGCTGCTTTCCATCGATAATCGCGTACGGAAGGCGTTTTTCATTTAACGACGAGTCAGAGTAAGTAAAATCGGCGATGTACAGCTTCGGAACATCGAACCCATTCAGAATCGAATCGACGAGGTACGCCTTGTCGGTATCAGACCACAAGCGTCCGCGGCGTTGGTAGGAAGGGTCCATATCGATCATTTTCCTACGCGACCGCCACCACGTTAGCGTCTTCGCCTCGAAGGGGGTCACTTTGAGAGCTGGGCGGGTCATCCTCATCTATGCCTCGAATCCGAAATACCGCTTCGTTTCCTTGGCCAAGCCTTCCAAATCGGGGAAGACTGTGGACTCAGTCACTCCTTGGCCAAGGAGAGACGTACGCATAGGCACAACACGACGCGGTGATATGACGATCCGTGTGAGGGCGGAGGGCGGAAAGGTGCCGTTGCGGACAAGAGTCTCCATTGGCATGCGGTTCGTCCCAAAGATCGTGAACACTCCCTGTTGTGCCACTATGCGGGCACTGTTGTGGGCTCCATAGAGTGCCACCGGATACGCGTTCATCACCGTGATTGTAGAATGCGGAGCGAATCCCCTCAGCGCATCATCTCCGGGCGTTAGCGGTCCTCCGGTGTACGATACGTGCCTCAACGCCGCTTCGTTCCACTCGGCTGGATCGAGTACCCATACTGCTGCGGGGCGACGGGAAAACCACGAGTCTCCGCTCTTTGCCTTCTCGACAGGTGCGTACATCAGAGCAAAGTACACTGCGGTTAAGGGGTTTTCGGTCCAATCGAGAAGGCGCGTGGGCACTCCATAGTGCTGCATAAAAAACAGCGCTTCCCAATCGTCGCGCAGGTCCCTTGAGTGATACGGAATGCTGCGCTGGCGGAACCTCGCCATAATTTGACGTTCCAACGTCTGAAGATCTGCGGTGGAGGCTGCTTTTGGGTGCCGGTAGATGGACGGAATGAGCCTATGAACTGCCAACCCTGCACCTCGAAACCATATCGCGCTCTGAGCCCTCCGTTGGATCTGCTCGATGTGCTCCAAATACTGTGAGACGTTCTTTGGACGATACTCCTTAAGTCTCGGCATTGGCGCCCCCAAGAAAATCTGACATTGCGCCTACCCGCGAGGGTAGTGGGAGGTGCGCAGGGAGGCAACACCTCCACCCTCTCCGTGGGAAAATGGTGTCGCCGACCCGGCTCCGCCGGAGCGAAGCTGCTCGGCTTCGCCGAGGCGAGAGGCGACGGGTGGGGGCGTGGTGGCCGGTGAGCCTCGTCCTACGACGCCATACTCCCTCATCCGGCTGCTTCGCAGCGACCTTCTCCCCGTGAGAGAAGGTTGGCGTCGGCGGACTTCGCCTTTCCCCCTCCCGCTTCGCCAAGGCTACGCCGGGCAGGCCCTGACGACCGCTCCTTCGACAAGCTCAGGATGAGGGGGGAGGGGACTCGCGCTCAGCTTGCCTTGCGGAGACGATGCCGGCGGCGGACGGGTTTTGGGGATTTGGGATTGGGGATTGGAGAAGCACCAGAGGCTGAGGATGCAGCCGTGGGTGATGCGGAAGGCGCAAACGCAAACGCCGGCGCGGCGTCAGCGAAATGAAGCCCCGGGTCGGCCGCGGCGCGTTCGGCGGCCAGCACGGCAAGCTCCACCTTCAAGAGCGCACTAAATGCGGCGCGGCGCTCCTCAAGAACCCCGCCGGCGCCGGGAAGGATTCTTTCCAGCGTCCACAGCGACGCGCGGACCGCGCGGGAGACGTTGAGGTAGAGCTTTGCCGCATCGCGGAGGCGCGTGCGAAGCGCGTCGGCCGCGAGCAGCCGCCCGGCGCGGAGCGCCTCGCATTCGCGCTCGATGGTGGTGACGATCACGCCCTCGGCGGCCTCGATCGCCGCGAGAAGCTCCCTGGCCTGAGACTCGGCCTCAGCCCGCATACTCGATACTCGTGCGCGCATGCGAAAAAGCCTGGCATGCCAAGGTTAAGGTTCGGCAAATGCCGGTTCCCGGCTAACGCATTAAGTTTGCGGAGCATTCCAGGAAGCGCTTGAAACCATTCCGCTTGCCAGCGCCGCACCTTGTCCCGTATATGCGCGCGCAAAGGGGATGGAAGGGCGTGTTCGGTCATGGCGGTCAGGGGTAGGGTAGACGGCCGTGCGTCGAAGGCAAACGGCCATCGGTCCAAGGCCAATGGCCACCGGGTTCAGGCTGGCGGCCACAAGGTAAGGGCCAACGGCCACGGCGCCAAAGCCAACGGCCACAGGGCAAGCGCCAACGGCCACAGGGCGAAAGCAAACGGCTACCGGCCACGCGCCAACGAGCCGTTCATGAACGAGCGGCAGCGGAACTACTTCCGCAAGAAGCTCATCTCCTGGAAGGGCGAGATTCTGGCCGAGAGCCGCGAGACGCTCGAGGCGCTGCAGGCCGACAGCCAGAACCATCCCGATTACGCCGACCGCGCCTCCTCCGAGACGGACCGCTCGATAGAGCTCCGCGCGCGCGACCGGCAGCGGAAGCTGATCGCCAAGATCGACGCCGCGCTGAAGCGAATCGAAGAAGGCACCTACGGCTATTGCGAGGAGACGGGCGAGCCGATCAGCCTGCGTAGGCTCGACGCGCGCCCGATCGCCACGCTCTCGATCGAGGCGCAGGAGCGCCACGAGCGGCGCGAGCGAGTCTACCGCGACGAATGAGCCTTCCGCCGCGGTGACTCGGCAGGAGCGGAAATCAGCGAAAAGCGAGCGTGGTGTGGGCCGGCGCGGGAGCGCTGGATCAGCGGCCCTTGGTGTCGCCGGTCAGCTCTCCCAAGAGCCGCGCCATCTCGTCCTCGAGCGGATCGGAGCTTTCCCGGCGGCGCGAACTCAGGCTGATGACGGGCGCCTCCTCGCGGCGTTCGCTCGGCGCGGGAGACTCGCGTCGCCGTTCCGGCTCGGGCGCTGGCGCCATTGCGCCTACCGCCGGCTGCGGCGCCTCCTTCTTGGCGGGACGGGTCGACGGTTCGACCGGTGCGCCCCGCTGCCCGGCGGCTCCGCCGGCCTGGATATCGAAAGCGAACTCGTCGAGATCGACCTCGGGCTTGCGGCGGACATTGCCGGCGGATTGCACTTCTTCCGCCAGCGCCTCCTCGAGCTTCTCGGCGAGATCGCCGAGCGTGGTGGAGGGGTCGGCCGCGCTTTTCTTTGGCGCAACCGGCGGCCGCGGTTTTGTCGCGCTCTCCCCGGCGCGCGGCACCGGATCGAAGCGGAGCGCACGTACGATCTCGTTCTCGATGGAATCGGGCGCCTGCCACGGCACGCCGGCGACCGGGAGACTCGGAGATTCCGCATCCTGGCGGCCGTTGCCCCGGCTGGCCACGGCCTGGCGCTGGCCCGGCTCGGGCCGGCCACCGCCAAGCGGCGCCGGCTGTATCGTGCGGCGCTGCGCACCGCTGCTGCGGCCCGGTTG
>JBOHKB010000331.1:0-4387 GCA_050728815.1 Propylenella sp.
CATCGCGCCCCAGCGCCCGCCCGTCACGGCGAGAGCAATTCCGAGCACGACCAGCGCGACGGTCAAACCTTTCGCGGGGATCATCGCCTGCGGCTCATCGGCCAAAACGCGGCGCGCGGCGGCGAGACCCCAATGCGCGCCCGAAAGAAGCCCGAACGTCGCGCCGAAGGTCCATGCGCGCCACGCAAGAACAGGCGTCTCCGATCCGTCGGCGGCTCCAAGCAGAGAGGCCACGCCGAGCACGACAAAGTAGATCGCCGCGGAGGCTGCGCCCCCTGCGATCGCAGCCGCGACCGTCACGCCGATGCCGGAAGCCATTGCTTTCAAGGTCGTTCATCCCCGGTGATGAGGACCGGCAGCCTATCGCGGCGGAGTTAATGGCGCGTGTCTCTAAGCATGCGCCTCGGCGTATTCGGGAAAGTCGAGTGGGCGGCCCTCGGCGTCGGCGAACGCCACGTAGTCGCGCTGCAACACCTCCTCGAACAGCGTCGCACTCGAGATCACCATGCGGCGGCCGCGGTCGAGGATGAGGAGCGACGCGCCGGCCTTTACCCGTGGCCGGAGATAGTCGACGATCGCGCTTCGCTTCCACACCTCCGGCCGGGCCGGATCGACGAAGACCACGTAGACGTTCTCCGCCGGGTCGCGGTGGAAATACGCGCCGGCTTCGAGCGGGTGCGGGATGCGGTTGCGGTCGGGCGCGTCCGTGCGGCGGGCGGTCAGATACGCGCATTCGTAGGCGATGCAGGCGGCGGGGCGCTCGGGCTTGCCGAATATGCCGCATCCCTGCCCGGCGATGTGCCGGCAGGGACGGTACATCGGCTTGTCGAGCGGCCCGATCTCCGGCAGCGTGCAGCAAAGCGTGCAGGTGCGGCACCACGACACCCGCTCGCCCGTCGTCTTCCTGCGCTTCGCCTCGCCCATTGCCGGAGGTTTCGGGCGTCTCAGGCGAAGGGTCAACCCCGCGCGAGCTCAGAGAGCAGGCTCGCCGCGACCGTCACCTTCGCCATCGACGGCCGCCGGTCGGAGAGGATCTTTTCAACCTGTTCGGCGGTGGCAGTGATGCGCTCGCCCGATGCCGCCTCCCACGCCGCCACGTCGATCGCGCCGCCGTTGGAAATAAGACTGCGCGCGAGGTCGCGTTGCGCGGCTTCCAGGCTGTCGCGCGCCTTCTGCAGCGCCAGCCCCTCGTAGTATTCGGCTGTCTCTACCTCCTGCGTCATCGCGTCGATGCGGCTGAAGCCGAAGCGCTCGGATATCGCGAAGAAGGATTGCGTGGCGTCGGCGAGGCTCCGCCCGGTGCGGTCGGCGATCAGCACCACGTCGCTCGCCCGCGCCAGAATCGGCAGGAGCGCAAGCCGCGCGGCAAGCTCTTCGGGGACGCGGCCTGCCTTCAGCCGCAGCGTCGTGTCTCGCGTCGCCTTCGCCTGTTCGCGCGACAGGAGCGAGGGAAGCGTCCCCGCAAGCTCGTCGAGCGCGGCGCGGTAGTGCGCGACGATCTCGGCGAGGCCGACGGTGAGATCGACGTTGCTCGCGAACCAGGCGATACGGTCGACGAGCACGTCCTGCGCGATCGCGTAAAGCTCAAGCTGCAGCCGGCCGGAAATTTTCGCGTCGAGCGCGTCGATTTCCGCATGCAGGTCCTGCAGCGCAAAGCTGTCGCGCACCGCGGCATAGGCGCGGGTAATGTCGGCGGGAGAATCGCCGGTCCGGTCGCGCGCCGCGACGAGGAGCGTCGGGCCGCCGCGATTGACTACGGAATTCGCGAGCTGTGTTGCGATGATCTCGCGGCGCAGGCGATGCCCGGCGATCTCCGCCGCGAACCGCTCCTGCATCTCCGATGGGAAATAGCGGGCAAGCTCGCGCCCGAGATACGGGTCGTCAGGGACGGCGCTCGCCACGAGGTCGTTGAAGAGCGCGATCTTGGCGAAGGCGAGGAGCGTGCCGATCTCGGCGCGCGTCAGACCGCGCCCGCCGGCGGCGCGCTCCTCGAGCGCCGCGTCATCCGGCAGGCTCTCCACCGCGCGGTCGAGCAGGCCGCGCTCCTCGAGCTCGGCCATCAGCCGCATCTGGTTGCCGAGATTTTCGTGGCCGCGCAGCGCTTCGAGCGAGATGGCGAGCGTCTGCTGGTAGTTGTTGCGGAGCACGAGCCGCGCCACCTCCTCGGTCATCTCGCGAAGGAGCGCGAGACGCTCGGCCTCCGGAAGTTTTGCACTCCTCACCGCCGGCGCGAGCGCGATCTTGATGTTGACCTCGACGTCGGAGGTGTTGACGCCGGCGGAATTGTCGATGGCGTCGGAGTTGCAGCGCCCGCCCTTCAGCCCGTAGGCGATGCGCGCTTTCTGCGTCATGCCGAGGTTGCCGCCCTCCCCCACGACCTTTGCGCCAATCTCGGTCGCGGTGATGCGGATCGCGTCGTTCGCCTTGTCGCCGACCTCGGCCTGGCTCTCGCCCGGCCCGCGCACATAGGTGCCGATGCCGCCGAACCAGAGGAGATCGACGGGCGCCTTTAGGATCGCCGTCATCAGCTCGGCCGGGCGCACGCGCGTCTTCGACAGTTTCATGACCTTTCGCACCTCCGGTGACAGCGCGATCTCCTTCTGCGCGCGCGAGAACACGCCGCCGCCCTTGGAGATCAGCGCCTTGTCGTAGTCCTGCCAGCTTGATCGCGGCAGCCTGAAGAGCCGCTCGCGTTCCGCGAACGACGCCTCCGGATCGGGGTTCGGGTCGAGGAAGATGTCGCGGTGGTCGAAAGCCGCGACCATCCTGGTGGCGCGCGACTGCAGCATGCCGTTGCCGAACACGTCGCCCGACATGTCGCCAACGCCGACCGCCGTGAACGGCCGCGTCTGGATGTCGATATCCATCTCGCGAAAATGCCGCTTCACCGCCTCCCACGCGCCGCGCGCCGTGATCCCCATCGCCTTGTGGTCGTAGCCGGCCGAACCGCCCGAGGCGAAGGCGTCGCCGAGCCAGAAACCGCGGTTCAGCGATATGCCATTCGCGGTGTCGGAGAATGTCGCGGTGCCCTTGTCGGCGGCGACGACCAGATAGGCGTCCTCGCCGTCGTGCACGACGACGCCCTTGGGCGGCACGACCGCGTCGCCCTCGATGTCGTCCGTGACGGAGAGCAGCCGGTCGACGAAGGCGATGTAGGCCTGCCGTCCCGCCTCGAAGATCGCCTCGCGGCTTCCGCCCGCCGGCAGCCGCTGCGGCACGAAGCCGCCCTTGGCGCCGACCGGCACGATGACGGCGTTCTTCACCTGCTGCGCCTTGACGAGGCCCAGCACCTCGGTGCGGTAGTCCTGCGGCCGGTCCGACCAGCGCAGTCCGCCGCGCGCCACCGGCCCGAAGCGGAGGTGCACGCCCTCCACCTGCGGCGAGTGCACGAAGATTTCCCGGAACGGCCGCGGCTGCGGCACGAAGGCAAGTTTCTTCGGCTTGATCTTCAGCGTCACCGCCGCCGGCTCCTCGCCTGGTGCTGCGGCAAAGAAATCGGTCCGCTGCGCCGCTTCGATCACCTCGCCGAAGGCGCGCAGGATCGTGTCGTCGTCGAGGCTTGCGACGCCCTCGAGCGCCGCTTCGAGTTCCTTCCTGATGCGGTGCTCGGTCTTGTCACGCTGCTTCGCCGCCGGGTCGAAGCGCGCGTCGAACAGCTCCGTCAGGATGCGCGCGATCGCCGGATAGCGCTTCAGCGCCTCGGCCAGATAGTCGATAGAGTAAGGAAGATCGGTCTGCCTGAGGTAACGGGCGATTGTCCGGAGCAGCGCCGCGCGCCGCCACGTCAGGCCCGCCGTCAGCACCAGCGTGTTGAAGCCGTCGCTCTCCGCCTTGTCGCGCCAGACGGCAAGCACCGTATCGTGCAGGCGGTCCGCCGCGGCGATGTCGAAGGCAAGGCCGTCGGCGCGGACGAGCGTCATGTCGTGCAGGTAGAGGTCCGGCCCATCGCCGCGTGCGATGCGGTAGGTGCGCTCGTTGACGACCGAAAAGCCGAGGCATTCGAGCAGCGGCACGCGCCGCGACAGCGGGATCGGGTCGCCGAGGTGATGGAAGCTCATCGCCGCGCAGTTCTCCGGCATGCCGGCGCGGCGGAAGAAGCGGACCTCGATGTCCTCCGGCGTCAGCCGCTCAGCGATCTCAATGTCGCGGAGCGCATCGGCGGCGGTGAACGCGGCGCGGTAGTCCGAGGCGAAGGCGCCGGAATAGGAGCGCAGCAGCTCGGCCGACCGGTCCGGCCGCAACGCGGCGTTCATCGCCTCCGCGAGGTCATCGTCGAAGGTGCGCACGATCGCGCGGATGCGCGCCTCCAGCTCCTCCTGCGTCGGGTCCGGCCCCTCTCCCGGATTGCGGCCGATGATGAACTGCACGCGCGTCAGGTGCGTCATCG
>JBOHKB010000332.1:0-4697 GCA_050728815.1 Propylenella sp.
GGCTACGGCTTCCCCGCCGCCATTGCCGCCAAGGCGCTCCATCTGGAGCGCGACGTGGTCTGCTTCGCCGGCGATGGCTGTTTCCTGATGACCGGGCAGGAACTTGCGACCGCGGTCCACTATCGCATCAACGTCGTGACGCTCATCCTCGACAACGGCATGTACGGAACGATCCGCATGCACCAGGAGCGGAACTATCCCGGCCATGCCTA
The DNA here is from genome assembly GCA_050728815.1 of Propylenella sp. Classification (GTDB taxonomy): domain Bacteria; phylum Pseudomonadota; class Alphaproteobacteria; order Rhizobiales; family Afifellaceae; genus DASWJZ01. The sequence goes on from JBOHKB010000332.1 coordinate 213, forward strand.
CGCGACCGAGCTGACCAACCCGGACTTCGCGGCCTATGCCCGCGCCTTCGGTGCGCACGGTGAGACCGTGCGCACGACGGAGGAATTCGCGCCCGCCTTCGAGCGCGCGCTCACCGCTGGCCGCCCGGCGCTCGTGCACATCCTGATGGACCCGGAGATTATCTCGACGCGCACGACGCTGAGCGAGGTTCGTGAGAGGGCGATCGCGTCGCGAAGCTGACACGGCCGGCGATGCGTTGCATGTCGCGGCGGTGATGGAACCGCTGCGACCAGAATGCCGTTCTCCTGCGCGATGCGCGCCATCCTCGTTCACAACTCGAATGCGGGAGACGGCCGTCACCCCGCCGATGAGCTGATCGATATTCTCGAGGAGGAAGGGATTTCGGCGTCGTACTATTCGACGAAGGACGACGCGCACCGAAACGCCCTACGCACCACCGCGGACCTCGTCATCGCGGCGGGCGGCGACGGCACGGTCGCGAAGGTTGCTTCCGGGCTGAAGCACCGAAAGACTCCGATCGCCATCATCCCGCTCGGCACGGCCAACAACGTCGCGCGCTCGCTCGGAATCCCGGAAGGGCCGAAAGAGGCCGTGGAGAGCTGGCGCTCGGCGCGTCAGCGGAGATTCGACGTAGGCGTGGCGAGCGGCCCGTGGGGCCGAAGCACTTTTCTCGAAGCGACCGGCGCCGGGGCGTTCGCCGCCGCTGTCGCTGCCGCGGAAAAAAAGGACGAGCCCGACGCCAAGCCCAAGAAGCAGAAGAAGCTGAAGGCCGCGCGAAGCGCCTTCTTCAAGGCCCTGAAAGATGCGGTGCCGACCAGCACCAGAATCGTCGCCGACGGCGAGCGGCTGCCTGATGGCCTGCTGCTCGTCGAGATCATGAATATCGGGCAGATGGGCCCGCGGCTGCGGCTCGCGGACGCCGCCGACTCGGGCGATGGCTACCTCGATGTCGTGTTCCTCGCGGAGAAGGGCCGGAAGGAGATGCTGGACTGGCTCGACTCGGACGACGGCAAGGCGTCGGCGCCGGTTTCGAGCGTGCGCGCCCGAAAAGTCTCCATCGACTGGGATGGCGCGCCGCTCCGCGTCGGCGATGAGATGGTCGAGCCGCGGAAGGCGGGCGGGCCGGTCCGCGTCGGGCTCGAGCGGGAGGGGATCGAGATGCTCGTTCCCCACGCCGTCACCGCGTGAGGCCGCGGCGTTAACCAATTCTTCACGAACCGATGGCGCGGCGCAAAGAATTCGGTAACCATAATCTTGCACGCTCGCCGGGAGCAATTCAGGTTTCATTGGAGGCGGCAGCGACCTATCCCGTCCCCCGGAGTTGAAACAAACGAAGGGCAAGGGAGTCGTCCTGCGAAACAACATCGAGGGCCCTGCCGCGACGGCGGCGGGGCCTCGCTTTTTGGGGGGCGCTATCGAGCGGCGCCCACACTGCCGGCGAACGTCGGAGACGCTTCACACGGTCGTCGCGGACCGCCTCTACTCCCTGCGGGCCGCGAGTATGGCCGACGCAATCTTAGGGGTCAGCGCGCGCGGGCAGTCTTCTCGAACGCAGCGATCGCCGCTTCATGTTCGCGGATCAGACCTTGAAAGGCGTCAAAAGCCGCATAGCAGTGGTCGCACTCAATGGCGAGAAGGTCGGCAAGCTTGCCGATGTCCAAAGGTCTGCTGCCTCCAAGCTCGTAGCTAACTCTGCCCGACTGGTCCTCGACCCGGGCGGGCGGATCATCCGTTTCAGCCACGACCTTGAACCGCGGTTCTGTGAAGAGCTGGCGAGCGAGCGTCTTGTGGTGAAGTACGCGCGCGGCATGCCGACTCGCCGCTGGGAGAGGAAGCCCGGCGTGCGTGCCGAGTGCCTGGACGCGACTGTCTATACGCTCGCGCTGCGGTCGATTGTAGTGTTGACGGGAAGCGGAGTTGGCGAGCAAGGCTCTACTGAAGGCGACGCCGGTTGTCATGAGGAGCCGGTGGCTGTCTAGAGCACGTTGACGACGGCCTGCAAACAGAAGCCGATGCAAAGCAGGCCATACCCTATCCAACCCATTCGCTGTTCGCGTCTTTCACCGGCCGCCGTCCACGCTAGGATGACAGCGACGACATACATGACGGCCATGATTAGCACTGGAAAGAAAGCCAATCCGAGACTGAAAAGATAGCTTACGGCCATCCAGCGTATGGAAAACTCGAACATTGATCCTGATGACGATAGCGCCCACGCGACGAGAGAGGCCGCAGGATCGAATCGGACGTTGAACCAGTCGTAGCGGATGGCAAGGACGACCGGTATCATTGAGACAAATACGGCCGAACCGATGAAGGGAAGTTTCCTTCCAATCCAAGCAGCCGAGCGATTGAGACTCGCTGCAACGGAACTTGCGCTGGACAGAATTGGAATGGCCAGCATGCCAGCGCCCACTAGGTCGCAAAATAGACCTGAAATCGTAAGGGCGTGGACGGTGTTAAGCTGCATGCCGTAAATGTTTCGGCGATGTTCACCCTCACAGGAACATCCGCTTTCGGTTGAGGTTCGAGGAACGTTACTGGCTCAATGCAGAGTATCGTGAGTCGGCACCTTCACGAAGTCCTCCACTTCCTCCATCCCGCGCCGAAACCCCATGCGGAAATTTGGGCTTTGTCCCCGGTCGCCCGAACTCACTGCCGCGCGGCTGAAGAGGATCAAAGAGCTGCCGCTGTCATGGGTGCGGCAGCGGCAAGTCCTCCGCTTCCACTGAGCAAACAGCCCTCAGAAAAGGTCACTTATTGGTCGCCGAAAAGGCAGTGCTGCGCCTCTGAACCTACCACTTATTGGTGCCGGAAAAGGCCGACAGAGACGCTTGGCTGATTTCGGTAGGAAACGCACCTCAGATCGGTCTCCGTCACCCGAGTGGCGGCGAAGGGTGTGCCCAAAGGCCCGCAATGCCGGCCCTTCCGGAGGCGACACAAATTGGCAGGAAGAATCAGAGGACTGGTTGGTGGAGCCGAGGGGGATCGAACCCCTGACCTCCGCATTGCGAACGCGGCGCTCTCCCAGCTGAGCTACGGCCCCATGTCGCCCGGCACTATCGCCAAGCGCGGCGCATTTAGGGTTCGCCCCCTTGGGGTGTCAAGCGAAGGCGCGCCAAGGGAGGCGGGGAGGGCGAAAGCGCGGCGTTCCGGCTCGGGCGCCGCTCGCAGGCTTGTGATCGCATTCCGAAAACCGCCGGCTGAACGGCTCCGTAGAGGCTCCCGTCCCCACGATAGGGGCCCACCAAAGGGAGCCAATCATGAGAATTTCCAGAAATCTTCGCGCCGCTGCTGCCGCGGGCGCAATCCTCGTCGCCGCGAGCCTTTCGCCGGCCTCCGCCGAGGTCATGGTCGGCGGCGCACCGATGTTTGCGACCAAGACCATCGCCGAGAACGCCCCGAACGCGGCGAACCTCACCACGCTCGTCGCCGCTGTGAAGGCGGCCGGGCTGGTCGAGACGCTCGCCGGCCCCGGACCGTTCACCGTCTTCGCGCCGACCAACGACGCCTTCGCCAAGCTGCCGGCGGGGACGGTCGAGGAGCTGCTGAAGCCCGAGAACAAGGACAAGCTCGCCCGCATTCTCACCTACCATGTGGTGGCGGCGAATGCCCCGTCCGATGCGGCGATGAAGATGATCATGGACGACGGCGGCGATCACAACGTCTCCACCGTCTCCGGCGACACGATCACGCTGAAGATGAACGGCGACAAGCTGGTCGTCATCGACGAGAGCGGCCACGGCGCGGTCGTGACACAGGCCGACGTGTTCCAGTCGAACGGCGTCGTGCACGTCATCGACACGGTGCTGATGCCGAAGATGTAAGTCGGTGTTTCCAAGTGGGAAGGGAAGGGCGGCTTCGGCCGCCCTTTCGTTTTGAGAGCTTGCCGCTATTCGACCGGGATCAGCCTGCCCGAGTAGATGACCGGGCCGGTCGGCGCGCCGGACGGCGAGCCGCCCTCGGGCTCGACCGACACCGCGATGATGCCGTCGACCGGGCCGGCGACGTTCTGGATGGTCTGCGCGTCGAGGCTCGCTTGCAGAATGCCGAGCGAGCGGGGCGCGCCGCCCTCGGCGACATGCCAAAGCTCCAGGCTCCGCCCGGGAGGCGTCTCGGCGGCGAGGCTCCTGACCGTGATGATGCCGGTCGCCGTGTTCACCTCGGCGATCAGGGCCGGCTCGCGGCCGCCGGAATCGACGACGGCGACAAAGCGTCCGCCGACCGGCTCGGGCGGCAGCGACTGCCGGTCGATGACGGCAAAGATCGCGAGCGCCGCGGCAAGCGCGCCGGTGACGACGGTCGCACCGCGCCAGAACGCCACGCGCCGGCGGAGCTGGATCACGTTGGAGGGCGCCGCGTCCGCTGCTCCTATTCCGGTCGCCTGCTCGATCGCGCTCCAGACCTCCGGGCGCGGCGTTTCCTCGCGTGCCGTCGCGTCGAACGGTGCGAGGCGCCGCTGCCAGTCGCGCACGGCCTCGCGG
>JBOHKB010000333.1:0-15469 GCA_050728815.1 Propylenella sp.
CCCTCACCCGTCGCCTTCGGCGACACCCTCTCCCGACGGGAGAGGGCAGGGCCCGCGTCGCCTGCGTCGCGATTTGCCATCGTCTACCCGCCGTGTATGAACGCAGGCAGGAGGCGGGCCATGACACAGCAATTCGAAGGCGTCACGGTCATCGACCATCCGCTGGTCGAGCACAAGCTGACGATCATGCGCGACAAGGACACCTCGACGCGCGGCTTCCGTCAGCTGCTGCGCGAGATCGCCGGGCTGATCTGCTACGAGGCGACGCGCGACCTGCCGCTTGAGGAGGTCGAGATAGAGACGCCGCTGACCAAGATGAAGGCGCGCAAGATCGCCGGCAAGAAGCTCGTCTTCGCCTCGATCCTGCGTGCCGGCAACGGGCTGCTCGAGGGTCTCCTCGACCTCGTGCCGTCGGCGCGCGTCGCCCATATCGGGCTCTACCGCGACCCGCATACGCTGACGCCGATCGAGTACTATTTCAAGGCGCCTGAGGACCTTGCCGACCGCACCGTGATCTGCGTCGATCCGATGCTCGCCACCGCCAATTCGGCGGTCGCCGCCGTAGAAAGGCTGAAGGGTCGTGGCGCCAAGGATATCCGCTTCGTCTGCCTGCTTGCGGCGCCCGAAGGCATAGAGCGCTTCCGCGCCGCGCATCCCGATGTGCCGGTCTTCACTGCCGCCGTCGACAGCCACCTGAACGACCATGGCTATATCGTGCCCGGATTGGGCGACGCGGGCGACCGGATGTACGGGACAAAATAGCGCTTAGCGTTTTCTGAGCGTCAGCACCTTCGAGAAGAAGGCGTTCGTCCTTCCTTCGACTTTAAAGCCCGCTTCAGCGAACAGCCGATCGAGGTCCTCGTCGAGATAGCTCTCGAAATACGGCTCGTGGAACAGCCGCGGGAAAAGTTCCAGCAGCCCGTCATAGTCCGGCTCGTCTCCGATCTGCAGCGATTCGACAAAGACCAGAAGCCCGCCGGGCTTCACGACACGCGCTATCTCCCGCGCGACCGCGCGGCGCACGCCAGACGGCAGCTCGTGGAAGAGAAAGATGCATGTCGCGATGTCGAGGCTTTGGTCGGCGAGCGGCAGCGCTTCGGCTTTGGCGACCACGGTCGACACGTTCGGCCGCGTCCCAAGCCGGCGCTTCGCTTCGGCGACGTACGCCTCCGACAGGTCGACCGCTACCGACGGCAGGCGCGGAAACGCCTGCCGCACCTGGCGGAGGAACGTGCCCGGCCCGCAGGCGATGTCGGCGAAGATGACGCTCCGCTGGTCGCGGCCGCGGAGCGCCTCGGCGATCGGCACCAGCGCCTGCCGGCGCATCGCGTTCGCCGCGCCGGAAAAGAGCACTTCCACCTGCATGTCGTAGAGGCGCGCCGACTCCTCCGTCATCCAGCCGCCGGACTGGAAGTGGAAGTTCTGCATGTAATAGTCCGGGCGCTTTCCGGCTTCAGCTTCGGCCACCTCGTGCGCAATGGAATGCTGCCTCCGCCGCACCACTTCCGGCACGTCGCGGAAGAAGGCGCGGCTCCGCGCCAGTATGCCCGGCAGCCCGCCGTCCTCACCCCCCGGCACCGGGTAGTAGCCAGCCTCGGCGTTGGCGAGGTCGCGCCCGAGCAGGACGGCCACGTCGGCAAGCAGCCGCCGCGTTGACGGCACCGGCCGCGACGGTTTCTTGACAACCCGCTTCGGCGCGCCGGACTCCTGCTCGAGCCGCCGCACCATGCGCCGCATGATCGCGCCATGGCTGGCATACCAAGCGACGCGCCCGGTCTGCCGGACGGCGAACCCGACGCGGTTGCTGAAGCGTTCGAGCGCGGTTTCGGGCATTCGGTTTCACTTCCGTCGATGCGTCAGACCTATTCCTGAACGATGTCGAGATCCTGGCAAGTGGATGAACCGCGGGCGTCAGCGCGTGCCCTCCCCCCTTGCAGGGGAGGGAAGGGAAGGGGGAAGGCCGCAGCCTGCACATTTCCCTCTCCCCTAGCCCCTCCCCCGCAAGGGAGAGGGGACCCTATCGCTTAGCCCCGGCTGAACAGCCCCACGACCTCCACCTTCGCCGAGTAGACGAATTGATCGACGGGCACGGCGCGTTCGAGGCGGTAGCCACCGTTGACCAATATCCGCGCGTCCCGCGCAAAGGTCGCCGGATTTGCGGGAGACAGAGGCGATACGGCCCACCCGCGACTGCGCCAAAGCTTCGGCTTGAGCCTTCGCCCCGGCATAAGGCGGATCGAGCACAACCGCGTCGAAGCGGTCGAGTTCTGTCGGCGTGAGGGGCGAGGCGAAGAGATCGCGCCTCTCCGCCGTGATGGGTTTCAGCCCTCTTGCTTGACGCGTGGCCAGCATCAATGCCGCCGGCGCATCCTCGTTCGACTCCACCGCGTGGACCCGCATTTCCCGCGCGAGCGCCAGTGAAAAGGTGCCGAACCCGGCGAAGAGGTCGGCAGTCGATTTCGCGCCGGAGAGATGCGCGGCGACGAGTCCGGTCATAGCGGCCTCCGCCTCCGCGGACGCCTGCACGAACGCGCCGGGCGGCGGTACGAGCGGCACGCCCGCAATCTCGATGACCGGCTCCGCCAGCTTGAGCAGCGGCTCGCTGTCGACCGAGAGGCGCGCCACGCCGGCAGCGGTGCAGAGGTTGGCGATTTCGGGAAGCCTGTTCGCGGGAGGCACCGCGCCGTCTGCGGCATCCACATCGAGGCCGCCTCGCGTCAGGAGCACCGTCAGTCGAGTAGCCCTCCGGCTGTTGAGTAGCGACGCCGCGAGGTTGCGCAGATTTGGAAGCGCTGCGGCGAGCTGCGGCTCAAGCACCGGGCATTTTTCGATATCGACGAGACGATGCGAAAGCCTTTCGTGATAGCCGAGGAGCGTGCGCTCTCCTGCAAGCAAGGCGGTGAGGACCACCCGCCGCCGGCTCGCGGGCCGAACCCCGATTGTCTCGTCCACCGGCGGCGACAGGCCGCGCTGCGCAAGTGCAGCGACCACGAATTCGCGCTTCAGACGGCGCGTCGCTCCGAGCGGCATCATCTGCAAGGCGCAGCCGCCGCACGTTCCAAAGTGCCGGCAGACCGGTTGAACCCGCTCGGCGCTCGGTTCGAGCACCTCTACGACACGCCCGCGCTGTCCGCTCCGCTCGATCGCGACGCGCTCGCCCGGCAGCACGAACGGCACGTAGAGCGGGCCGTCGGGTGTCGTGACGATGCCGTCCCCGCGGTGCCCGATCGCCTCGATGACGACGGTCTCACGCACGCCGCGCGCCGACGAGGAACTAGCGGTTCCCTGACCCGCCGACGATGGGCGAGGGAATCCTTCCCACTACACGCCAGGGCAACGCCCCTCCCCCTCGTGGGGAGGGGTTGGGGGAGGGGGCTTCGCGCAGCGCTCTGCGCCTGACGCCCCTCACCCAGACCCTCTCCCCACGAGGGGGAGAGGGTTCGTGGCTTTCCAGCCATGCCTCGAAATCGTCTGCCGCCTTCTCCGCCGCCTTCGCATCCCGCACCACGCCGCCCTTGCCGAGCGCCGCTCGGCCCATCTCGAATTGCGGCTTCACCAGGAACACCCCCCACGCGCCGGGCTCCGCGAGCGTCAGCGCCGGAGGCAGCGCCAGCCTGAGCGAAATGAAGCTCACATCGGCGACGATCGCCTCCACGCAACGACCGCCGAGATGCGCCCTAGTCAGGTCACGCGCATTCAACCCTTCGATCAGCGTCACGCGCGGATCGTCGGCGACCCGAGAATCCATCTCGCCGCGGCCGACATCGACTGCAATGACATGCGCCGCGCCGCGTTCGAGCAACACCTGCGTGAAGCCGCCGGTGGATGCGCCGAGATCGAGCGCGGTCAGGCCGGCCGGATCGAACTCGAACGTGTCGAGCCCGGCGATCAGCTTCAGCGCCGCGCGCGAGACGTAGCGCGCGCCGGGATCGGCGACCGCGATAGCGGCGCTTGCGCTCACCATCCGCGCGGGCCGCGTCTCCGTTTCGCCGTCGACCGTAACGGTTCCGCGCTTCACCATGTCGCGCGCGCGGCTGCGGCTTTATGCAAGTCCGCGCGCGACCAGCGTTTCGTCGAGTCGCATGCGCGCGGCCGTCGCACTGCGAGTTCGGCTGCGGTCATTCCACCCAAAGCGCCGGGTCAGCGGCGAGTACGGCCTCCGCGCCTTCAATGATCTCAGCGCGGAGCGCTCCCGTCTCTGGGAGCAGGCACTCGGCGGCGAAGCGCGCGGTCGCAATCCTCCGCGCCGCCTGCGGGCCGGCATCGGTGATCGAGGCGAGCGCGCCCTTGGCGAGGTAGGCGCCCCCCGCGGCGAGCCCGAACAGTCTCAGATACGGCGTCGCGCCGGCGAGCGCCTCGGCGTTTTTGCCCTGGCCGAGAAGCGTGATGAGATGCCCGCTCGCGGCGTCGAGGTCGTCGATCGCGGCAGCAACGCGACTTCCCATGCGGCCGAAGTCCGGCCGGTTCACGGCCCGCGCCTTCTCCGCAGTCTCCCTAAGATCGTTGATGTATTCGCCCACGACGCCGGCGCGCGGGAGCTTTCGCGTCACGAGGTCGATCGCCTGGATTCCGTTCGTCCCCTCGTAGATCGACGAGATGCGGGAATCGCGCAAAACCTGCGCCGCGCCGGTCTCCTCGATGTAGCCCATGCCGCCATGCACCTGCACCCCGAGCGAGGCCACCTCGAAGGCGATGTCGGTGGAGAAGGCCTTGGCGACGGGGGTGAGCAGCTCGACGCGCGCTTGCCACTTCGCTTCGCCCGAGCGAGCCGCCATGTCTGCGGCGAAGGCGCAGGAATAGCAGATACTGCGCGCGGCGGCGGTGAGCGACCGCATCTCGATCAGCGTGCGGCGGATGTCCGGGTGGGCGGCGATCGGGCTCGCGCCGTCGCCGGACGCGCCGGGCCCGCGCCCCTGCCGCCGCTCCGATGCGAACGCCGACGCCTGCTGCAACGCGCGCTCGGCTTGGCCGACGCCCTGCACGCCGATCATCAGTCGAGCGTTGTTCATCATGGTGAACATCGCGGCGAGGCCGCGGTTCTCCTCGCCGATCAGGAAGCCGAGCGCGCCCGGCTTCTCGCCGAAGCGGCCGTCGCCGTAGATCATCGTGCAGGTTGGCGAGCCGTGGATGCCGAGCTTGTGTTCTATGCCCGAGCAGAAGACATCGTTCCGCGCGCCGAGGTCTCCGTCCTCACCGGCCAGAAATTTTGGGACGAGGAAGAGAGAGATGCCCTTCGTGCCCACCGGCGCGCCTGGCAGACGCGCGAGTACGAGGTGCACGATGTTCTCGGCAAGATCGTGCTCGCCATAGGTGATGAAAATCTTCTGGCCGAAGAGGCGGTAGCTGCCGTCGCCCGCTGGCTCCGCGCGCGTTCTGAGCGCACCCACATCGGAGCCCGCCTGCGGCTCCGTCAGGTTCATCGTCGCGGTCCATTCGCCCGAGACGATTTTCGGCAGATAGAGCGCCTTCAGACGCTCCGAGCCGTGCCGGCCGAGCGCCTCGACCGCCCCCATGTTGAGGAGCGGGCAGAGCGCGAACGACATGCAGGCCGCGTTCCACATCTCCTGCACGGCGGCGGAAAGCATGAGCGGCAGGCCCTGCCCGCCGACGGCCTCCGGCGCCGCAATTCCGTTCCAGCCGCCGGCGCACCAGGTTTTGTAGATATCGGGCCAGCCTTTGGATGTCGTGACCGCACCGTCCTCAAGCCGCGCGCCCTCGCGGTCGCCGATCGTCTGTAGCGGCGCCATCTCCTCCGAGGCGAAGCGGCCGGCTTCCGCGAGCACGGCGTCGAGAACGTCCTCCGAAACTTCCGGGAACGCGCCGGCGGCAAGCGCGTCGCCGAGCCCGGCGACGTGCTTCAGCGTAAACGCGATGTCGGATACCGGCGCGCGATACATGGCTCTCTCCTCACGCGCCCTTATAGCCCGGCGAGGCGGACTTGACGCAAAGTGTCGGGCAGGCAACAGCGTCGCTGTCTTGCGCCATTTGATCCTCAATAGCGAGAACCTGGCCGAGGCCATTGCCGAGGCGGTCGCGGCGCTCCGCGCCGGGGAGCTTGTGGCGCTGCCGACCGAGACGGTCTACGGGCTCGCGGCCGACGCTGCGAACGGGAGAGCGGTGGCGCGTATCTTCGCGGCGAAGGGCCGGCCGCGCTTCAATCCGCTGATCTGCCACGTGACCGGCGTTGGGATGGCGCGCCGCTACGGCGTTCTAGATGCGCGCACCGAATTGCTCGCGGAAGAATTCTGGCCGGGGCCGCTGTCGCTGGTCGTGCCGCTCGCCGAGCGCGCGCCAGTGCATCAGCTTGTAACGGCGGGACTTCCGACCGTTGCGCTTCGTGCGCCGCGCGGGCCCGCGGCCGCAATCATCGATGCCTTCAGCGGTGCGCTCGCCGCGCCGAGCGCCAACCGCTCGGGCCGCCTCAGCCCGACGCGCGCCGAGCATGTGATCGAGCATCTCGGCGATTCGGTCGCGCTCGTGCTCGATGCTGGGCCGTGCGAGGTCGGGCTGGAATCGACGATCGTGTCGCTCGCCGACAACGAACCGCGCCTGCTCCGTCCGGGCGGCGTGCCGGCGGATTCGATCGAGGCCGCGCTTGGCGCGAAGCTTACGCGCGCCGGCGCGGGGGACGCGGTGACCGCGCCGGGCATGCTCGCGAGCCACTATGCGCCGCGGCTACCGCTGCGCCTTAACGCGACATCGGTCGCGCCCGGCGAGGCGCTGCTCGCCTTCGGCGGGGCTGTTGTCGCCGGCGCCGATCGCGCCGTAGCCGTCCGCAATCTCAGCCCGTCATCCGATCTCGTCGAAGCCGCCGCCAACTTCTTCGCCCAACTCAGCGAACTCGATCGAAGCGGCGCTTCCGCCATCGCCGTCGCGCCGATCCCGGCCGAAGGCCTCGGCGAGGCGATCAACGACCGGCTGCGGAGGGCTGCCGCGTGAGCCTCTCGCTTGTGATCGCGACACGACCGGCCGGAGGTTGTACTGGGGAAAACCCAACCAAGAGCGAAAACGGACCATGCTTCGTCTCGAGGTCTCACGCGTGCTGCCCTACCAGCGCGAGCTGCTCTTCGATCTTGCGGCGGATGTGGAGCGCTACCCGGAGTTCCTGCCGTGGTGGCTCTCCGCCTCGATCCTGCGGCACGAGGGGGAGGTCTATTACACGGACCAGGTCGTCGGCTTTGGACCGGTCCAGCAGCGCTTCAGCTCAAAGACCGCGCTCCGACAGCCGGAGGAAATCGAGGTAACCTCGATCGACGGGCCGTTCGAGTATCTTCGCCTCGTCTGGCGCTTTGCGCCGCTGCAAGGGGAAAGGTGCGCGGTGAAGCTCTCGGGCGAGATAGAGCTCCGCGGCGCGCTGCTCAGCGGTCTGTTCGGGAGGGCGGCGGCCGGCACTTTCGGCTCCATCCTCTCGGCGTTCGAGAACCGGGCGCGGCGGCACTACGGAGCGGCTTCAGGACCGTGATCGTTGCCGCCCCGCGGCGGCAATCCGCTAAGCTTACGCGACAGCGATGTGCTGCGTTGATATGTGTCAACGTCTTTCGTGCGTTTTCGCCCGATCCAGAGACGTCGAGAAAGGGGCGACCGGTGGCTTTGTCGGAGAGCGAACTTTCCCTGGTCGATGTGCTGGTCGACCAGCCGTCCGCCAGCGATGCGGCATTGCCGCGCCGACGCGGAAGGAATCCGCCCATCCCGTCGCATCTCAGCGCCCCCTACGGCTGGGCCTATCTCAACCGTAAAAACGCGAAGCTGCTCGACCACGATGTCGTCGTCACCGCCATCCTACTCGGCAACCATCGCCGGCTGCGCCGCGCCGTCCTCTCGGAAATCATGCCGGGAGAGAGCGTGCTACAGGCGGCGCACGTCTACGGCTGTCTCATCCCCGAGATTGCCCGCCGGATTGGCCCGAGCGGCCGCCTCGATGTCGTGGACCTCGTGCCGCTGCAGGCGGCGCTCTGCCGCCGCAAGCTCCGCGGCTTTGCCCATGCCCGCGTGCGCGTGGCCGATGCGGCGGAGCCCGGCGAGGCGATCTACGATGTGGTGAGCAGCTTCTTCCTGCTCCACGAGATCCCCGACGAGCGGAAACGCGCCGTCGTCGACGCGCTGCTTGGGCAGGTGGCGTCGGGCGGCCGGGCGGTCTTCATCGACTACCACGAGCCGGCGTCGTGGCAGCCGCTGCGCGGTCTCTATCGCCGGCTGTTCGAGCGGCTGGAGCCCTTCGCCGAAAGCCTCTGGCATCACGAGCTGCACGACTTTGCCGGCGACGCGCACTCCTTCCGCTGGGAGAAACGGACCATGTTCGGCGGCGTCTATCAGAAGACCGTGGCTCGCCGCATCTGACCGAGTTTGCACATCGCCCCGAGGCACGGCGCTGATTAAGCTGCGGGGGCCCGCGGGATTGACGATCCCGCCGCTGGGCGTCCAGATGCCCCATGCAAACGCGGCGGATTCTTGGTTGACCACCCTCCTTCTCCATCATCCGGCCTTCCTTGAGCACGTCACCCCGGTCGGTCATCCGGAGCGCGCCGATCGGCTTCGGGCGCTGCACGCGGCGCTCGACAACGAAAGCTTCGCCGCGCTGAGGCGGGCCGAGGCGCCGCTCGCCGAGGAGGAAGCCGCGCTGCTCTGCCATGACGCGGATTATGTCGAAACGATCCGCAGGGCCGTGCCGCGCGAAGGCTTTGCCCGCCTCGACATGGACACGACGGTCTCGCCCGGCTCCTGGGAGGCGGCGATGCGCGCGGTCGGCGCGGCGCTCCACGCCGTCGATGCCGTCGCAGCCGGCCAGGCGAAAAACGCGTTCTGCGCCGTGCGTCCGCCCGGCCATCACGCCGAGACGCGGCGCGCCATGGGTTTTTGCCTGTTGAACAACGCCGGGATTGCTGCCCGCCACGCACAGCGGAAGCACGGCATGGACCACGTCGCCATCGTCGATTGGGACGTCCACCACGGCAACGGCACGCAGGAGATTTTCTGGTCCGACCCATCGGTGCTCTACGCGTCCACGCACCAGATGCCGCTTTATCCGGGCACGGGCGCGGCATCGGAAACCGGCGTCGGCAACATCTTCAACGCGCCGCTCGCGCCGGGCGACGGCTCGGAGGAGTTCCGCACGGCGTTCCGTGAGCGTATCCTGCCGGCGGTGCGGGCGTTTGGTCCCGAACTTATCCTCATTTCCGCCGGCTTCGACGCGCATCGCCGCGATCCGCTCGCGGAGATCCACCTCGAAGCCGAGGATTTCGCCTGGGCGACGGGCGAGCTTATGGACATCGCCGAGGCGACCGCAAAGGGACGGGTCGTGGCGGTGCTTGAAGGCGGCTATGATCTGAGAGCCTTGGCCGAGTCGGTCGCCGCCCATATCCGCCGGCTGATGGCGGCGTGAGGAGATTCTTTTGGCTGACGACGCGCAGACCGACGTGAACGCGCTGAGCTTCGAGGTGGCGCTGAAGCAGCTTGAGGAGATCGTGGCGAAGCTCGAGCGAGGCGACGTGCCCTTGGAGGAATCGATCGCCATCTACGAGCGCGGCGAGGCGCTGAAGAAGCGCTGCGAGACGCTGCTCGCGCAGGCCGAGGAGCGCGTGGAGAAGATCCGCACGGCTGAGGGCAAGGCGGTCGGCACCGAGCCGTTCGATTCGAAATAGCGACTCCACTGCTTAACGGAGGGCACCATGGCCACCTACACCGGAAGATGTTTTTGCGGCGCGGTCGAGGTCGCTGTGACCGGCGCGCCGGTCGCGATGGGCTATTGCCACTGCAGCTCCTGTCGAAGCTGGTCGGCCGGCCCGGTGAACGCGTTCACGCTGTGGCCGCCCGACGCCGTGCAGATAACAAAAGGCTCCGAGAAGGTAGGCAGCTATCAGAAGACCGAGCGCAGCATCCGCAAATGGTGCACGATATGCGGCGGCCATCTGCTCACCGAGCACCCGACCTGGGGCGTCACCGACGTCTACGCCGCAATCATTCCCGATCTTCCGTTCAAGGCCGCGCTCCATGTGAACTATCAGGAGACTGCCTTGCCGATGGCGGACGGCCTGCCGAAGCAGAAGGACGTGCCGGCCGAGATGGGAGGATCGGGCGAGTTGTTGCCGGAGTAAGGACTCCAGGCAAAGGGGGGCGCCGCGCTGCGCCTCGCCGAGAGAATCGCCGTCTGACGCAGCTTGCCGAAAAGGAAGGGGTGACTGGATGCAACAACGCACGCTTGGAAAGAAGGGCCTGAAAGTATCCGCCATCGGCCTCGGCTGCATGGGCATGTCGGGCGTCTACGGCAAGGTCGACGAGGCGGAGGCGATCGCCACCATCCACCGCGCGCTCGACATCGGCGTCACCTTCATCGACACCGCCGACATTTACGGGAACGGCCACAACGAGGAGCTTGTGGGCCGCGCGCTGAAGGGACGTCGGAGTGAAGCGGTGCTCGCGACGAAGTTTGGCAATGCCGTCCGCTCCGACGGCTCGCGCTACATCTGCGGCACGCCCGACTACGTGAAGAAGGCGTGCGAGGCGAGCCTGAAGCGGCTCGGCGTGGACATTATCGACCTCTACTACCAGCACCGCGTCGATCCCAACACACCGATCGAGGACACGGTCGGCGCGATGGCAGAGCTGATCCGGGCCGGCAAGGTTCGGTATCTCGGGCTGTCGGAGGCGTCGCCGGCGACGATCCGCCGCGCCCAGAAGGTCCATCCGATCGCCGCGCTACAGGACGAGTACTCGCTGTGGACCCGCGATCACGAGGCGGAGGTGCTTCCAACCACACGGGACCTCGGGATCGGCTTTGTCGCCTACAGCCCGCTCGGCCGCGGGTTCCTGACGGGCGCTGTCGACGGCGGGAGCGAATTCATGGAGGGCGATACGCGCCGCCGCCATCCCCGGTTCGCGCGCGAGAATATCGAGCGGAACGCGAACATCTCCTCCAAACTCATGGAAATCGCAGACGAAAAGGGCTGCACCCCGGCGCAGGTGGCGCTCGCCTGGGTCGCTGCGCAGGGCGACGACATCGTCTCCATCCCGGGAACAAAGCGGCGGCGCTACCTCGAGGAGAACGCCGCGGCGATGGAAATCAGGCTGAGCCAACAGGAGCTTCGGCGGATTTCCTCGGCCTTTCCGGTAGGCGTTGCGGCCGGCGAGCGCTATCCGCCGGAGATGATGCGGTCGCTCGACCACTAGAGGCGGTATCGCCCTACCTTAACTATCGATCAAAAGCAGCGGTCCGCGGCTCGCCGCAGTGAGCTACTCGTTTCGTCAACGGTGTGGCGGAACCGCACTTTGCCTTCCGCGTAGGAGATGCTGTAACTCGCAAAAGCGGCGTGTAACTTAACGAAAACTCCCAAGAATTCGGGGGGAGAGCGTCTTTATGTCGGTTGAAACTCCTCTGCTGGATCGCATCAAATCGCCAGCCGATCTCAAGACCTTAGAACTCAGCGACCTGAAAAAGCTTGCCGACGAACTGCGAGCCGAGACCGTTGACGCGGTCTCCGTGACCGGCGGGCATCTCGGCGCGGGGCTCGGCGTCGTTGAGCTGACTGTGGCGCTGCACTACGTGTTCGATACGCCGCGCGACCGGCTGATCTGGGACGTCGGCCACCAGGCTTATCCGCACAAGATCCTGACCGGCCGGCGCGACCGCATCCGCACGATCCGCCAGGGTGGCGGCCTCTCCGGCTTCACCAAGCGGGCGGAGAGCGAATACGACCCGTTCGGCGCGGCGCATTCCTCAACCTCGATCTCCTCCGGCCTCGGCATGGCGGTGGCGCGCGATCTCCGGGGCGGCAAGAACAACGTCGTCTGCGTGATCGGCGACGGCGCGATGTCGGCCGGCATGGCCTACGAGGCGCTCAACAACGCCGGCGCCATGCATTCCCGGCTGATCGTCGTCCTGAACGACAACGACATGTCGATCGCCCCGCCGGTCGGCGCGATGGCCGCCTATCTCGCGCGGCTATTCTCCGGCCGCACCTACCGGTCGCTCCGCCAGATCGGCAAGCAGCTCGCCAAGCGGCTGCCGAAGGCGCTTGAAATCGGCGCGCTCCGCGCCGAGGAATTCGCGCGCGGCATGGTGACCGGCGGCACGCTCTTCGAGGAGCTCGGCTTCTACTACGTCGGTCCGATCGACGGGCACCGGATCGAGCACCTGTTGCCGGTCCTCGAGAACGTGCGCGACGCCGATACCGGCCCGATCATCGTCCATGTGCGCACCAAGAAGGGACACGGGTACGGGCCGGCGGAAGCCTCCGCCGACAAGTATCACGGCGTCTCGAAATTCAACGTCATCACCGGCGAGCAGGCGAAGGCGAAGACCAACGCGCCCTCCTACACCAAGGTGTACGCAACGAGCCTGATCCGCGAAGCGCGCGACGACGAGCGCATCGTGGCGATTACCGCGGCGATGCCGTCGGGCACCGGCGTCGACCTCTTCGCCAAGGAATTCCCGGACCGCGCCTTCGACGTGGGCATCGCCGAGCAGCACGGCGTCACCTTCGCGGCCGGCCTCGCCACCGAGGGGATGAAGCCGTTCGCGACGATCTATTCGACCTTCCTGCAGCGCGCCTACGACCAGGTCGTCCACGACGTGGCGATCCAGAACCTGCCGGTGCGCTTCGCTATGGACCGCGCCGGGCTGGTCGGCGCCGACGGGCCGACGCATGCGGGAAGCTTCGACCTCGCCTATCTCGGCTGCCTGCCCAATTTCGTCGTGATGGCCGCGGGCGACGAGGTGGAGCTGATGCACATGGTGCGCACGGCCGCAGCCTATGACGAGGGGCCGATCGCGTTCCGCTATCCACGCGGCGAAGGCGTCGGGCTCGACATGCCCGAGCGTGGCGAACTTCTCGAGATCGGGCGCGGGCGCATCGTCAAGGAGGGGACGAAGGTCGCGCTCCTCTCGCTCGGCGGGCGGCTGCAGGAGGCGCTGAAGGCGGCGGAGGAGCTGGAGCGAAGCGGCCTCTCCACCACGGTCGCCGATGCCCGTTTTGCCAAGCCCGTCGATGCGGACCTTGTGCTCCGCCTCGCGCGCGAGCACGAGGTGCTGATCACCATCGAGGAGGCGGCGATCGGCGGCTTCGGCAGCCACGTGCTCTATACGCTCGCGCAGAACGGCATGCTCGACGATGGCGTGGCGGTCCGCACGATGGTTCTGCCCGACCGCTTCATCGACCAAGACAAGCCGGAGGCGATGTACTCCGCGGCCGCGCTCGACGCCGCCGCGGTCGTCCGGCAAGTCTTCGCGGTACTCGAGCGCGGAACGGCGCGCGCCGGCATTTCGCGCGGCTGACGACTCAAGCCGGGCGGCGTGACGATTGGGCGCGGCCCCCGCGTCCAATCGCGCAGTGCACATCGCGCGCGCGTGGCGCGAAATCTCCTCTCATGCGGATGCGGCTTTTCCTGCCGGCGATGGTGGCGCTTGCGATCACCGCCGTCGCCGTGATTTCCTACGCGCGCGGCGCCGAGCCGGCGGGCGGCGCGAGCGGTGCCGTCGCGACTGCAGCTCCGCGCTCCTGAAAACCGACGTCACATCAGGCAAAAGATGCGAACCATCCGCCTCACTCTATGGATCGCGGTCGCGATCGCGCTGTTCGCGCTCGGGGCGCTGATTGTCGCCGGGCTGCCCTCGCGCGGCGGCCTGGCCGGCAAGGCGGGCGCGCCGCTTGGCGGTCCTTTCTCTCTTGTGGACCACCGGGGTGAACAAGTCAGTGAAGCAATCTTTCGCGGCAAGCCGTCGGTCACTCTTTTCGGCTTCACCCACTGTCCCGATGTCTGCCCAACCGCGTTGATGCGGATGGCGCGTTGGGCGGACGAGCTTGGGCCGGATGCCGAAAAGCTCCGCTTCGTCTTCGTCACCGTAGACCCTGAGCGCGACACGCAGCAGATGATGAGCGACTACGTCGCCGCCTTCTCCGACCGCATCGTCGGCGTCACGGGCGAACCGGATGCAGTGCACGCCATGACCAGGGACTACAAGATCTTCAGCCGCAAAGTGCCTCTCGACGGCGGCGACTACACGATGGACCACACCGCCTCGATGATCCTGCAGGATGCCGACGGCAATTTCGTCGGCACCATCGACAATGCCGAGTCGAACGAGACGGGGTTGGAAAAACTCGAGCGTCTTGTGGCAGGATAGGGCATGACCGCCCCGCCGCTCGATCCGATCGTCAAGACCGCGATGCTCGCCGTCGGACTGCTGTTCTTCCTCGCCGGAATAGGCTGGGCCTATTGGGGCACCGACATTTTCCTCACCGCCATCATGGCGGGCCTCGCCTATTGCGGATTCTGAGGCGGGCTCGTTGACGGGCCTCTTCGCTTTCACGGATCGGGTCCGTGAGCTATCTCTCGCCCATGCTCCGCGTCGTCGTCGCCGACATCACCACGCTCGCGCTCGACGCCATCGTCAACGCGGCGAACGAAGCCCTGCTTCCCGGCGGCGGCGTGTGCGGCGCGATTCACCGCGCCGCCGGGCCGGAACTCGCGGAGGAATGTCGCAAGCTCGGTGGGTGCCCGACCGGCGAAGCGCGCATCACGCGCGGTTATCGCCTCCCCGCGTGCCACGTGATCCACACCGTCGGCCCGGTCTGGCGGGGCGGCGAAGCGGGCGAGCACGCGCTCCTTGCTTCGGCCTATAGCGCCTCGCTCGATCTTGCCCGCGCGCACGGGCTCGCGACCATCGCGTTCCCCGCGATCTCAACCGGCGTCTACGGTTTTCCGGCGGATTTGGCGGCGAGCATCGCGGTCACTACAGTCGCTGAAATGGTCGCGAGGCACCCGGAAGCGTTCCGCGAGATCGTGTTCTGCTGCTTTTCCGAGGAGTCCGCCGCGCTGCTCCGGCGCGCCCTTGACCAGTGCGCCGGGGGATGACCCACGGCGGAATTGCGGCGCGGGCTTCACATATCTGCCTCATTTTCTCTAAATTGTTGGCGGGCGGCGGGTCACCGGCCGTTCTGCTGAGGCGGGCGAAAGTTATGCGTACGGCAGAGGCGCGAAAATGAGCCCGGAACAATACCGGGAAACTGTGGGTGGGAGCGTCGACTTTCCGACATCGTTCGGGACGGGCCGCTGCGTCTTTGCGGCTGGTACGCTGGCCGGCGCCCTCCTCGTCTGCGCGCCCGCGCAGGCCCAAAGCGCTGTCGAGATCCAAAACCGAATTGAGGCCACGTTCGACCTCGTTTTGGGGAATTCCATTGATCTGGCGGTGCCGCTGACCCGTCGCGCGCTCGCCCGCCGCTCGCTCGAACGAGACGCTCCGTTGCCCGCGCTCCCCTACAGCGCCGTCGAGGACGTTCCGAGCGAGTTGGCGCTGCCCGCAGAGGAAGCCGAGGCCGGCCCGATCGAAGAGGGCTCGGCCGAAGATGAAGCCGAGCTGGCGCGCCTCCCGCGCCCGCGCCCCGCGGCTCCGTTGGAGAAAGCCGAGGCGAACGCCGACCTCATCGGCCAGCCGCTCGACCTGGTCGCCGGCGCAGCCGCAACGCCGGAAATCGCG
>JBOHKB010000334.1:0-2676 GCA_050728815.1 Propylenella sp.
TGACTCGTCCGTTTTCACACAGCCAGTTTCGGATGCGGACACCGTGCTGCTTGCCGACATCAATCCGCTGCTCATTCCATTCCCATTGGACGAGCCCGCGAGCCAGGGGCACATGGCCCACTGGCCGCCTCCGCTCGGGATGAAAGGCATCGCCCCGTCGCCCTCAGAGCCCGAATTCTGGCCCTGGCTGTTCGACGCCTTCGACATCCCATGGCCGGCCGAAACATTTCGGTACTCCATGGACGCCACCGGCTCCCTTCCCGTGTCGCCCGCCTATTTCAACCTCGGTTTCGTCGCCTTGAACGCCAAGGCGCTATCCGTTCTGGGGAACGAGATAACAGAAACGACCCGACGCGTGATCGCGCTCACGCGCTTACTATCATAGCGCACCGAGCTGGAATCAGCATGGGGACGCTGCCGGCATCCTACAATGCGGCAAACGACCGTCGCCATCTTGAGCCAAACAGGCTGGCTGCCGACCAGATCCGAGTGCTTCACTTCCTCAGGACAAATGAGATCGATCGCGAGGAATTGCAGCCGCATCTCATCGACAACCTCCTGTCCCGTCCGCTGATGAACCCGGCAAATATTGCACTGCAGAATTTGGCGCGTGAGTACCGGGATTCGTTGCGGCGATCGGCGATTGCAGAGGGAGTGGAGCAGGCGAAGTGCCGGCCGGATTGAATAGCGAGTTCTTGCCGCGGGAAGTTCTGGAAGCTCTCGGCTTTGCAAGCCTGGGCCAGGATGTCCTGATCCACCCGACTGCCGTCATCGTCGACTGCGGCAATGTCTCGCCGGGTTCTCGGATCAGGATCGATCCGTACGTCATCATTTCGACTCTGGGCGGCGTCGAGTTCGGCAATAACGTCCATATTGGCGGACACTCGGTGCTGGCCGGTCACGCTGCCGTTCGTTTCGAAAATTTCGTGAACATCTCCCACTACGTTGGCATCTACACGTCCAACGAAGACCTCACCGGCAAAACTTTGAGCAATCCGACCGTACGCGGCGGCCACACGAACGCGCGTGTCGCATCGATCAGTTTTGGCCGCCATTCGGCGGTGGGGTCCGGAAGCCTTGTCTTGCCTGGCGCGAGTTTTGCCGAGGGCTCGGTGCTCGGCGCAATGTCGCGGGTCAGCCGGCCGCTCAAGCCGTGGACGACCTATGCGGGAGTGCCGGCACGTCGCCTGGGCGAGCGTCGGCGAGACCTGCTGCTCCAGGAGCAGGAGTACCTCGCTTCGCTGAAGCGACCCGGCTGAAGCCGCAGTCCGCCGCACTCGGTTGGCGGTCACCCGCGCCTTTGCTATAGGCCGCTCGCCCGGCCCCCCTCCCCTCGCCCGCGCCGCCGGTGGGCGCGCATCCCCTGAAAGGCTTCCGTTGATGGAAAAGATCAAAGTGGCGAATCCCGTCGTCGAGCTCGACGGCGACGAGATGACCCGGATCATCTGGCAGTTCATCAAGGAGAAGCTGATCCACCCCTATCTCGACATCGAGCTCCAGTATTTCGACCTCTCCGTCGAGAACCGCGACGCCACCGACGATCAAGTGACGGTCGACGCGGCGAACGCCATCAAGGAAGCGAATGTCGGCGTGAAGTGCGCCACCATCACGCCAGACGAGGGGCGCGTGAAGGAGTTCAATCTGAAGCGCATGTATCGCTCGCCGAACGGCACCATCCGCAACATCCTGGGTGGCGTCATCTTCCGCGAGCCCATCATCTGCCGCAACGTGCCGCGCCTCGTGCCGGGCTGGACGAAGCCGATCATCATCGGCCGCCACGCCTACGGCGACCAATACCGCGCCACCGATTTTCTGTTCCCCGGCAAGGGGAAGCTGACGCTGAAATTCGAGGGCGCCGACGGCAAGGCGATCGAGCGCGAGGTCTTCGACGCGCCGGGCGCCGGCGTGGTGATGGCGATGTACAACCTCGACGATTCGATCCGCGATTTCGCCCGCGCTTCGTTCAACTACGGGCTCTTGCGCAACTACCCCGTCTACCTCTCCACCAAGAACACCATCCTCAAAGCCTATGACGGACGCTTCAAGGACATCTTTCAGGAAATCTTCGACGCTGAGTTCAGCGCTCAGTTCAAGGCCAAAGGGCTCACCTACGAGCACCGACTGATCGACGACATGGTGGCGGCGGCGCTGAAATGGTCGGGCGGCTACGTCTGGTCCTGCAAGAACTACGACGGCGACGTGCAGTCCGACACCGTGGCGCAGGGTTTTGGTTCGCTCGGCCTGATGACCTCGGTGCTGCTCTCGCCGGACGGCAAGACGCTCGAGGCCGAGGCTGCGCACGGCACCGTCACGCGCCACTACCGCCTGCACCAGCAGGGCAAGGAGACCTCCACCAATTCCACCGCCTCGATCTTCGCCTGGACGCGCGGCCTCGCGCACCGCGGCAAGCTCGACGGCAACGCGGAGCTCGTGCGCTTCGCCGAAACGTTGGAGAAAGTGACCGTCGCGACCATCGAGGCGGGCGATCTGACCAAGGACCTGGCGCTCCTGGTCGGGCCGGACCAGCCTTGGCTCTCCACTTCCGGATTCCTCGACAAGGTCGACGAAAACCTCAGGAAAGCAATGGCTTGAGGCGGGCTTGGCACCGGCCTTACCAGCGCCCATTTTTGCTATATGTTCGGTGAGTTCGGTTCCCTTAGGAGGGCTTCGATGATT
>JBOHKB010000335.1:0-14284 GCA_050728815.1 Propylenella sp.
TCATCGACAAGGGCGAGTTCGTGCCCGGCGAACCGTACGTTTTTTTCCTCGATCCGGACGGCTACGAGGTCGAGATCTGGTTCGAAATTCCGACGCCCATCGACCCGCCGACATAGCCTCGGCTGCCTCGCCGGCATCATGCTGCGCGCGCCAGAGCGCGCAGTTCTTCGTACGCGCTGTTCCGCCGCGGCGCCCAGAGGCCGCGGTCGACCGCCTCGCAGAAGCGCGCGGCGATCTCCTTCAGCGCCGGCGGGTTGTTTTCCGCAATGAAGCCGCGCACCGCCTCGTCGCCGAGATAGGCGTCGTAGAGCTGCTCGAAGTGGTGGTGGCGAACGGCGTTCGTCGTGGCGGCGAAGGCGAAGAGATAATCGACGGTCGCGGCGATCTCGAAAGCGCCTTTGTAGCCGTGGCGCATCACGCCCGCGATCCACTTCGGGTTGGCGGCGCGTCCGCGCACCACGCGCGCCACCTCCTCCTCGAGCGCGCGGATCACCGGCCGCTCGGGGCGCGAATGGTCGTTGTGGAACACGCGCGGCGCTTCGCCCTTCAGCGTTTCGACCGAGGCCGCGAGACCGCCCTCGAACTGATAGTAGTCGTCGGAATCGAGCAGATCGTGCTCGCGGTTGTCCTGGTTCTGCACCACCGCGTCGGTCGCCTTCAACCGCGCCTCGAGGAGACCGCGCGCGGAAGACCCTTCCGCGCCGCCGCCATAGGCAAAGGCGGACCATTCGAGGAAAGCGGCGGCGAGATCCTTTCGCTCCGCCCAGATGCCCTCGTCGATCAGCGCCTGCAGGCCGGCCCCGTAGGCGCCAGGCTTCGAGCCGAAGACGCGGAAGGAGGCGGCGCGGCGCGCTTCATCGCTTGCGAGCCCGGCTTCCGCGAGGCGCTTGGCGTCGGCGCGGATGCGGGCGGCGATGGGATTGGCGTCCTCGGGCTCGGCCTCTTCGGCGACGGCCTGCACAGCCTGGTGGAAAAGCGCGATCTGGCTCGGAAAGGCGTCGCGGAAGAAGCCGGAGATGCGGAGCGTCACGTCAACACGCGGGCGCTTCAGTTCGGCGAGCGGGATGACCTCGACGCCGGTCACGCGGCCCGACGCGCCTTCCCACACGGGGCGCGCGCCGATCAGCGCCAGCGCCTGCGCGATGTCGTCTCCACCTGTGCGCATGTTCGAGGTGCCCCACACCGTGAGCGCAATCGCGCGCGGCCACTCCCCCTCGTCCTGGAAATATCGCTCGGCGAGGAGGTCGGCGGAGCGGCGGCCGAGGTCCCACGCCGCCGGCGTCGGCACCGCGCGCACGTCGACGGAATAGAAGTTACGGCCGGTCGGGAGGCAGTCGGCGCGCCCTCGCGTCGGCGCGCCGGAGGGACCGGGCGGCACGAATTTTCCGGAGAGTGCGGCGAGTGTGGCCGAGATTTCGCGGGAGCCGGATAGATCGAGTGAAGGCCCGATCTCGGCCGCGAGGCCTTCCAGGACGGGCTCGGAGGACGACGGCGGGCTCCCCCCTCCCCCTTGTGGGGAGGGGATTGCCGCGAAGCGGCTGGGGGAGGGGTTGTCTTCGCAAAGGCTCTCCGAAAAACACCCCTCACCCAGCCGGTCCTTCGGACCGGCCACCCTCTCCCCACAAGGGGGAGAGGGAAGGCGCTCCTCGACCAGCCTCAACGCTAGCGCCTCAAGCCTCTCTACCGTATCGCCACAAGTGCGCCACTGATCCTTGGGGCCCGCCACAAGTGCATGGGGCCTCGGCCCGTCCCACGGCGCGGCGAAGTCGCACCCTAGAGGATCGAAGCCGAGCTGAAGATCGTCGGCGAGCGCGCGGAGCAGCGAGGCGTCGCCCGCCCTTCCCTCGCCGCGGGGGACGCGCGCGAGCGCGACCAGCGTCTCGGCGCGCTGCCGGCCGGTCGGCCCCTCGCCGAGCACATGCAGGCCATCGCGGATCTGCAGCTCCTTCAGATCGCAGATATGCTCGTCGAGTTTCGCCAGCGCGCGCTGCCGGTCGCCCTTCAGGTCGAGGCCGAGGTCGCGGTCGAAGCCGTGCGCCTGCGCGAGGTCGGCGATCTTTTCCGCGACGAACCTCGCGCGGCGGGGGTCGCCGGACTCGGCAGCGGCGTATTCGTCGATCAGCGCCTCAAGCTCCGCCGCCGGCCCGTAGGTCTCGGCGCGCGCCATCGCCGGCATCAGGTGATCAACGACCACGGCCGCCGTGCGGCGCTTCGCCTGTGCGCCCTCGCCCGGATCGTTGACGATGAAGGGATAGACGACCGGCAGCGGGCCGAGCGCAGCTTCCGGATAGCAGCTCTCCGAGAGCGCGAGCGCCTTCCCCGGCAGCCATTCGAGGTTACCGTGCTTGCCCATTTGCACAATCGCGTCGGCTCCGAACGTCTCGCGCAGCCAGAAATAGAAGGCGAAATAGCCGTGCGGCGGGACGAGGTCGGGGTCGTGGTAGGAGGATTTCGGGTCGATGTTGTAGCCGCGTGCCGCCTGGATGCCGATGACGACGTTGCCGAAGCGGTGGGCGGGGAGGATGAAGGCCTTACCCATGACGAACGGGTCGGATTCAGGCGAGCCCCAGCGTGAGGTGACTGCTGCGCGGACGGCGGCGGGAAGCCGGTCGAAGCATGCGCGGTAGCTTTCCAGAGAGAGTGCGGCGCCGGAACGCAAACCCTCTCCCCCTTGTGGGGAGAGGGCCTGGGTGTGGGGTGTCAAACGTGAGCTCAAGCGGTGAGACCCCTCCCCTAACCCCTCCCCACGAGGGGGAGGGGAAACCGGCTGTGCATTCGTTGGGCCGGCGAGCAGCAGGGCCATCAACGCCGCACCTGTATCGGGCGCGCCCGCGGCATCGTATTCGGCCGCCTGCATCGCCTTCAGCACATTCGCGGTCGAAGCCGGCACATCGAGGCCGACGCCGTTGCCGATGCGCCCGTCGCGGTTCGGATAGTTGGAGAGCACGATCGCAACGCGCTTCTGGGCGTTCGGCGTCGCGCGGAGCCTTGCCCACCGCGCTGCGAGCTCGGCCACGAATTCGACACGGTCGGGCTTCGGCCGGTAGTGTACGGGCCGGCATTCGGTGAGCGCGTCGAGCTCGCCCGCCTCCTTGAACGAAACGGCGCGCGTGACGATCCGTCCGTCGATCTCGGGAAGCACGACGTTCATGGTGAGGTCGGTCGGCGCGAGACCACGGGTCGAGCCGGCCCATGCCTCCTCCGACACGCCGGCGAAGGTGACCTGCAGCACCGGGCGGTCGCCTTGGTCGAGCACGGTGCCGGCGAATTCTCGCCCTGGCTCCGACAGCGCGAAGGCGGTTGCGTTCAAGACGACGGCGGGCCGAAGCTCCGCCAGAGCGGCAGCGACGAACGCCGCGTCCTCCTTCGCCTTCAGGCCGGAAACATAGATCGCCATCGGCGCAAGGCCGCGTTTCGAAAGAGCCGCCGCCAGCGCATCGACCGGCTCCGTTTGCCCGGCCTGCACCAGCGCGCGGTAGAAGACGATGGCGGCGGTTTGCGCGTGACGACCTTCTCCCCTGGAGGGAGAAGGTGTCCGCGAAGCGGACGGATGAGGGGGAGTTCTGCGACTAGCCGCGGAGGCAAGATCGAAGGACTCCCCCTCTCCCGGTCGGCTCCCGCCTTCGCCAAGGCTTCGGCAGGCAAGCCGCCGACCACCCTCCCCCTCAGGGGGGGAGGGTTCGCGCATAGCTTTCCAGGCCGGTGCATAAATTCCTGCCGTCGGGAGCGGCGTTGCTTCGCCCGGCTCGTCGCACGCGCCGATCCGGTGCGCGCAATAGCGGAGAGCATTCGCAAGATTCTCCGATCCGCCTTCGACCAGGTAGGACCAGAGTTTCTGAGCCTCCTCCAACGAGGCCGTGCCGTGCGCCGCAAGCGCTGCGTCCCAGGTCGCGTCGCCGGGGAGGACGACGAGCTTGGCGCTGTTCCCGCGCGCGATCCGCACCGTTTCATCGAGCCCGTAGCGCCAGTAGGACGCGCCGCCGAGCAGGCGGACGGCGATGAGCTTGGCGTGCGCGAGCACCCGCTCACCGTAGAGATCGACCGAGTAGGGATGCAGGAGCTGCATCCAGTTGGCGAGGCGCACGGAAGGAAACGGTTCGCCGAGCGCGCGCCGCGCCGCCGCAAGGCCAGAAATCTCAGTATCGGCGGCGGTGAGGATGACGATGTCGCCGGACGATTGTTCGAGGTCGACCGGCTCGGCTTCAGCCGTGAGGCTTCGTGGCTGACCTCTCAGGAGGTGCATTTGCGCAGCGCCAACCCTCTCCCCATGAGGGAGAGGGTGCCCCTGAGCTTGCGAAGGGGCGGGAGAGGGGTAGCGCCACGGCTATCCTCCCACCTCCCCCTCATCCGGTCGCTCCGCGACCACCTTCTCCCTCCAGGGGAGAAGGTGCGCCCCCATGTTTGCCGCCGCGCAGCACCTGCTCCACCGTGTCCCTGTCCACGTCCCGGAGCCCGATCACCACAAGCCCCGGCCGGCGTGCCGCGTCCGCTACGAACCATGTCTCCACGCGCGGGCCGACGGCCTGCACCGCGAGCGGCGCGGCGCGGCCGTTGACCGCCACAAGCCCCTTGATGCGGAGCACGCCATCGACCGCCATCGCGGCGCGCACGCGCGCTTCCAGGCCGGCACGGTCGTCCGCCGCGACGCGAAGCGCGAAGCTCACAAAATCGTCGTGCTCGTGCTCCTCGCCCAAAAGCTCGTGGTGGCTCTTGCGGCTGTCCGTGTCCGACTCGGCCGCCGCGGACTGGCCAAGCAGGATGTCCGCCGGCAGCATTCCATTCGCGACGCGGAGCGTGCGCGCTTCGGGTCGCCGGTCCTCTGCAATCGCCTTCTCCACGCGCGCGAGGACTGTTTCGTCAACGAGGTCGGCCTTCGATATGACGATGAGATCTGCGCAGCGGAGCTGATCCTCGAATAGCTCCTCCACCGGGTCGTCGTGGACGAGCGACAGGTCTCTTGCGCGCTGCTCGGCAAGTTTCGCCTCGTCGGAGGCGACGCGGCCTTCCGCGACGGCGGCGGCATCCACGACGGTCACCACGCCGTCCACCGTCACGCGGCTCTTCACGCTCGGCCAGGCGAACGCCTTCACCAGCGGCTGCGGTAGCGCGAGGCCCGAGGTCTCGATGACGATGTGATCCGGCTGCGCGTCGCGGCTCAGAATCTTTTCCATCGCCGGCAGAAAATCGTCGGCGACCGTGCAGCAGATGCAGCCGTTCGCAAGCTCGATGATATCGTCGGCGCCACAAGCCTCGCTGCCGCAATCCGACAACACCTGGCCGTCGAAGCCGACATCGCCAAACTCGTTGACGATGAGCGCGATCTTCCGTCCGCCGGGGTTCTGCAGGAGATGGCGGATGAGCGTGGTCTTCCCTGCCCCCAGGAAGCCGGTGACGATGGTCGCCGGGATGCGGCCAAGGCCTGCGCTCATTCCGGCGCGCCCTTAAGGTACAGCGGTAGCCCGGCGGCCATGAATACGACGCGGTTGGCGACCGCCGCGACCGCCTGGTTCAGCCGCCCCTGCGCGTCGCGAAAGGCGCGTCCGAGCGGCGTTTCCGGCACGATGCCGAGCCCGACTTCGTTGGACACGAACACGACAAGCCCGGGTACGCGCTGCGCGGCGTCGGCGAGCGCCTGTACGCGCAGCTCGGTGTCGGCGCCGATGTGCATGAGGTTGGAGAGCCAGAGCGTCAGGCAGTCGACCATCACCGCCCTCCCCTCCACCGCCTCCGCCACCATGGTGTATTCGAGCTGCTCCGGCGCTTCGACCGTGCGCCAGCCGGTCCCGCGGCGGGCGCGGTGCTCGGCGATGCGTTTGCGCATCTCGGCGTCGCCTCGCCGGGCGGTCGCGATGCAGACGCGATCGAGCCCGCTTTCCGTCACGAGCCGCTCCGCGAAGGCGCTCTTGCCAGAGCGCGCCCCGCCGAGCACGAGGATGGCGCCGCTCTTCATGGCTGACGCGACAGCCGCTCGTAGATCGCGCCGGAAGCGCTGCCGAGCAGGGCCCAGAAAACGGCGGTCACAGCGAGCGATGCCGCAGCGAAATGCCCGGCAAGCTCGGCAGGCGCGGTGCTCGAATAAGCGTGCGTGACCGGCGCGCCAACAATGTGAGGAAGAGCAATCAGCACAACGCCGCCGATCTGCATCCACGTCGTGTGGGTCAAGAGCAGCCCGGCGATGCCGACAGCCGTCGCGGCGACCGCAAAAAACCACCACGCCTGCCGCGCGCCGAGGTCGGCGGCGGCGCCGCCGGGTATCTCGGGCGGCAGACCGAGCGCCGGCGCGAGCGCCACTGCGATGAAGCCAGCGACACCGAAAGCCAGGCCCGTCCGCGCATTGATGCTCACGCCGGCGAGAGACATTGCAGCGAGCAGAGCCAGTCCGAAGCCGACGCCCAGAACCGTCGTCGCAAGCGAGGTGTAGAGCGTCCGCTCGATTCCATCAGTCGGCGCCCATACCTGCGATTCCGGCTCGGCGGATGACATCGCTGCTGGCTGGTCCGGCACAGCGGCGGCATGACTTTGCCCGCTCCCCTCGTATCTCTCCGCCTCGATGATGATCGGGGTCGTGGTGACGTGCTGCACCACCGCCGTGAAAATGCCGGCGGCAAGCCCCGCCGCGGCGGCGCTCAGGATCAGGTTTTTGAGCATGGCCGCCTCAGTGGCAGGGCAGGCCGAAGGCGTGGCGCGTGTCGTGTGTTGCGTTGTGAAGCACGGTCGGATGGGCAAAGCCGGCGCCGAAGACGATCAGGACGCCGATCGCGAGCGCGATGAGCGCGGGCCACTTGGCGGCTTCGCGGGTGACGGCGACCGATGCGTTGGTGGCGTTCATAAGACCTCCTTGCCGTCCCTCCGACGGCGGTGACGAGTTCCTTCGCCCGGCTGGTCTCCTGGCTCGCAGGTCGCCGCCCTCCCCGCGCCTTCCCGTTTCCGGTGGCTTCTCGCGGGTGGGCTCGCCGCTCACAGTTGCGGGGGCAGCTGCGGTATTGGAACCCCGGATTGGGTCGTTCCGCACCGCATTCCCATTTCATCCCCAGGCGCGTTTTCGCGCCGGCGGGGAACCAGAGCGAATCCATTATGAGGAAAGCGCTCGGCGACGCAAGCGCGGCGTCAAAGCGGTAGTGTCTCTCAAACTGAGACACTACCGTCAAAGCTCGTCGGGCTCCTGCTCCTGCCATAGAGCCTCGATCTCGGGCGGCGCGAAGATCCGACTGCGGCAGCGGATCCACGGATGGCCGGAGAGCGGCGCACCGGTCACGATCGCTTCGACCGCCTCGCGCAGCGACGGGAACTCGACCGCGCCCGACCAGTCCTCCGGCGGCTCCTCCTCGTCGGAATGCCAAAGCACCTCTGCGGGGGCGGATAGGCCGTGGCTCATTCCCGGCTGCCGCGCCGGGCCGCCGCGGAGCGGTCATCCTGCAAGCTGGCCTCCTCGATGACGCTGCTACCGATCATGATTGTTCGGCGGGGATTGGGCAACGGCGCCGGCGGGACGCTGTTTGTCGATGCTGGTCGTCTTTCCCCGATTCCGGGCGGCGCGCCCTAAAGCTTCGAGTAACGAAGCTCCACTAAGCCATAAGCAAAGCTGTCGGAATTGGAGTGCTCATATGCTCACAACCGAAGAAGAAGCCGGCAAGAAATGGTGCCCGTTCGTGCGGGTGGAAGGCGAGAACCGCGGGTACGACGCTGCGGGAATGCTGAGTTCTGGCCGGTCGTTTCACTGCATCGGATCTGTGTGCATGGCCTGGCGGACGCTGCACGTCGCCGATGCAGGCCCGCGCGCGCAGGGCTATTGCGGCCTGGCCGGCCGGCCCGAGTTCTTGAAGTCCGCCGACGCGCTCGGCGCGCCACGTGGACGGCGCATGGCGACGGCCGGAGCGCTGTAAAGCCAGCTTGCGTCCGGTCACGACGCGGGCGGCAGCACCGCTTCCAGGGCGGGATCGTTGCGGCGCCGCACTTTGTGCGCGCCACGTGATCGCCTAGAATGAAAATCAAGCTAATTGTTCGGGTAAGCATTGCGGCGCTACGATTCGGTTGAGAATCGCGCCTGCGAAGCGCCGAAGGAGACACCTTGCGCCGGTTCGCCACACGCATCGTTGTGAGCGCGGTCACGGCTTTTGCCGCGGCTTCCGGCGCGCAGGCGCAATCCTGCTTCGCGCTGCAGGCGGAGATGATGCACCTCCTGTCGCAGGGCGACAGCGGGTACGGCGAGCGCTCGCGCTTCGACCGCGCCTATCGCGAGCAGGCGGAGGTCATCGCCCGCACCGAGCGGCACGCGCGAAGCGCCGGCTGCTTCGGCGGCTTCTTCCTCTTCCGCCGCGAGCAGAGCGGCGTGTGCCGCTCGCTGATCCCACGGCTGCGGGACATGCAGGACAATCTCGCGCGTCTCGACCAGCTGCGGCGGCAGGGGAGCAACGACCGCGACTACCGCATCCGCGAACTGCGGATGATGATGCGCAACAATGGCTGCGACCTGCCCGGCCGGAGCATCTTCGAGGCATCGCCGGACCGGCGCTGGCTGTGGGAGGACGACACGTTCTACTCGTCGCGCGGTACCTACCGCACGCTCTGCGTCCGCACTTGCGACGGCTATTACTTCCCGATCAGCTTCTCCACCGTCCCCGACCAGTTCACCGCAGACGCGCAGGCCTGCCAGGCGATGTGCCCGGGAGCGCAGGCGGAACTCTACTATCACCCAAATCCCGGCGGCGGGCCGGAGAGCATGATGTCGATCATCGGCCAGCCCTATTCGTCGCTGCCGACCGCCTTCCAATACCGCACCAGCTACAACCCCGAATGCAGCTGCCGACCGCCCGGCGGCTACACGGTGGCGGCGAGCGCCGTGCCGCAATTGCTGCCCGCGATCGCCGACACGACCGCGCCGTTGCCGCGGCCGCGCCCCGCCCCCGGCGAGGATCCCGAAACGCTCGCGAACCGCGCCGGCGATTTCGTGCCGCGCGTGGTCGCCGCGGAGGAGAACCCCGAAACGGCAACGCTCATCACGGGAGCGAACGGACGCACCGTGCGCATCGTCGGGCCGCTTTATTGGGGCAAGTCGGAGAACGACGGCGTCGTCATCACGCCGGTGCCGAACTGACGCCGGGCGCGCTTCCAAAATCGCGCTGAAAAGATCAGTGCAGCTGGCCGTGAAAGCGGGCGTGGCGGATTTCCGCCTGGCGCACCAGCTGCCGGTGGGCGACCTCCACGGAATGGATGATCCCCTCGATCTCGGCCGTCCAGAAATCGAGGAATTTCGCGAGGCGCGGATAGTCCGGCGCGACGTCATAGAACTGCCAGATGAAGGTCTGCAGCAGCTTCGGGCGCTCCGGCATGTGATAGAGGATGTTCGCCGTTGCGAGGCCATAGCCGGCCCTGTCGCTCAGGAACACGGTGCGAAAGTCGCGGTCGAAGATCTCGCGCATGTTGACCCCCTTTGGTTCGGGGCTTCATCCAACCCGCCAACCAGAATCAATAGCGTGAGGTTCCGAATTTACCAAATGGTTACAATGCATTAGCAGCCTTTGTCGGAGAGTGCTGCCAACTCATGAGGCTCGGTCGGCCGCGGAGACGCGAATCGGAATAGCATCACGCAAAAGCGATTGGGGGCGGCAATGAAAGTCACGCTCGACCTCGGCAAGCTTCTCGCCGAAGGCAAGATCACCCAGGAGGAGCACGACCGGCTGCTGAAGCTCGGCGCGGCCGGAACCGGGTCGCTCGCCTTCAACATCCTGATCGGATTCGGCGTGATCGCGGTTGCGGGCGGAGCGGTCGCACTCGTGCCCGACCCCCTCACCGGAATCGTTATCGGCCTCGTGGTGCTCGGCACGGGACTTGCCCTCCACGTCGCCGGCAACGCGCAATGGGCGCTGCTCGGCAGCATCTGCATCCTCGTCGGCGCGCTCGGCCTCGCCGGCGGCATCGTTGTGCTCGACAACGCGTCGGTCGCGAGTTTCCTTGCGATTACGATTGGATTCGCCATCGCTGGCGCCTTTGCGCGGAGCGGCCTGCTGATCGCCGGCTCAGTGCTCGCTTTGTCGTCATGTCTCGGCGCGCGGACCGATTATATGCACGCGACCTACTTCCTCGGCATCGAGGAACCGACGACCACGATCATAGTGTTCTCGCTACTTGCGCTCGTGACCTACCTCGCCTCGAAGGCGCTCCGACACGATTTCGAGCGGCTGGCGCTGGTGGCGGCGCGCACGTCGCTGCTCCTCGTCAACCTCGGATTCTGGATCGGCTCGCTGTGGGGCGACACGCTTGAGTCGATCGGCCTGACGCTCTCCGACGAGGTTTTTGTTGTGTTGTGGGCGATCGCCCTCATCGGCGTCGGCGTCTGGGCGGCGTGGGCGAACCGGCGCTGGGTCGTCAATCTCGCCGCGGTCTTCGGCGCCATCCACTTCTATACGCAGTGGTTCGAGCGGCTCGGCGCGGCGCCGGTCTCGATCCTCGTCGCCGGGCTGATCGCGCTCGGCCTGGCGCTCGCGCTCTGGCGCCTGAACCAGGGCCTTTGGGAGAAGCCCGCGCATCCGTAGCGTTCTCGGCGCGCAGGAATCGAGAGTCCGCTACATCGGTTGAATCGACTTCAAATAGGCGATCAGAGCCGCCACCTCTTCCGGCTCGAAAACGAATTCCGGCATCGCCGGGTGGCCGCTGACGATCCCCTCCGCCAGCGCCTCCTGCAGATCGTCGATCGGATAGCGCTCCGACAGCGTGCGGAAGGCCGGGGCGATCGGAAGCGTGCTTTCGCCCTCGGGGCCGATCGCGTGGCAGCGGGCGCACTTCTCCTCGGCGATCGACTGGCCCTCAGCAATTGCATCCGGGTCCTGCGCAGCAGCGGGCGCGGCGGTCAGAACAAGCGCGGCGGCGAAAAGGATCGTGCGCATCGGCGCGCTCCAAATGGGTCGTCCGGCTATAGCCCGATTCGCAGGTCGCTGGCGCTGATGGACTGTCGGCGCGCGGTGCGGTTCCTCCCCCGCTGCGCGGGTGAGGAACCAGCGTCGGCGCGTTTCATTTCATTTGGATTGCTTACCCGACGAGGGCGCCGCCCGCTTTGGCTAGGGCTTCGGGGGTGTCGACGTCGACGCCGGCGGCGGCGCCGATTTCCACCCGCTCCACCGCTTCCTCGTGACGCGCCAGGATGTGGCGGGCGCCTGTGTCGCCGGTGACCGTCATCAGCTCGGGGAAGAAGGCGCGCGACCAGAGCACCGGGTTGCCGCGCTTGCCGGCAATGGTGGGGAGCACGATTGCCGGCTCGGGGCGGGCGCGGAAGGCGGCGATCAGCCGGTCGATGACGGCGGTGGTGATTTCGGGCATGTCGGCGAGCAGCACCAGCGCGCCGCCCGCCTGCTCGGGCACAACCTGAAGCCCGGCTTTGAGCGAAGTCGCGAGCCCGTCGGCGAAGTCCGGGTTGTGCACGACCCGCACGTCGAGGCCGTCGAGCGCGGCGGAGATTTCCGCCGCCTTGTGCCCGGTGACCACGATGACGGGATCGGCCTTCGAGGCGAGCGCCCGCTCGGCGACGCGGCGGACGAGCGCCTCGCCGCCGAACCGCGCCAGGAGCTTGTTCGGGCCGCCCATGCGCCGCGACTGGCCCGCCGCGAGGATGATGGCGGCGACGCCTTCATGGCGATGCTCGGCCGGCTCGCGAGGCTGCGGCCGCGACACGATCTCCATCAGGAGCCCGCCGACGCCCATGCCGGTGATCGCGTCCGGCGTCACGTCGAGGCCCGCGAGCAGGCGGTTGAGCACCCAGTCGAATCCGTTCTCGGCGGGCGAGCGCGCGCAGCCCGGCGCGCCGAGCACCGGCTTCCCCTTCAGCTCGCCGATCAGCATGAGGTTGCCCGGATCGACCGGCATGCCGAAATGCCGGACCTTTCCGCCGGCCCTTTCGATCGCAGCGGGGATCACGTCGGAGGAATCGGTGATCGCCGATGCGCCGAAGGCGATCAGGAGATCGGCCCCCTCGTCGAGCAGCGCGCCGAGAGCCCCAGCGAGCGCAGCCGTGTCGTGCGGGACGCGCATCTCGTCGACGAGCGTGGCGCCTGCCGGCTTCAGCCGCTCCTCGAGGATGCGCCGGGTCTTGTCCATGATCTTCGGCTTCAGCCCCGGAAGGGTCGTCGCCGCGAGCCCGACCTTGAGCGGTCGCCAGAGCGCGACGGAAAGCACCGGCGTCTTCGCCAGTTCGCTCGCCGCCTCGACCGCGCGGCCGGGCACCGCGAAGGGAATGATCTTGACGGTCGCCACCATCCGGCCCGCCTCGACCGGACGGAACTCTTCAAGCGTCGCCAGGGTCAACCCCGGATCGAGCCGGTTCAGCGCATCGATCGCGGCGCGGTCGACCACGAAGAGGCCGGCCTCGACGGTGTAAAGGTTGCAGCGGCCGGTGCCGGCCTCGTCGAGGCGGATGTGAGCGCCCTTAAGTACTTCCGCGACGCGGCGTGCCGCCTCATCCTCGTGCACGTCGCCCGGCTCGAGCCGCGCTGCGACGACCTCCGTTACGCACTCGGCCTGCAGCAGAGCGATCAGGTCCCGCGTGAGGAACGTGCCTTTCCTCACAACGCCCGAGGCGTGGCGGATGGAGTGGGCGGCAATCGCGCCCTCTGCCTCGGCGAGCGGGAGCGGACCGAACTTCATGCCCTACGCGGCGATCCGTTCCGCTTGCCGACCGCGGCGGAGCGCCGCGATGATCTCGGCGAGGATCGCGACTGCGATCTCCGCCGGCGACGAAGCGCCGACGTCGATGCCGATCGGCGCGTGGATGCGCTCCAGGCCGGTGGAGGATGCGCCCTGCTGCATCAGCCGCTCCTGGCGCTTGCCGTGCGTCTTCCGGCTGCCGAGCGCGCCGATATAGAAACACTCGGCCGCGAGCGCCGAGAGGATCGGAATGTCGTCGATCTTCGGGTCGTGCGTCAGCGCCGCGAGCGCCGTGTAGGCGTCGAGCGGAACGTCTTTCAGCGCCTCCTCCGGCCATTCGGCGATGAGCGGCACGTCGGGGAAGCGCTCGGGGGTCGCGAACGCCGTACGCGGATCGATGATCGTTACGTCGAAGCCGGCGAGCTTCGCCATGGGTGCCAGCGCCTGGCTGATGTGGACCGCGCCGATCACCACGAGCCGCGGCGGCGGAACCTGCACGGTCAGGAACGTGCCCCCGTCCTCCAGCATGCCTGAGCGGCCGGAGCGGAAACGCTTCTCAATCTCGCCGGCGAGCGGATCGCGAGCGGCGTCCTTCTCGCCGACGAGCCGCGCCTCGCCGGTCTTCGTGTCGGTGACGAGGATCGCGGCGCGCCGCTCGCGCCGCGCCGCGTTCAGCGCTTTGAGGAGATCGAGCTTCATTGGCGAGCGCTCGGCGGGTGCGCCATGTTCATGTAGACGCCGCCGCGCTTCAATTCATCGAGCATCTGCGCGATGCGCTTCTCCCTGGTCTCAGGACGCTTCGCCCGCTCGATCCAACCGACATAGTCGTTTTGCTGATAGGCCGGACGGTCGCGGTAGGCGGCGGCGACACCGTTCCGCGTCAGCGCGCGGCGCACATAATCGGGCATCGGGTAGCGCGGCCGGCGCATGCGCCGTTACTCCACCTTCTCGACGAAGACGCGGATTCTTCCGCCGCAGGAGAGGCCGACGCGCCAAGCCGTCTCGTCGGCAACTCCGAATTCGAGCATCTTCGGCTTGCCCGAGGCGATTACGTCGAGCGCTTCGCCGACCACCGCGCCCTCGACGCAGCCGCCTGACACGGAACCCTCGAAATTCCCCTCCTCGTCGACGACGAGGTGGCTGCCGACCGGCCGCGGGGCGGAGCCCCAGGTTTCGACCACGGTGGCGAGCGCCACGTTGCGGCCTTGCCCGCGCCAGCTTTCGGCGGCGGAAAGAACGTCGGGATAAGGATCGATCTCCGTCTCGGGCATGGGCTGCGCTCCGGCAACAGGCGACGCAGCCGGGTCAATCCCGGCATGCGCTCCCATAGACCTATGCACAGCCGTCGCCGGGCGCAAGCAGAGCGAGACCTATCCGATGCGCGGTGCGCTTACTCGGCCCTCTCGACCCTCAGCCAGTCGATATCGAGCGTGGCGGGAAAGGGCATGTAGTCGCAGTAGTGCCCTATCTTGAATTTCGTGGCCGTCGGGGTTTGCTCCAGACCTGCGGGTTTCGGCTCGGCGTATTTGTAGCCGATCTTGCCTTTGACGGTGACGATGTGCCGGTCGCCTTCCATGACCTCTATCGTCGCGCCCGGCGGCGAA
Organism: Propylenella sp.; assembly: GCA_050728815.1. GTDB lineage: Bacteria > Pseudomonadota > Alphaproteobacteria > Rhizobiales > Afifellaceae > DASWJZ01. The sequence goes on from JBOHKB010000335.1 coordinate 14,238, forward strand.
ATGTCCGCCTCTACGCGAAAGCGCAGTTCCATCCAGCTCCCCAGCGC
>JBOHKB010000336.1:0-4308 GCA_050728815.1 Propylenella sp.
GGCCCGATGCGCGCGGTGTTCGAAACGCTCGGCATCCAGGACGTGGTGGCGAAGTCGATCGGCTCGTCGAATCCCTACAACATGGTTCGCGCGACCTTCGACGCGCTGAAGCGGCAGGACAGCCCGCGCTCGGTTGCGGCGCGTCGCGGCATCAAGGTGTCCGCCCTGCAGGCGCGGCGTCGCGACGCCGATGCCGCCGCCGCGTCGGCCGAAGGCTAGGAGCGCGCCATGGCCGAAAAGACTATCGTCGTCGAGCAGACGGGGAGCCCGATCCGGCGGCGCTTCGACCAGCGCCAGACCCTGATCGGCCTCGGGCTCAACAGGATCGGCCGCCGCGCCACCGTGAGGGACAATCCGGCGACGCGCGGTATGATCGCCAAGGTGGAGCACCTCGTACGCATCGTCGAGGGAAGCTGAGCACGCTTTTGAAGAGTTGGATGTAACCCCATGAAGCTGAACGATCTTTCCGACAAGGCCGGCGCAAACAAGCGCCGCAAGCGGATCGGGCGCGGCATCGGTTCCGGCAGCGGCAAGACCGGCGGTCGCGGCGGCAAGGGCCAGACCGCGCGCTCCGGCTACAAGGCGAGCGGCTTCGAGGGCGGCCAGATGCCGCTCCACCGCCGCATGCCGAAGCGCGGCTTCAGCAACATCTTCCGCAAGCAGTTCGTCGAGGTGGGGCTGGACCGGATCGCCGCGGCCGTCGAAGCCGGCGTGCTTGACGCAAGCAGGCCGATCGACGCCGAGGCGCTGAAGGCGGTCGGCATCATCCGCCGCGTCAGGGACGGCGTCCGCCTCCTCGGCGGCGCCGAGCCGAAGGCGAAGCTCACGATCAGCGTCGCGGGCGCTTCGCGGCCGGCGATCGCCGCCGTCGAGAAGGCGGGCGGCTCGGTGGCGGTCGCGAAGGTCGAAGAGCCGGCGGAAGCCGGCGCCTAGGCGGGGAGCCCCGCCAGGGGCGGATCGGAGCAGCCATGGCATCAGCAGCCGAGCAACTTGCCGCCAATCTCAACTTCGCCGCCTTCTCCAAGGCCGAGGAGCTGAAGAAGCGCATCTGGTTCACGCTCGGCGCGCTGCTCATCTACCGGCTCGGCACCTACATCCCGCTGCCCGGCATCAACGCCGAGGCGCTGGCGCAGGCTTTCGCGCAGCAGTCTCAGGGCATCCTGGGCATGTTCAACATGTTTTCGGGCGGCGCGGTCGAGCGCCTGGCGATCTTCGCCCTCGGCATCATGCCCTACATCTCCGCCTCCATCATCCTGCAGCTGATGACGGCGGTGATCCCGACACTCGAGCAGCTGAAGAAGGAAGGCGAGCAGGGGCGCAAGGTCATCAACCAGTACACGCGCTACCTGACCGTCGTGCTCGCGGCCTTTCAATCCTACGGCATCGCAGTCGGACTGCAGGGGTCGTCGAGCGGCATCGTGAACGACCCTGGCTGGTTCTTTCTGTTCACCTCTGTGGTGACGCTGACCGGCGGCACCATGTTCCTGATGTGGCTCGGCGAGCAGATCACGGCCCGTGGCATCGGCAATGGCATCTCGCTCATCATCTTCGCTGGCATCGTCGCGAACACGCCTGCCGCCATCGCGGGAACGCTGGAGCTTGGCCGGCAGGGCGCTCTCTCCACTGTCGTAATTCTCGGCATGGTGGTGCTGTCGGTCGTCGTCATCACCGCGATCGTGTTCGTGGAGCGGGCGCAGCGGCGGCTCCTGATCCAATATCCGAAGCGGCAGATCGGCAACCGCATGTTCCAGGGCGATTCCTCGCACCTGCCGCTGAAGCTCAATACCTCCGGCGTCATTCCGCCGATTTTCGCTTCCTCGCTGCTGCTCTTGCCGATCACGGTCGCGCAGTTCTCGGCCGGGCAGGGGCCCGGCTGGCTCACGACGGTGACGGCGCTGCTCGGCCACGGGCAGCCGCTCTACCTTCTGATCTACGCGGCGCTCATCGTCTTCTTCGCGTTCTTCTACACGGCGATCGTGTTCAATCCGAAGGACACCGCCGATCAGTTGAAGAAGCACGGCGGGTTCATCCCGGGCATCCGGCCGGGGCAGCGCACCGCCGAGTATATCGACTACGTGCTCACCCGGGTCACGACCATCGGTGCCATCTATCTGGTCATCGTCTGTCTCTTGCCCGAGGTCCTGATCGCGCAGCTCGCCCTTCCGTTCTATTTCGGCGGCACCTCGCTGCTCATCGTCGTCAACGTCACCATGGACACCGTGCAGCAAGTGCAGGGCCACCTCCTCGCCCACCAGTACGAAGGGCTGGTCCGCAAGTCGAAGCTGCGGGGCCGGCGGAGATGAGGCTGATCCTGCTCGGACCGCCCGGAGCAGGTAAGGGAACGCAGGCGCAGCGCCTCGTCGCTGAGCACGGAATCGTCCAACTTTCGACCGGCGAAATGCTCAGGGCGGCGATCGAGGCGAAGACGCCCGTCGGCCTGAAGGCGAAGGACATCATGGCGCGCGGCGAGCTCGTGCCGGACGACGTGGTCGTCGGCATCGTCGCCGACCGGCTCGACCAGCCCGACGCGCGGAACGGCTTCGTGCTCGACGGCTTTCCGCGCACCGTCGGTCAGGCGGAGGCGCTCGACCGCCTGCTCGCGAAGAAAGGAATGAGGCTCGACGGCGTCATCGAGCTGAAGGTCGACGAGGACGTCCTCCTCAGGCGGATCGAGGGCCGGCTGAACGACATGAAAGCGCGCGGCGACGCCATCCGGGCCGACGACAACCCACAGTCGTTCAGGACGCGGCTCCGCGCCTACCGCGACCAGACCGCCCCGCTGGTGAGCTACTACCGCGGCAAGGGGCAGCTCGAGAGCGTGGACGGCATGGCGGCCATCGGCGAGGTGAGCCGGGCGATCGACGCCGCGCTCGGCGCCCGTTGAGGCGGGGGATGCGGCATTTTGGGACGGTTGACGGGTGGCCCCTGAGACATTAAGTAGCGGCGCATCCTGAAGCGTTATTGGAGCGGTGCCGGGACCTAAGGGGCGTTCCGGAACCGAGTTTTTGCGTTCCCGGCCTGGTGCGCGGGGGCAGGGGACAGGCAGGCGGACGCCGCTCGGCGGCGCGGCAAAGGAGTATCGGATTTGGCACGCATCGCAGGCGTCAATATCCCGACCAACAAGCGCGTGGTGATCGCGCTTCAGTACATCCACGGCATCGGCTCGACCAAGGCGCGGGAGATCGTCCAGAAGGTGAACATCCCCGACAGCCGCCGGGTCAGCGAGCTCTCCGATTCTGAGGTCATCCAGATCCGCGAGACGATCGACCGCGACTACATGGTGGAGGGCGACCTTCGCCGCGACGTAAGCATGAACATCAAGCGGCTGATGGATCTTGGCTGCTATCGCGGCCTCCGCCATCGGCGCGGGCTGCCGACCCGCGGCCAGCGCACGCATACCAATGCGCGCACCCGCAAGGGCCCGGCCAAGCCGATCGCCGGCAAGAAAAAAGCCACTTGAACGGGAACAGCTGACCGATGGCAAAAGACGCAGCGCGCATCCGCAGGCGCGAACGCAAGAACATCACGTCGGGCATCGCCCACGTGAACTCGAGCTTCAACAACACCATGATCACCATTACTGACGTGCAGGGCAACACGATCTCCTGGTCATCGTCGGGGGCCATGGGCTTCAAGGGTTCGCGCAAGTCGACGCCCTACGCCGCGCAGATCGCCGCCGAGACGGTGGCGAAGAAGGCGCAGGACCACGGCATGCGGACGCTCGAAGTGGAGGTGTCCGGCCCTGGTTCGGGCCGCGAGTCGGCGCTGCGGGCGCTGCAGGCGGCTGGCTTCACGAACACCACGATCCGCGACGTGACGCCGATCCCGCATAATGGCTGCCGGCCGCCGAAGCGCCGGCGCGTTTAGTTTTTTTTGCACCAAGCCGCCGCCCTTGAAGCGGCGGGGCGCGCCGCGCTCAGGCGGCGCCCATTCCCTGAGAGGCAAGATGGTTATCCAGAAGAACTGGCAGGACCTCATCAAACCGAACAAGCTCGACGTGAAGCCGGGCTCCGACCGCCAGCGCGTCGCCACCATGGTGGCGGAGCCACTGGAGCGCGGATTTGGGCTGACGCTCGGCAATGCGCTTCGCCGCGTGCTCCTCTCCTCGCTGCAGGGGGCGGCGGTGACGAGCGCGCAGATCGACGGCGTGCTGCACGAATTCTCCTCGATCGCCGGCGTGCGCGAGGACGTGACCGACATCGTCCTCAACATCAAGGAAATCGCCGTCAAGATGGAGGGCGACGGCCCGAAGCGCATCACCTTGCGCAAGCAGGGCCCGGGCCATGTGACCGCCGGCGACATCCAGAC
>JBOHKB010000337.1:0-2981 GCA_050728815.1 Propylenella sp.
GTGTGGATCAACCGCACGAGCGCCCCCGACGAATATCCGGACCTTCCGCCGAGCGCGGTGCTTCCGTCCCTCGAGGGTTTGTTGACGCTGGGATAGGTCAGCGCTCGCCGGTCGCGATCCACTTCACGACGGTCGGCGCATGATACTCCTCGAACCGCGCGAGAATCCGGAAAAGATCGCTCTCCGGCCAGCGACGCGGCGAAATCGGCGCACGCCGATGGGGTTGGTTCGATACCGATCAGACAGCGCGCGTAGGCGGGTGGAACTCGGAGGCAATTATCTCGTAACAGCCCACCTCATCAAAGAACATGCGGTAGTGTAGTACAGTGCCTTCCTTAATGGCCCTCTGAGAACGAAGTCGCTTCAGCCACTCAGACGAATGGATCGCAATCACCTTGTCATAGGCTGCAACTTGCTCAGGAGAGCACAGCTCGAACGATGTGAAGGAGAATGCTTCTACCCCTCGAAACGAAATCGCAGCGCGCTGGTACTGGCCGCTGTCCGTTTCGTAGTCGTAGACAAGGTCGAGCTGATCGCCACGCTGAGTTAGGCTGGGCGGCTCCATGAACTCCTGCGACTTGCGCGGAAGTGCCCAAACCATCGATGCTTCGGTATCAATCACTTGGCTCCCCACGTCTCAAAGCTAACGCAACGAACTGGCGCGCGGTCCGGCTCCGGTAATCCCGACTACCCGCCGCCAATATCCGTAAGCTCATTGTGAAGCAGTCTTTCAGTCAAGACCCGCTCGAGAGTCGGGTCTCCCCGTCAAAATCGCGGAGCGTAATCGATCTCAAAGGGGCCTCCTCCACTAGTTCTTTGAAGAGGTCTTCGCCCGGCTACGAAGCGAGGCGTCAGCGTTCGCCCCCTGCGATCCATTTCACGACGGTCGGCGCATGGTAGTCCTCGAAGCGCGCGAGAATCCGGGCGGGATCGCTCTCCACCACGAGCATGTCGCAGTGCTCGCGCCGCATGAAGCCCTCGCGGCATTGCTGCTCGATGAAAGCGAGGAGCGGATCGAAATAGCGCTCGACGTTCAGGATGCCGACCGGCTTCTTGTGGTGGCCAAGCTGCGCCCACGTCCAGATTTCGAACAACTCTTCGAGCGTCCCCATACCGCCTGGCAGCGCAAGAAAGGCGTCGGAGAGATCGGCCATCATGGCCTTCCGCTCGTGCATCGATTTCACGTGATGGATTTCGGTCAAGCCGGCGTGCGCGATCTCGCGCTCGACCAGCGCCACCGGGATCACGCCGATCACCTCGCCGCCGGCGGCGAGCGCGGCATCGGCGAGCGCCCCCATAAGGCCGACCATCGCGCCGCCGTAGACGAGGCGGAGGCTCCTCTCGGCGAGCGTGCGGCCCAACGCTCTTGCGGCCTCCGCGTAGGCACCTCGGTTGCCGGCGCTCGAGCCGCAGAAGACGCAGACCGACCGCATGCGCAGCCTACGCCCAGCCGACGCAATAGGGCTCGGGTTTCAGGTCGAGCGGCTCGGCGTTGCCGGCCGGGAAAGCGGTCTTGAAGTTGAAGGCGTAGGGGGTCGGGCCGTGCTGCGCGAGGTGAGCAAGCCGGGCGAGGCCCTCCTCCACAGTCGGCCGGGCGCCCTCCTCGATCCACCAGAGCACGAGATACGGGCCCTCGGGCTTCTGGAACCACTCGCGGCGGCGGATCATGACGCTCCGGTGATCGGAGCGGAAGGCATAGTCGAAAAGCGCCGGGACGTCCTCCCACACCGACATGTTGACGATGAAGCGCGGGTCGCTCGTGACCTTGATGTCGGTGGCGTTCCCCTCCTCGGTCTGCAGCCGCCAGACAAAGCCCGGGGACGCCTCGGCGAGCGCGTTCACGCGGTCGAGGTTGTTCATGAAGTCCGCCATCCGAGCGTCGTCGAGGTCGTAGAGGGCGGTCCCGACGTTCATCTGAGCGATATGCATCGGCCTACTCCGCGATTGCCGCGAGCACTCGCGCCCAGGAGCGCGTGCCGCGGTGAAAGCATGTGAGATTGTACTTCTCGTTCGGCGAATGAATGCGGTCGTCTTCGAGTCCGAAGCCGATCAGAAGGGAATCCATTCCGAGAATCCGCTCGAACTGCGCGACGATTGGAATGGAGCCGCCCATGGCGATCAGCACCGCCTCGCGGCCCCACTCGTCTGAAAGCGCCTGCTTCGCCTTCTTCACCCATGAGCTGTCGCTCGGCTGGACGATCGCCCGGTCGCCGCCGTGATTGAGGAAGCTCGCCTTGCAGTCGGCGGGCAGGCGCGCCTCGACGAAGGTGCGGAAGTTGCGGCGGATCGCATCGGGGTCCTGGTCGCCGACCAGGCGGAACGACACTTTCGCCGATGCCTTCGCCGGGATCACTGTTTTTGCCCCGGCGCCCGTGTAGCCGCCCACGATCCCATTCACCTCGGCGGTCGGCCGCGCCCACACCTGCTCCAGCGCCGAATAGCCCTTCTCGCCGGCGGGGATCGAGAGGCCGATGTCTCCGAGGAACGCCTTCTGATCGAAGGCGAGCGATTCCCACTGCGCTTTCAGCGCCGGCGTGACGGCGGGAACGCCGTCGTAAAAATCCGGGATCGTGACGCGGCCGTTCTCGTCGTGGAGATCGGCCAATATCCTGGTCAGGACGTGGATCGGGTTCCGCGCCGCGCTGCCGAAAAAGCCCGAATGCAGGTCGTGGGTCGCCGCCTGGACCTCTACTTCCTCGTAAACGAGCCCACGCAACATCACAGAAATTGCTGGGGTCTCGCGGTTCCACATCGAGGTGTCGCAGACAAGCGCGATGTCCCTTTTCAGCTCCTCGGCGTTCGCCGTCAGGAACTGGACCATGCTCGGGCTCGCCGATTCCTCCTCGCCCTCCAGCAGAACCGTAAGGTTGATCGGCAGCCGCCCCTCGACCTCCAGCCACGCCCGCGCCGCCTCGATGTAGGTCATGAGCTGACCCTTGTCGTCATCGGCGGCGCGGGCAAGGATGCGGTTATCCCCGTTC